>JAGWZW010000083.1 GCA_018971835.1 Alphaproteobacteria bacterium
GCGGCGGATTTTTGACGCTGCCAGTTCGCGGCACTGCGCGGCCGCGCCCGCCCGCGGCGGATCAAGCAGCACGCCATCGTAATTCTTCAACTCCGGCGGGGTCAGCGGCAGCTTGAAGAGGTCGCGCCCTTCGGTGGTAACCGGCTTGAGGCCTTGCGCGTGGCGCACGGCGTCAGCCAGTGCGGATAACAGATCGGCTTCGCGCTCCACCGCATGCACGCGTGCCCGCGCCGCCAGCGCCAGCGAGAAGGTGCCGCAGCCGGAAAACAGATCGGCGATACGTTTCGCGCCCGCCAGCGACCCGGTTACCAGCTTCTGCAACGCCGCCTCGCCTTCGCGCGTAGGCTGCAGGAAGGCGGCGATCGGTAGTGCAACCTCGGCGTTGGCGAAACGGACGACCGGCCGCGCCAGTTCCACCGCGACCTGACCGTTCACGGTGATGCGCGCGAACTTCGCCTCCGCCGCCCAGCGCGCCAGCTCCGCGGTGAACGCAGGCTTCAGGGCACGCTTCCAGCCTAGCGCGAGATCGAGCCCCGTTTCGGTTTCGGTGAGATGAAGTTCCACCGCCTCGCCGTCTTTCAGCAGCGTGGCCAGCATCGCACGCAGGGAAGGCAGCGCGACCATGATCGCCCTGGTGAGCACGCGGCACTCGCGCATGTCGACGACGTCATGGCTCTGGCGGGCGCGAAAGCCGAGCAGCACGGCGCCCGCCTTCTTCGCAGCCTTGAAGGCAGCACGGCGGCGGGAATTTTCCGGCACCGAAATCATTTCCGCCACTTCGGCCGCGATACCGTGACGGGCCAGCGCGGCCAGCACCGTCTCGCGCTTCTGTGCGCGATAGGCTTCGGGCGCCAGATCCTGCAGCAGGCAGCCGCCGCAGCTGCCGAAATGGGCGCAGAGAGCCGTCATGCCTTCACCGCGCCCAGCAGATATTCGCGGCTGCCGTCGCCGCCGGCGACCGGGCTTTCAATCAGTCCGTGTACGGTCCATCCCCCGACGGATGACAGCCACATCGCCACCCGCTCGGCGGCGGCATGGGCCGCGCCTGCGTCGCGCACGAGGCCGCCCTTGCCGACATGCCCGCGCCCCACTTCGAATTGCGGCTTGACCAGCGCCACCAGCCAGGCCCCCGGCGCGGCCAGCGCCAGCGCGCGCGGCAACGCCAGCATCAGCGAGATGAAACTGACGTCGATCACGATGGCCTCGGGCACACCGGCGATCTCTGCCGTCAACTCGCGCGCATTGACGCCTTCGTAGGAGGTCACGCGCGGATCGCCGGAAACTTTCTCATGCAACTGCGCGTGGCCGACATCGACGGCGGTGACGTGGCGCGCGCCGCGTTCCAGCAGCACCTCGCTGAAGCCCCCCGTAGAGGCGCCGAGATCGAGACAGGCTCGCCCCTCGGGCGAAAAGCCGAAATGATCCAGCGCCGCGATCAGCTTCAGCGCGCCGCGGGAGACGTAAGGATGTTCCTTCTCGAAGGCGATCGCCATGCCGTCATGCAGCCGCTGTGCGGGCTTGGTTACCACCGCGCCGTCGGCCGTCACCCGTCCGGCCTTGATCGCGGCCTGCGCTTCCGCGCGGCTGGCGGCATGGCCGTGTTCGACTAGGAATACATCGGCGCGTTTGGGCGGGGCGTTCATCGATACGGCGCTTTGCTTTTCCTCCCCCGCACAGCGGGGGAGGAAAATCTCCTGCCGTTACGCCTGCGCCACCGCCGCCTCATGCTCGCGGCCAAGCGCATTCAGAACCGTGGCGACGATGGCCTTGGCGTCGAGGCCGGCGGCTTCGTACATCTTCTCCGGCGCGTCCTGGTCGATGAAGCGGTCGGGCAGCGTCAGCGGGCGGATCTTGAGCCCGCCATCGAGCAGGCCTTCCAGCGCCAGGAACTGCATCACGAAGGCGCCGAAGCCGCCCATCGCGCCCTCCTCGAGGGTGATGAGCATCTCGTGCTCGCGCGCCAGGCGGCGGACGAGGTCTTCATCGAGCGGCTTGGCGAAGCGCGCATCGGCCACGGTGGCGGAGAGGCCGTAACCGGCCAGCTTCTCGGCCGCGATCAGGCCTTCGGCGAGCCGCGTGCCGTAGCTGAGGATGGCGATGGAATTGCCCTCGCGCATGATGCGGCCCTTGCCGATTTCGAGCGGCGTGCCGATCCGCGGGCGCTCGATGCCGAGCCCTTCGCCGCGCGGATAGCGCAAGGCGCTCGGCCGGTCGTCGATCTGCACGGCCGTGGCGATCATGTGCATCAGTTCGACTTCGTCTGACGGCGCCATCAGCACGAAACCCGGCAGCGCGCCCAGATAGCCGATATCGAACGATCCGGCATGGGTCGGCCCGTCGGCACCCACGAGGCCGGCCCGGTCCATCGCAAAGCGCACCGGCAGCTTCTGGATCGCCACGTCATGCACCACCTGGTCGTAAGCCCGCTGCAGGAAGGTGGAATAGATCGCGCAGAAGGGCTTCATGCCATCCGCCGCCATGCCCGCGGCGAACGTCACCGCGTGCTGCTCGGCGATGCCGACATCGAACGTGCGCGCCGGGAAGGATTTCTGGAAGATGTCCACGCCGGTGCCCGACGGCATCGCCGCGGTGATGGCGACGATGCGGTCGTCTTTCTTCGCCTCTTCCACCAGCGCCTCGCCGAACACCTTCTGGTAGCTCGGCGCCTTGGAATTGGATTTCTTCTGCTCGCCGGTGAGCACATTGAACTTGGAGACGCCATGATACTTGTCGGCGCTGGCTTCGGCGGGGGCGTAGCCCTTGCCCTTCTTGGTCACCACATGGATGAGGATCGGGCCGTTTTTGGTATCGCGCACATTCTCGAGCACCGGGATCAGGTGATCGAGATTGTGCCCGTCGATCGGGCCGACATAGTAGAAGCCCAGCTCCTCGAATAGCGTGCCGCCCATCGCGATGCCCCGGGCATATTCCTCGGCACGCTTGGCGGTGACTTCCACCGGCTTGGGCAGCCAGTGCGCGATGCGCTTGCCCAGCTCGCGCAGCTCCCGATAGGACCGGCTGGAGACGAGGCGCGCCAGATAGGCGCTCATTGCGCCCACCGGCGGCGCGATGGACATGTCGTTGTCGTTGAGGATCACGATCAGCCGCGCCTTCTGTGCGCCGGCATTGTTCATCGCCTCATAGGCCATGCCCGCACTCATGGCGCCGTCGCCGATCACGGCGATGACGTTGCGGTTCTCCTTCTTGAGATCGCGCGCCACGGCAAAGCCGAGGCCGGCGGAAATCGAGGTCGAGGAATGTGCCGCGCCGAAGGGATCGTATTCGCTCTCGGCGCGCTTGGTGAAGCCGGACAGGCCCCCGCCCTGGCGCAGCGTGCGGATGCGCGAACGCCGCCCGGTGAGGATCTTGTGCGGATAGGCCTGATGGCCGACGTCCCAGATCACCTTGTCGTCGGGCGTGTTGAAGACATAGTGCAGCGCCACGGTGAGTTCGACCACGCCCAGGCCCGCGCCCAGATGCCCGCCGGTGACGGACACGGCGTCGATCGTTTCCTTGCGCAGCTCGTCGGCAAACTGGCGCAGATCCGAGCGGTCGAGTTCGCGCAGATCCTTCGGCTCGACCACGCGATCGAGCATCGGCGTCGATGTCGGCTGTCTCATACCTTACTCCCTCAGGCAGCCGCAGCCCCGCGCGGCGCCACCGCGTATTCCGCGGCTGTCCGCAAAAGGTCGGCCTTTTCATCGAACAAATCAAGGTGACGCACAGCTTGCGCCGCCAGGGCCGCCGCCTGCGCCGCCGCGCGCTCCGCGCCCAAGGCTGTAACCACGGTGGGCGTCGGGAATTGATCGGTGCCCTCAAGATCGCGAGCAATCTGCAACGCCAGGCCGACATCCTGTCCGTAGGCGGACAATGCGTGGCGCGCCGGCGGCGAGGCCCGGCCGAGCAAGGCACCCGCCTCGCAGCACAGGCTGATGAGCGCGGCCGTCTTCATGTGCTGATGGCGGCTCAATTCCGGCAGCGGCGGGGGCACCCCGGCACCGGCAAAGGCCAGGGCCAGCGCTTCGCCTCCCGCCATCCCGCTATGCCCGGCCACATGGGCCAGGCGCGCCACCAGCTCGCATCTGACGAAAGGGTCGCCCGCACTCTCCGGCGAGGCCAGCAGCCCGAAGGCCAGGGCGAACAGGCCATCGCCGGCGAGGGCCGCATGGGCCGGATCGGCCGTGCCGCTGCCATCACGGGCCCGTGCATGGGCCGCCACACATTCTACGGCCGCCGCCACCCGCCCAAGCACGCGCCGGTCCACCCCGAACAGCCCGCCCGCCTGCAACACCAGAAAGGCGCGCAGCTTCAGGTCGGCCGTGCGGGCCGATGCGCGCATGGCCTCGAGCAGCCGGGCTTCGGGCCCGGCCGGCGGCGGCAGCAGCGCCTCGAGCGTCTGGCCAACCAGCGTCCCGGCCTCGTTGAAGGCAGATTCCAATGGACTTTCAGGGCCTTGTGACTCGCCAATCATGACCAGAAAACGCTCCCGAACCGGATCAACCCGGCTCGACGGCGGTGACGCCCTCGAGGCCTTTGGTGCCTTGAACGATCTTCTCCAGGCGGCCTTCGGCGGCCTTGAGCTTGTTTTCGCAATGGGCCTTGAGCACCTGGCCGCGCTCGTAGAGGGCAATGGAATCGTCGAGTTCGACGGCACCCTGTTCGAGGCGCGCGACGATCTCTTCCAATTCCTTCAGCGCAGCCTCGAAGCTGAGCTGGTCGAGAGGAACCGCATCCTTGGCTTTGGCAGCCATCACCTCATGCCTCCATCAGCGCGCGCACATGGGCGGCGGCAGAGCGCGCCAGCGCGGCGAGGTCATAACCGCCTTCCAGAGACGATACAACGCGGCCTCCGCAGACCCGCCGCGCCAGGGCACAGATTTCCGAGGTGACCCAGGCATAATCGCCCTCCTCCAGGCAAAGCTCGGCCAGGGGGTCGGCACGGTGGGCATCGAAGCCCGCAGAGATAAAGACGATATCCGGCGCAAAAACTTCCAGCGCCGGCAGAACGCGGCCCGAAAAAGCGGCGCGGAACGCCTCGCCGCCCGCCCCCGGCGACAGCGTGGCGTTGACGATGTTGCCATTGGCTCCCTGCTCCTTGGGGCTGCCGGTGCCCGGATAGAGCGGCCACTGATGCGTCGACGCATAAAAAAAGCCCGGGTCGGAATAGGCGATGTCCTGGGTGCCGTTGCCGTGGTGGACGTCGAAGTCGATCACCGCCAAGCGCTCAAGCCCATGCACCGCGCGGGCGTGCAGCGCGCCGATGGCGACGTTGTTGAACAGGCAGAAGCCCATTGCCTTGTCGCGTTCGGCATGGTGGCCCGGCGGGCGGACGGCACAAAAGGCATTGTCGAGGCTCTTGTCCGCCACCAGATCGACGGCATCGATCACCGCCCCCGCAGCCCGGAGCGCCGCCTCGGCCGAGCCCGCGCTCATGACGGTGTCGGCGTCAACATGGACGTAATGTTCGCGTACGGCCTCTTCCGTGAGAGGGCCCAGGATGCGGTCCACGAACCGAGGGGCATGAACCCTGAGCAGATCCTCGCGCGTGGCCTGGCGCGCCTCGCCGCGCACCAGATACTGGAACGCCTCCTGCTCCAGGCCGTGCAGCACGGCCCGCAGCCGGTCGGCACATTCGGGATGGCCCGGTGGGGTCTCATGGTCGAGGCAGGATGGATGGCTGATCAGACCTGTCGTCATTGCCGGACACGCATGCTGGCTGGGTGAATCTCACCGGTTTTATAGCGCATCGGCTCGCGAAAACACCGCCTTCACGATTCGATTGAAGGCGGTTCCATTTTGGAACCAGTACAAAACTGCCTAAAGGCGCGTTGTCAGCCTCCATTTGATTTTCGTGGCTTAGCAGGATCGTTTCAGTCCGATGCGGCTGCCAGCAAGATCATGGCAGGGCTTCATAAAATTGATGCACAAAAGCCACAGCGCCTGAACGAATGTCCGGCGTTTCATAAAACCGTTTTGACCAGTTGAATTGACGCTCTTAGCTTTGCCGCCAAACGGGCATATCCGTGCGACCGGCAATGAGGAAGCGCGGACAGGTAGTTATCTGGCAGGCTTCGGGCCGGGCTGTGACCGTCGTCGTTACGACCAGAACCAAGGGGGTTCCACGTGTATAAATCTAAACTCGACAACCGCGGTCTGCGGCGGACACTGCTCCTCGGAGCAGCCTCCATCGCCGGCCTCAGCCTGGCGGCGCCTGCGCTCGCGCAAGACAATGGCACCGTCGAAACCGTCGTCGTGACGGGTTCGCGCATCCCGCAACAAGGCATTTACTCCAGTTCGCCCGTGACCGCCGTCGGCCAGCAGGAAATGCAGCTGGAAGGCACGACCAAGGTCGAAAGCCTGCTCAACAACCTGCCGGGCGTGTTCGCGGACTACGGCTCGACGGACTCCAACGGCTCCACCGGCCAGGCCACCGTCAACCTGCGCGGCCTTGGCTCGTCCCGCACCCTGGTGCTGGTCGACGGCAAGCGCCTGATGCCGGGCGATCCCAGCAATCCGGTTGCCGACCTGAACAACATCCCGGCCGCTCTGGTCGATCACGTCGAAGTGCTGACCGGCGGCGCCTCGGCCGTTTACGGTTCGGACGCCGAAGCCGGCGTGGTGAACTTCATCATGCGCAAGGATTTCCAGGGTGTGGAAGTCGATGCGCAGTATTCCGATAACTACGCCGCCAACGGCAACAGCTATTGGGACAACCTGAACACCAAAGTCGGCTACAAGGCCGCACCGAAGGACTGGTGGGGCGGCTCGACCACGGACGCGACCCTGATCGTCGGCACCAACACCGGCGACAACAAGGGCAACATCACCGCCTATCTGAGCTACCGCGACGCGCAGCCCGTGCTGCAATCGAACCGCGACTTCTCGGCCTGCAGCGTCGGCGTGTACCAGGCCTATGTGACCTGCGCCGGTTCCAGCAACAAGAACCGCTGGTATTCGGTCGACAACGGCTACGCGAACTACTACGAAGAAGGCACCGGCGCGCCGGGGTCGGGCGTGTTCGTTCCCTACGGTTCGCTGCCCACCGCGACGAAGACCTTCAACTACGGCCCGCTGAACTACCTGCAGCGCCCGGATGAGCGCTACACCGGCGGCTTCTTCGCGCATTACCAGGCCCGCAAGATGCTCGACATCTATTCGAGCTTCATGTTCACCGATGACCATACGCTGGCGCAGATCGCGCCGTCCGGCGCCTTCATCGGCAGCGGCCCGACCAACTTCCCGGGCACACAGAGCCCCGGCTATCTGCAGGTCAACTGCTCCAACCCGCTGATGACGGCTCAGGAACGCGGCATTCTGTGCGGCGCCTCCGGAACCGGCGCCACCAACATTACCCCCGGCCAGGCCCTGCTCCTGGTGGGCCGGCGCAACATCGAAGGCGGCAACCGCATCGACGACCTGCGCCACACTGCCTATCGCATGGTAGTCGGCGCGAAGGGCGACCTCGGCGACGGCTGGGCCTACGATATCTATGCCCAGTACGGCGAGACGATCTACAACGAGAACTACCAGAACGAATGGTCGAAATCGCGGGTGCAGAACGCTCTCGAAGTCGATCCCGCCACTGGCAAGTGCTACGCGGCTGAAACCAACGCCCAGGGCTATGTCGCCGACCCGACCTGCGTGCCGCTCGATATCTTCAACGGTATCGGCTCCGTCACGCCGGCCATGGAGAAGTACGTCGCAGCGCAGGGCTTCAAGTCCGGCTGGACCCAGGAAGAAGTGGTCAGCGGTTATGTAACCGGCGATCTCGGCGCCTGGGGCATCCAGTCGCCGTGGGCGAAGAACCCGGTTGCTCTCTCGCTCGGCGCCGAATATCGCCAGGAACGGCTTCAACTGGCGACCAGCCGCGACTTCCAGATCAACGACCTGTACGGCCAGGGCAGCGCCACGCTTCCGGTCCCGGCTTCGGGCTTCAACGTGGGCGAGGCTTTCACGGAAGTCCATGTTCCGCTGGTTCAGGATCAGCCGCTGGCCGAAGACCTGAGCCTGAATGGCGCCTATCGCTATTCGGACTACAGCACGGCGGGCTCGGTGAACACCTACAAGATCGGTGCGGAATGGCAGCCGATCGACGACTTCCGCTTCCGCGGCAGCTTCGAGCATGCTGCCCGCGCCCCGAACGTGCTGGAATCCTTCAGCCCGTTCAACGTCGCCCTGTTCGGCGGCCAGGATCCCTGCTCCAGCAGCTCAAGCGGCCAGTGCGCCAGCGTGCCGAACGCGGGAACGTCGATCCTGTCCTGCCCGGCAGCGCAGTGTAACGCCGGGTATGGCGGCAACACCGCTCTGAAGGCCGAGTCGTCGGACACCTACTCGTTCGGCGTCGTGCTCACGCCGACCTTCATCGACGGCTTCACCGCGACGATCGACTATTTCGACATCAAGGTGGCCAACTACATCAGCTACATCAGCCCCAACACCGTCCTGTCCGGTTGCTATGGCTCAGGCGCCACGGCGGCCCAGATCGCGTTCTACTGCCCGATGGTCCATCGTTCGGCTTCGGGTTCGATCTTCGGTGCGGGTTACGTCGATGCCGTCAACACCAACCTGCCCTACCTGCAGACCAAGGGCATCGACTTCGAGGCCAACTACCAGACCCAGTTCAGCGACTGGGGCATGGACGGCTGGGGCGGTCTTGCCTTCGCCTTCAAGGGCACGTACCTGGACAGCCTGACGACCAAGTCGAGCCAGTTCTCGAACGCGTATGATTGCGCCGGCTACTACGGCTTGGTCTGCTACACGCCGAACCCGAAATGGCGCCATCAGTTGCGCGTCACCTGGGACTCGCCGTGGGACTTCCAGATCTCCGTGCTGTGGCGTCATATCAGCAGCGTCAACCTGGACGCCAACTCCAACAACCCGCTCATTGGCGGCGGACCTCCGCTCAATGCAGTGTCTTACGCCTGCGCCGCGGGCCTTGGTGGCATTCAGGATTGCCGCGACAACAAGCTCGCTTCCTACGACTACTTCGACCTTTCGGGTTCGTGGGAAGTCAGGAGCGGGCTGGAACTGCGTGCAGGTATCTCCAACCTGTTCGACAAGAACCCGCCGGTCATGGACTCCGCGTTCTACGGCGTTTCCGGTGCCCCGTTCGGCAACGGCAACACCTACCCCGGCGTTTACGACTCGCTCGGCCGCACGGTCTTCATCGGCGCGACGGTCAAATACTGAGCCGGAATACCGGTTCGAAACTGGCGGCGGCCCTCACCGGCCGCCGCTTTTTTTCACCCATGCGGCGGCGTGGTTGCGGCCAGCCTTGCCTGCCCTCTCCGCCTCGCCTAATTTCGCCGCCATGAACCAGCAGACGTTGCCGAAACCGCGCCTGGCGCAGGCGGTCGAGACTGTCGTTGCCGCCCTCAACAATTCGGACCAGACCGGCGCCATCCGCCTGGCGCGTGCCGCGCTCGACGAAGGCCTGATCCATCCGCTGTTCCTCAATCTGCGCGCCTTCTGGCTGGAAGGCCGCGGCCGCCTGAACGATGCTGTGGCCGACCTGGAGCGCGCGCATGCCCTCGCGCCGGACGACGTTCCGGTGCTGAACGCTCTCGGGCTTGCGCTTGCCAAGCAGTTCCGTCCGGTGGAGGCGACCAAGGCGTTCGAAACCGTCATCGCCCTGCAGCCGGATTTCACGCCGGCCTACTTCAATCACGGCTCGGCTTGCGAGATGTGGGGTGAAATCGATCGCGCCCAACAGAGCTATCACGAAGCCATCGCGCGCAGCGCCGGCCGGCGCGATTCGGCCGAACCGCTGTCGCGCCTGGCCTTTCTTGCGGCGCGTCGCGGCGATGCAGGCGAAGCGCGCGCCTTTGCGCAGCGAGCGGTCGAACTGATGCCGAACCATCCGGTCGCGCGTCTCGCCCTGGCCCGCGCCGATATTCTGGACGGTAATCTCGAAGCCGCCGACCAGCGCATTCGCGAGCTGCTGGCTTCATCCGTGCTGTCCGGCTACGACCGCTATCATGCCACGGGGGCGCTGGGCGATCTGCGCCACCGCGAAGGCCGCTTTGCTGACGCCTTCGCCGCCTATGAAGGCGGCAACAGCGAATGGAGCCGGGTCGCAACTGCAAAGCACAATTACGGCAGGGCCACTAGCGCCAGCGGCCTGGGCACGCTGGAGTGGATGTATCGCGCCTATGCCAACCATCCGGCACTGCCGAAGCCCTCGCGCACCGCCGCGTCCGGCAACAGTCGCCATGTATTCCTGATCGGCTTCATCCGTTCGGGCACGACGCTGCTCGAACAGGTGCTGGCGTCACATCCCGACGTGGTGACGATGGAGGAGAAGGAAGCCCTCGCCGATTCGGCCACCGCATTCCTCTCGGACGAACACGGGCTTGAGCGGATGCACGCGCTGACCGAGGACGAGCGCGCCTTCTATGTGCAGAAATACTGGGAGAGCGCGAAGGAACAGGGCTTCGATCCGGCCGGCGCGATTTTCGTCGACAAGCAGCCGTTCAACGTCGTCAAGCTGCCCCTGATCGCCGCGCTGTTCCCCGATGCCAAGATCCTCTTCGCCGTGCGCGATCCGCGCGACGTGCTGCTGAGCTGCTTCCGCCAGCGTTTTCATCTCAATACCTTCACCTTCGAACTGCTGACGGTCGGCGGCGCCGCGCGCTTCTACGATGCCTACATGACGCTGGCCGAACGCTTGCGCCAGGTGCTGCCGCTCGATCTCCTGCAAATCCGCCATGAGGATCTGGTGGACGATTTCGAGGGCGAAGTCAGCAAGGTCTGCGACTTCCTCGGCATCGCCTGGACGGACGCCATGCGCGACTTTGCCGAGCGCCGCAAGGTCCGCGCCATCGCCACCCCCAGCGCAGCGCAGATCGCCAAGGGCCTCAATCGCGAGGGCGTCGGGCAATGGCGTAACTACGCCGAGCCGCTGGCCCCGGCGCTGCCGGTGCTCGCGCCCTGGGTAAAGCGCTTCGGCTACCAGGATTGAATGCGCGGGCGCGCCCGAACGAAGACGATAACGCTCCAGAAACAGAGAACCAGATGGCGAGTTCATCCAGCACCGGCGATTTTTACCTGCAGGGCGTGGCCCAGGCGGTGGCGGCCGGCAACCTGCCGCGCGCCTTCCAGCTGGCGACCAATGCGCTGCAGGGCGGCCTGCGCCATCCGGTGTTCTTCAATGCCCGGGCGCTGTGGTTCGAGGAACAGCTTCGCTTCCCCGAAGCGGTGCGCGAATTCGAGCAGGCCCAGGCCCTCGCACCCAGCGACCCGGTCCTGCTCAACGCACTGGGCATGGCCTATGTGCGCAGCAACCGCGCCAGCGAAGGCGTGGCCGCTTTCGACCGGGCGTTGGCCCTGGCGCCGGATTCCGCGATGATCCATTTCCGCCGCGGCTGGGCCTGCGCCTCCACCGGCGATCAGCAGGCCGCGCGCCAGTCCTACGAGCGCGCGATCGAGCTGCAGCCGAACCATGCCGAGGCGTTGGCGGCGCTCGCCTCCATTGCCGCGCGCGACAGCAAGTCCGACCTGGCGCGCGACTATGCGGCCCGCGCCCTCGCAATCGATCCCGGCGAACCCACGGCAATCGTCGCGCTCGGCATGGTCGAAAACGCCGCCGGCAATTTCGCGGAAGCCGAAGCGCTGTTGCGGCGCGGCCTCACGGACGGGCGTGCCGTCGGTCATACCAGGGCGGTGCTGCTCGGCTTCCTCGGCGACGCCTTGGCCGGGCAGGAGCGCAGCGACGAGGCCTTCGCCGCCTATCGTGACAAGAACGAGGAGTTCCGCCGCCTGCACGCGCCGCGCCTGGCCGCGAGCCCGCGCGCCACGGACACGATCTCGCAGCTCGCCGCGCATATCGAAACCATGCCGGAAGACGCCTGGCGGCGCGGTGGCGCGCCCGCCCCGGTCGCGGACGGCCCGCGCGTGCATGCCTTCCTGCTCGGTTTCCTGCGTTCCGGCACGACGCTGCTCGAACAGGTTCTCAACACCAGCGCCGAAGTCGCCAACCTCGAAGAACGGGATTCGCTGGCTGAGTTGTCCGGGCAATTCATGCGCGTTCCAGACGGCCTCGAAGCCCTGGCCGTGCTGGACGGCGCCGCGCTGGAAGCGGCCCGGGCCGCCTACTGGAAGCGCGTGCGCGGCTACGGCGTGGAACCGGCGGGCAAGGTCTTTCTCGACAAGCAGCCGCTAAATACCTTCAACCTGCCCCTGATCTCGAAACTCTTTCCCGAAGCGAAGGTCATCTTCGCGCTGCGCGATCCGCGCGACGTGCTGTTCAGCTGCTATCGCCGTCATTTCGAAGTCAACGCGACGATGTTCGAATTCCTCTCGCTCGCCGGCGGCGCGCGCTTCTACGACGCGGTGATGCGCGTGGGCGAATTGTGCCGCACCCGCCTGCCGCTCACCGTTCACGAGCATCGCTACGAGGACATGATCGAGGATTTCGACGGCCGCGTGCGCGCGGTGTGCGACTTCCTCGATCTGGAATGGAGCGAGGACATGCGCAGCTTCAGCACAGCGGCGCGGGAACGGGCCATCCGTTCGCCCAGCGCCGCCCAGGTGCGCCGCCCGCTCTACAGCGAAGGCGTGGGCCAATGGCGCCGCTATGCCGCGCAGCTTGAACCGGCGCTGCCGATCCTGGCGCCGTGGGTGAAGCGCTTCGGCTACCCCGAGACATGACAGGCAAAGATCAGCCGCCCAAAACCGTGACCGGCGAACTGGGGGCCAGCTGGACGCGCTACTGGGCGGGCGGGCACGGCGCCAGCTTCGGCGCCGGCGGCGAGGATTTCGATTCCGCGCCGTTCTGGCTCGAGTTTCTTGCCACCCTGGCGGATGGCGCCAGCGTGCTCGACCTGGCCACCGGCGGCGGTCATGTCGTCCGCCTGGCGCTGGAGGCTGCGGCCAAGACCGATCGCGCCTACGAAATTCACGGCGTGGACCTCGCCGATATCGGCGCGCTGCGCCGCGCCTTCGGCCCCAGCGGCCGCTCGACCCTGCGGCTGACCGGCCGCTGCGATCTGGCGCGCCTGCCGTTCGACGATGCGGCGTTCAACGCCGTCACTTCGCAGTTCGGCATCGAATATGCGGACACCGGCGCGGCGGCGCGCGAGGCGGTGCGCGTGCTGAAGCCCGGAGGCAGCGGCCTGTTCCTGCTGCATCATGCCGGAAGCGCGATCACCCGGGCGGCGGGCGAACGCCTGCGCGCCCATCGCGTGGTGCTGCCCGACGACAGTGCCTTCCGCCACGGCGAGCGAGTCTTCACCATCCTCTCGTCCGGCGCGCCGCGGCTGGCGGCAATGACGGAGGTGACGAAGTTCCAGTCTGCGGTTCAGGCCGCGCTGGGCCGGCTGTCGCCGGACGCCAGGCTCTCCAACACGGCAGAGGTCGTCTATTTCCTGGCGGACGTCGCGCGCGCGCCGGACCGCTACGACCCGCGCGACGCGCTGCGGCGGTTGCTGGCGGCAGAGGAGGAAGTTCGGCACTGGATGCTGCGGCAGCAGGCGCTCATCGATGCCGCGCTGGATACGCCGGGCGTCCAGGCGCTGGCACAGGCGCTGGAAGCTGCGGGCGCGCAGGTGCGCGCGCCCGAACCCTTCCGCGATGCCTCCGGCACTTTGCTGGCCTGGACGCTCGGCTTCCGCAGAGGCGGCTGAACCGCTCAGTTCAGCGGCAGATTGGTCGCCCGCAATTCCACGCCGTCCCTTGGCACATCCGCCATTGCGCTCATCATCGCCCGAGCCACCGGCGTCTGCGCGAGCGCAGCCAGGCCAGCCACAGCGCGCGCGCTGGCCTCGCTCTGCCCGAACATCTCGTCCAGCGCCTCGAAGAAGCTGTGCGGCCGCGGATAGCGCTTGAACACCACGCGGGCATCCGCCGGCAGCCCGGCCACGCGCTTGAGCGCGTCCACCGCTGTCCAGAAGCCGCCCAGCTCGTCCACCAGCCCTTGCGCCTTGGCATCGGCGCCGGACCACACCCGGCCCTTGGCGATGCCCTGCACCTTGGCCAGTGGCAGCTTGCGCCCGGCGGCGACCTTGCCCATGAAATCGGCATAGATCACATCGGCCTGATGGTTGAGCGCCGCCATCTGATCGTCCGTGTACGGCGAAATGCTGGAATCGAACAGCGCGTTCTTGCCCACGCCGATCTCGTCGGCGCTGACGCCTATGAGCCCCAGCGACTTGCCGAACGACACCTTGCCGGTGAGCACGCCGATCGAGCCGGTGATGGTGCCCGGTTCGGCCACGATGCGGTCGGCAGAAGCGGAGATGTAATAGCCGCCCGAAGCGGCCACCGCGCCCATGCTGACCACCACCTTCTTGCCGGCGGCCTCGGCCTGCTTCACCGCGTGCAGGATCTGGTCGGAAGCCGTTACCGAGCCGCCGGGCGAATCGATGCGCAGCAGGATGGCCTTGATCTCCTTGTCCTTGGTGGCGGCGCGGATGGCGTGCGCGAAATCGTCGCCTGCGATCACCGCCTTGCCGCCGAACAACCCGTCGCCGGCGCTGCCGTCCACGATATCGCCTTCGCCGGTGATCAGCGCCACGCGCGCGCCGTCGCCGAACTCGGCATCGTCCTTGGTGGCATCGGCATAATCGGCAAGCCGCACCGGCTTGGCCCCGGCTCCGGCCCGCGCCAGCGCTGCAGCCTTGGCCTCGTCGTCATAGCCGATCTTGTCGATCAGCCCGGCCTTCTTGGCATCGTCCGCGAATTGCGGACTGGCCTGCAGATCGGCATCGAGCGCCGCCGGCGTGATCTTGCGCGCCGCCGCGGCCGCTTCGGTCG
>JAGWZW010000159.1 GCA_018971835.1 Alphaproteobacteria bacterium
GGGTTCGAGGAAGCGGCCAAGGGTGCCACCCGCCGTTTATCCCTGCCCGACGGGCGGGAGATCGACGTACGCATCCCCCCCGGCCTCAAGGACGGCCAGCAGATCCGCCTGCGCGGCCAGGGCGGCCCCGGCCAGAACGGCGGCCCCGCCGGCGACGTGCGCATGACCGTGACCGTCGCCGGGCACCCCTGGTTCACCCGTGACGGCAACGACCTCAGGATGGACCTGCCCGTCACCCTCAAGGAGGCGATCCTGGGTGGTTCGGTGACGGTGCCCACCCTCACCGGGCCGGTGGCACTCAAGGTTCCGGCGGGGGCCAATTCGGGCACCGTCCTTCGCCTCAAGGGCAAGGGCATCGCCGCCAAGCCGCATTCCGGCGACCTCTATGTCCGGCTGGTGGTGACGCTGCCGGAGAAACATGACGCCGATCTCATGAAGTTCGCCGAACACTGGAAGGCGAATTACGACCCGCGTTCCAGGCTGAAGTAAGCCGGTGACATCGCGTCAGAGCTTGCGTGCCCGCCATTCTTGCGCCCGCGCGCGCGGCAGGGCATAGCTTTCCCGCAATCGGTTCGGAGGGACACGCATGGGCGCCGAGGGCCTCATGAAGGGCAAACGCGGGCTCGTGATGGGCGTCGCCAATGACCGCTCCATCGCCTGGGGTATTGCCGAGGCGCTGCACAGGGCGGGCGCGGAACTCGCCTTCACCTATCAGGGCGAAGCGTTCAAGAAGCGCGTGACGCCGCTGGTGGCGCCGCTCAATCCGGCCGCCCTGATCGATTGCGACGTTTCCGACCAGTCCTCCATCGACGCCTGCTTCGCCGAACTGAAAACGAAGTGGGACAGCATCGATTTCCTGGTGCACGCCATCGCCTTCTCCGACAAGGAGCAGCTCAAGGGCCGTTATGTCGACACCACGCCCGACAATTTCCGCATGACGATGGACATCTCCTGCTACTCCTTCACCGCCGTGGCCAGCCGCGCGGAGAAGATGATGACGAACGGCGGGGCGATGGTGACGCTGACCTATTACGGCGCCGAGAAGGTGATGCCACACTACAACGTGATGGGCGTGGCCAAAGCGGCGCTGGAAGCCTCCGTGCGCTATCTCGCCGAGGATCTCGGCAAGCAGAAGATCACCGTCAACGCCATCTCCGCCGGGCCGATCCGCACGCTGGCAGCCTCTGGTATCGGCGATTTCCGCTACATGCTGAAATGGAACGAATACAATTCGCCCCTGCGGCGGCTCGTCTCCATCAGCGAGGTGGGCAACACCGCACTGTTCCTGCTGTCCGATCTCGGCAAAGCGGTGACGGGCGAGTGCCTGCATGTCGATGCTGGCTATCATGTCGTGGGCATGAAGGCCGAGGACGCGCCAGATATCACGGTGGCAAAGAACAACGGCGAATGAGCGACAACACCATCGGCCAGCTTTTCCGTGTCACCACCTTCGGCGAAAGCCACGGGGCGGGTATCGGATGCGTGGTCGATGGCTGTCCGCCCGGCATTGCACTCAGCGAAGTCGACATCCAGGCCGATCTGGACCGCCGCAAGCCTGGCAGCTCGAAATTCGTCACCCAGCGGCGCGAGCCCGACAAGGTGCGCATCCTCTCCGGCGTCTTTCAGGACGAGCGGATGAAGGAACAAGTCACCACCGGCACGCCCATCGCGCTCCTGATCGAGAATGTCGACCAGAAGTCGAAGGACTATGCCGACATTCGCGACAAGTTCCGCCCCGGCCACGCCGATTACACTTACTGGGCGAAGTACGGACTGCGCGATTACCGCGGCGGCGGCCGCTCCAGCGCGCGCGAGACGGCCTCTCGCGTGGCCGCGGGCGCAGTGGCCAAAAAGGTGCTGGAGCACATCTACAGGAAGGTTTCGATCAAGGGCGCGCTCACGCAGATGGGCACGCTCGGCATCACGCGCAAGAACTGGAAATGGGACGAGGTTCCGAACAATCCCTTCTTCTGCCCGGACCCCAAGGCCGTCGCTCCGTGGACGGAATATCTCGAAGCGGTGCGCAAGAAGGGTTCGTCCTGCGGCGCGGTGGTCGAGTTGGTGGCCGAAGGCATCCCTGCCGGGCTGGGTGCGCCGATCTACGGCAAGCTCGATGCCGACCTCGCCGGCGCGCTGATGGGCATCAACGCGGTCAAGGGCGTGGAGATCGGCGAGGGCTTCGCCGCGGCGGCACTCACCGGCGAGGAGAACGCCGACGAAATGCGCAAGGGTGCGCGCGGCAAGCCGAAGTTCCTTTCCAATCATGCCGGCGGGATTCTCGGTGGCATCTCCACCGGCCAGCCCATCGTGGCGCGCTTCGCGGTCAAGCCGACGTCTTCGATTCTAAGCCCACGCAAAACCATCGACGTTCACGGCGCCGAAACCGAGATCGTCACCAAAGGCCGTCACGATCCCTGCGTCGGCATCCGCGCTGTGCCGGTGGGCGAAGCGATGATGGCCATCGTCCTCGCCGACCACGCCCTGCGCCACCGCGGGCAAATGGGCTAGCGCGCGAAGGCGGCCACCAGTTCGAGATGGTCGCTCCACAAAAACTGGTCCACCGGCGTGACGGTGCCGATGCGGAAGCCCGCCTCGAGCAGCACGCGGGCATCGCGCGCAAAGCTGTCGGGATTGCAGGAGACATAGGCGACGCGGCGGATTTTTGACGCTGCCAGTTCGCGGCACTGCGCGGCCGCGCCCGCCCGCGGCGGATCAAGCAGCACGCCATCGTAATTCTTCAACTCCGGCGGGGTCAGCGGCAGCTTGAAGAGGTCGCGCCCTTCGGT
>JAGWZW010000084.1 GCA_018971835.1 Alphaproteobacteria bacterium
CCGGAAGCGCCGGATACGTGGATCGCTTCGGTCCGTGATCCGCAGCTTTCCGAATCGGTACCTGTTGAGATTCGAAAGCTCTATGAGGTTGCGAGGAGTTCAATAATCTATGGATACCTCTGCTATCCTCTTTTGACACTTGGCATTGAACAATTGCATCGTGTTGTTGAGCTTGTAGCGCGGCTTAGGGCGCGAGATTTAGGTTGCGCAACAAAGCGCAAGAGTTTTGACGGGCAAGCGCAGTTACCCGCGTTTAAAGAAGCTATTGACTGGCTCGTCGATAAGAGTGTCATCCCACAATCGGATCGTGATCGGTGGGATGCAATGCGTCACCTTCGCAATATTGCTTCGCATCCAACGACGCAGACGATTCTGATGCCGGGTAACGCAATCAGTTTTCTGAGATGGGCGCTGGAAGCCGTAGAGTTGCTCTACAGCCAATCGCTGCCGTGATCACGGTGGCCTCCGGCGCAATGAGGTCACACCATGCCGCGCCTCTTTTTTGCTCTCTTGCTGTTCTTCACCTCTCCCGCGCTCGCCGGGGAGCAGACGCCGCGCGCGTTCGTCGAGTGGATCTATTCGCACTACCAGGGCGGCGATCGCGACCGGCAGGGCGTCTATCTCGACAGCCCGGCGCACATCCGGCGCTATTTCGCCCCGCCGCTTGCCAAGCGCCTTGTGTTCCCGTAACGTTCTGTCTTGTCGAGCGGCGGGAAAGCCCATGTCCGAAACCTATTCCGGGTCGTGTTTCTGCGGGGCGGTGAAGTACCGGCTGACGTCGCGGCCGATGTTCGTGCATTGCTGCCACTGCCGGGACTGCCAGCAGCAGGTGGGCTCGGCCTTCGCCATCAACGCGATCATCGAGCGCGACCGCATCGAGCTGCTCTCAGGCGAGCCCGTGCTCACCGAAATGAAAACCGATTCCGGCCGGCCGCACGATATCTACCGCTGCCCCAACTGCCTCTCGGCGCTGTGGAGCGACTACGGGCGGCGCAAGGTGATGGTGTTCGTGCGCGTGGCAACATTGGAGGCGCCCTCGGCCCTGCCGCCGGACGTGCACATCTTCACCCGCTCCAAGGTCGGCTGGGTCGATCTCTCGCATCCCGCTCCCGGCGCCACCACGGGGCGGCCGGCCAAGGTGTGCGAGGTCTATTACGACATGAAGACCGAATGGCCGGCCGAAAGCCTGGCCCGCCGCGCCGCGCTGCTGGGGCCGGGAAAGTAAACCCGTGCCATAAACCGGGAAAAATAGGGCCTTCCGTTGCCAAGACTTGGCTGGACAGCGCCGGTTTTCTGCTTTCTAAGAGCGCCGTCCGAACCCTTCCGCATCCGGCGGGGGGCGTGAACTGTCCGAAATCCAGGTGGAGTTACATGAAAGGTCCGAAGGAAACGCGTTTTACCGATCGCTTGAGCGATGCCGCCAAGGCCCGCGAGGCCATGCTCGCCCGCGCCCGGGCCAAGGCGCCGCAGAACGATCCCGAATTTGCCGCCCGCCAGGCCGCGCGCGTGCAGGCCGAGGCCGAGCGCAAGGCCCGCATCGAGGCCCGCGAGGCCGAGAAGCGCGCCGAGATCGAGCGCATCGCCGCCGAGAAGGCCGCCGAGGAAGCGGCGCGCCAGGAGGCCCTGCGCCGCGAGGAAGAAGAGAAGGCCGCCGCCAAAAAGGCCGAGATGGGCAAGCTGGCCGATATCCTGGCCGCCCAGAAGGCCGCGCGCGATGCGCGCTACGCCGCCCGCAAGGCCCGCCAGCGGCGCTGATCTATGGCCGCCCCGCTGCTGCTCCTGCAGGACGTCCGCCTGACTTACGGCACCACGGCCCTGCTGGACGGGGCGGAGCTGTCGGTGGGGGCGGGCGAGCGGCTGGCGCTGGTGGGGCGCAACGGCTCGGGCAAGTCCACGCTGCTGCGGATCGCCGCCGGCCTGATCGAGGCCGACGGCGGCACGCGCTTCGCCCAGCCCGGCGCCACCATCCGCTACCTGCCGCAGGAGCCGAGCCTCGCCGGCTTCGCCACGGTGCGCGATTATGTCGAGGCGGGCCTGGCGCCGGGCGACGATGCGGCGCGCGCCTTCGCGCTGCTCGGCAAGCTGGGGCTGAGCGGCGAGGAGAACCCGGCCCATCTTTCCGGCGGCGAGGGGCGGCGCGCGGCGCTGGCCCGCGCACTGGCGCCAAGGCCCGACATCCTGTTGCTGGACGAGCCCACCAACCATCTCGACCTGCCGGCCATCGAATGGCTGGAAGCGGAACTGAAATCGCTACGCTCGGCGCTGGTGCTCATCAGCCATGACCGGCGCTTCCTGCAGACCCTGTCGCGCGCCTGCGTCTGGCTCGACCGCGGGCAGACGCGCCGGCTCGAACAGGGCTTCGCCGCCTTCGAAAGCTGGCGCGATACCCTGCTGGAGGAAGAGGAGCGCGAGCGCCACAAGCTCGACCGCAAGATCGCCGCCGAGGAGCATTGGGTGCGCTACGGCGTCACCGCGCGGCGCAAGCGCAACGTCCGGCGCATGGCCGAGCTGGCCGAGCTGCGCACGGCGCGGCGCGAGGCGCTGAAACAGGTCGGGCAGGTGAAGCTCGATGCCGCCGAAGCCTCGGCCAGCGGCACGCTGGTGGTGGAAGCCAGACAGATTTGCAAAGCCTATGGTGACGTGAAGATCGTTGACGATTTCTCCATCCGCATCTTGCGGCGCGACCGCGTCGGCATCGTCGGGCCCAACGGCGCGGGCAAAACCACGCTCATCAAGCTGCTCACCGGCCTGCTGCCACCCGATGCGGGCGAGGTGAAACTGGGCGCCAACCTGGCGATGGCGGCGCTCGACCAGACGCGCGACGTGCTCGATCCCGAAGCCACGCTGGCGGACGTGCTCACCGGTGGCCACGGCCAGACGGTGCAGGTGGGCGGCCAGACGCGCCACGTCGTTTCCTACATGAAGGATTTCCTTTTCCAGCCCGAGCAGGCGCGCCAGCCGATGCGTGTGCTGTCCGGCGGCGAGCGTGCGCGGCTGCTCTTGGCCAAGGCGCTGGCCACGCCGTCGAACGTCCTGGTGCTGGACGAGCCGACCAACGACCTCGATCTTGAAACCCTCGATCTGCTCGAAGAGATGATCGCCGCCTATCCGGGCACCGTGCTGGTGGTCAGCCACGATCGCGACTTCCTCGACCGCGTGGCGACCAGCGTGCTGGTGGCCGAAGGCGAGGGCCGCTTCACCGAATATGCCGGCGGTTATTCGGACATGCTGGCCCAGCGCGGCCGCGGTTTCGCCGCCGAAGCGACGCCGAAGCCCAAGGCGGACAAGCCCGCGCCGTTAAAATCGAAAGCGGCCGCGGCCAAGCTCTCCTTCAAGGACAAGCACGCGCTCGAAACCCTGCCCAAGGAGATGGCGGCGCTGGAAACCGAGATCGCGGGGCTGCAAGGCGCGCTGGCCGATCCGGCGCTCTATGCGCGCGATGCCAAGGCCTTTGCCGCCAAGTCGGCAGCGCTGACAGCAGCGCATGAAAAACTCGCCGCCGCGGAAGAGCGCTGGCTGGAGCTGGAGATCCTGCGCGAGGAGCTGGCGCGCAAATAGCCGCTTTCCGGCGGCAGCGCCCGCGGCTAGTGTTGCTCCCTCGCGCCGCCTGGGGCCGTCATGATCGCAGCTTTCGTCAATTCCTTCCTGCTGGTCTATGCCACGCTGTTTCCGATCGTCAATCCGATCGGCAGCGCGCCCTTGTTCCTGGGCCTCACCCAGTTCTCGACCGACGCGCAGCGCAACGCGCTGGCCCGCGGCGTGGCGATCAATTCCTTCTTCCTGCTGTTCGGCTCGGTCTTCATCGGCTCGCATGTGCTGGAGTTCTTCGGCATCAGCCTGCCGGTGGTGCGCATTGCCGGCGGGCTGGTGGTGACGGCGTTCGGCTGGCGCCTGCTCAATGCCGGCGAGCGGCCCGGCGGCGCCGCGGCCCCACCGGAGGGCGAGGCCACGAGCATCGATTCCTTTTATCCGCTCACCATGCCCTTGACCGTTGGGCCCGGCTCGATCTCGGTGGCGATCACGCTGGGCAGCCAGCGGCCGAAGGTGGTCGATCTGGCGCACCTGCTGCAGCTCGGCGGTGCGGCGATGCTGGGCATTCTGGCCATCGTGCTGACGGTCTATCTCTGCTACCGCTTCGCGCAGCGCACGATCTCCACCATCGGGCCGCAGGGCACCGCTGTGGTGGTGCGGCTGTCGGCCTTCATCATGCTGTGCATCGGCATCCAGATTCTGTGGGGCGGCTGGACGACGCTGAACGGCTGATGCTGACGCAAATTTACGAAGCGCAAACCCCGCAAGCGGCAGAGGCGATTTCCCGCCTCGGCGTCGATCACATCGGCGTGCTGGTGGGCTGGGGCGATTTTCCGCGCGAACTGGCGCTGTCGCAGGCCACCGCGGTTGCCGCTGCCATTGCGCCGGGTTCGAAATTCTCCGCGCTGTTCCTCGGCGCCGAAGTGGCACTGATCGAGCGCATGGCCAAGGCGTTGGCGCCGGCGATCCTGCACCTCGGCGCCGCGCCGGAAAAACTTTCGGTGGCGGCGACGGCGAAATTGAAATCATCGCTTCCGGGCATCGCGCTGATGCGTTCCATTCCGGTGACTGGCGAAGAGAGCATCGCGCTGGCGCAAAGCTATGACGGCGTGGCCGATTTCCTGCTGCTCGATTCCCATCGCGCGGGCGATGCGCAGGTGGGCGCGCTCGGCATCACGCATGACTGGTCGATCAGCGCGCGCATCGTCGAAGCGGTGAAAGCAAAGGTGATCCTGGCGGGCGGGCTGGGGCCGAACAACGTCGCCGCGGCGATCCGTGCGGTGCGCCCCGCCGGCGTCGATTCCAAGACGAAAACCGATCTTTCCGGCAGCCACGCCAAAGACCTCGATGCCGTAAGGCGATTCCACAGCGCCGCAAAGTCGGCAGGCGGCGCACTGGGGCTTTAGCCACCATTCCGCCGTGAACATTGGCAAACTTCAATCTCGATGGGCGTCCCGTTCAGCGGCCGTTCATGCGCCGGGCGCGAAAGTGCATGCAACGACGGATGAAACGTCGTGAGCCGTGTTCGCGGAAGGCGAATGCGCCGGAAAGAAGGCAAAACGCCATGAAACGTCTCATTGCCGCCACAATCGCGCTCACGCTGCTGGGCAGCACGGCTGCGCTGGCCGATGGCTATTACGATCACGGCTATGACCGCCACGAGGACGGCGACGGTGCCGGTGCGGCGCTGGCCGTCGGTGCGGGCATCGCGGCGCTGGCGATCATCGCTTCGCAGCACCACGACCACGATGGCTATTACGGCCGCGCCTATTACCGCGGGCCGGACGGTTACTACTACAACCGCGACCGCGCCTACTACGGCAACGGCTATTACTACGATCAGCGCTACTACGGCGATCGTCACGAAGAAGAAGACGACGACGATTGATCCGGCGCGCGGGCCCTCTGCCTACTCCGGGGCAGAGGGCTCCTTGCGCTTCTTGCGGCCGAGGCCCAGATGCTGGCGCCATAGCCTAGCGGGAATCTCCTCCACCGCACCCTCGGCCAGCTGGCCCAGATGGAACGGGCCGTATTGCACGCGGATCAGCCGCGCCACCCTGCAGCCCAGGTGTTCCATCAGCCGCTTCACTTCGCGGTTCTTGCCTTCCTTGAGGCTCACGCTCACCCAGGCATAGGGCCCCTTGGCCCGCTCCAGGTCGGCGATGACGGGGCCGTATTTCACCCCGTCGATGGTCACGCCCTCGGCCAGCTTGTCCAAATCGGCCTGCGTGATCCGGCCGAACAGGCGCACGCGGTATTTGCGGATCAGCCCGGCGCTCGGATGTTCCAGCCGGCGGGCGATCTCCCCGTCATTGGTCAGCAGCAAGAGGCCCTCGGAGTTCACGTCCAGCCGCCCCACCGAGACGACGCGCGGCAGCTCCTTGGGCAGGTTCTGGAACACGGTGGGCCTTCCTTGCGGATCCTTGTGCGTGGTGACCAGGCCCGCGGGCTTGTGGTAGCGCCACAGCCGCGTCTGCTCGGGCTCGGCGATGGGCTTGCCGTCCACGGCGATGACGCAATCGGCGCCGACCTTGATCGCCGGCGTGGTCACCGGTTCGCCGTTCAACGTCACCCGGCCGGCGGCGATCAGCTTTTCGGCATCGCGGCGCGAGGCCACGCCCGCCCGCGCCATGACCTTGGCGATGCGCTCGCCCGTCTCGTTTGTCTCGGCCATGTTGCCTCGCCGCGGTTGTGAGGCTATCGCGTACTCTGGGTGCACAGGGCTGGCAAGCGGAATGCCGGAAACGATGCCAAAGACAATGGACGATGCGGGCTTTATGGCGCTGGCGCTGGCCGAGGCGGAAGCCGCAGCCGCGCGCGGCGAGGTGCCGGTGGGCGCGGTGCTGGCCGGGCCGGACGGCGCCGTGCTGGCGCAAACGGGCAACCGCATCCTCGAACGGAAGGATCCCACCGCCCACGCCGAGCTGCTGGCGCTGCGCGCAGGCGCCAAGGCGCTGGGCAATGAGCGGCTGGTGGGCTGCACGCTCTATGTGACGCTGGAGCCCTGCGCCATGTGCGCGGGCGCGATCAGCCTGGCCCGCGTGACGAAGCTGGTGTTCGCGGCGGAAGACCCGAAGGGCGGGGCGGTGCTGCACGGGCCGCTGTTCTTCGCGCAAGCCACCTGCCACCACCGGCCGCAAGTCTCGCGCTGCCTGCCCGAGGCGGAAGCCTCTTCGCAGCTCTTGAAGGACTTTTTCCGTGTACGGAGGAAGTAACGCGCCGGTCAGTGTGCCGTGGCCCGCATTTGCGCGGGCCACGGCTGATACACCTACTTCTGCACGATGGTCTGCGCGCTTTCGACGAACTTCTTGGCCGCTTCGCCGTCGCCCTTGCGCATCAGCTCGAGATCTTCGGGCACCTTGACGCCTTTCTGCACGCCGGGCCGGCTGCCGATGGCATCGAGCCAGCGCTGCAGATGCTCCAGCCCCTCCACCGAAACGCCCGACCAGGGATGGGTGCGCACCCAGCACCAGTTGGCGATGTCGGCGATGGAATAGTCGCCGGCCAGGTATTCGTGGTCCGCCAGCTGCGTGTTCAGCACCTCGAACAGGCGGCGGGTTTCGTTCTGGTAGCGGTCGATGGCGGGCTGGTACTTCTCCGGCCAGTAGCGATAGAAGACATTGGCCTGCCCCATCATCGGCCCCACCCCGCCCATCTGGAACATCAGCCAGGACAGCACCGGCGCGCGCAGCCGCCGCGCGCTGGGCAGCAGCCTGCCGGTCTTCTCCGCCAGATAGATCATGATGGCGCCGGATTCGAACACGGCCAGATTGTCCTCGTCGCGGTCCACGATGGCCGGGATGCGCCCGTTGGGATTGATCTTGAGGAACCACGGCTGCTTCTGCTCGCCCTTGGAGAGCTGGATCGGGTGCACCTCGTAGGGCACCTCCAGTTCTTCCAGCGTGACGGAGGCCTTCCAGCCATTGGGCGTGGCGGAGGTGTACAGATCGATCATCAAAGCGTTCCTTTCGCAATTCCGGTCGTACAGATTTCGGCCTTCGCCGGTGGCGGCGCGGCGCGGCGGCGTTCCACTTCCAGACGGAGCGCGCGCTGGCGCGCTTCATCGAGCGGATAGCCGCGCAGAATGAAGAAATTGACGAAGCAGAGCACGCAGGGCAGCGCGATATAGAACGCCCGCATGTGGGCGATGGCCTCCGGCGGGTTGGCGGTCTTGGGATCGAAGCCCAGCCATGCCAGCAGCACAAAGGCGATGCCCACCGACCAGCCGAAGCCGAACTTCTCCGTCAGCGCCAGGAAGGAATACATCAGCCCGGCGCGCTCGGCGCCGTTCTCCGCCGTGTCGGCGTCGGCGATGTCGGCCATCATCGAGCGCAGCAGAAACTGCGGCGCGCCGTAATTCATTCCGGAAAGCACGAACACCGGCAGCGCCGCAAACAGATCCCCGCGCGGAATCAGCAGGTACAGCGGCATTGTCGCCACCGTGAAGGCGAAGGAGGCCATCAGCGCGCGATGCTTGCCGATCCGCCGCGACAGCGCGATCCAGAACGGGATGAACAGGCAGCCGCTGACGAAATAGGTCAGCAGCAGCGTGCCGGCCCAGTGCGGCAGCCCGAGCGCAAAGCGCGCGAAGAAGAAGAACATCGCGCCGACGGCGCCGGCGCTGGTGCTGGCGACGAGATCGACCGCGATGACGCGGCGGAAGGCGCGGTTGCGCGAGAGAAAGCGCAGCGTCGGCGCCAGCGCGGCGTGGCTTCTGAGCCGCACCTCGGGCTCGGGCAGCGCACCGGCGCACAGCGCCACCGCCGGCAGCAAGAGCACGATGGCGAACACCGCCATCGCCAGTATCTGCAGCGCGCGCGGATAGCCCAGGTTCTCCAGCACGGCCGGCACCACCAGCACGCCCACCATGCCGGCGATGATCGAAACCTGGTTCCAGCCGTAGATGCGCGAGCGCTCGTGATAATCCGGCGACAGTTCCGCGCCCCAGGAGAGCAGCGGGATCGTCACCATCGACCAGCCGACATACATCACGAACAGCCAGAAACCGAGATAAAGCGGCGCCACCGGCCCGCCCGGCACGAACACCATCCAGATGCCGAACAGCAGCACCGGCGTGCCGGCCACCACCATCGGCCGGCGCCGGCCCCAGCGCGTGGCCAGCCGGTCGCTGACATAGCCCATCGTCGGATCGATGAAGACGTCGGCAATACGGCAGAGGCTGAACACCAGCCCCGTCACCGCCAGCGACAGACCGATCTCGGCCGAGGCGTAGAACTGCGGCAGATGCACGACGATGGGCAGGCCCAGCGCCGCCAGCGGCGCCCCCGGCAGCACATAGGCGATCAGTTGCAGCGGCGGGATGCGCGTTGCGTTGGGCGCCATCGCTCCGCCTCGCTCAGGCGGCGCGGATTTGCGTCACGGCCGGGCGCTCCTCGCCGAGGCAGGCCGCGAAGGACGGTCGCGCATGGATGCGCGCCATGTAGCCGGCAAGGTTCGGCCAGCGCGCCGGATCGGGCGTTTCGCCGGCGTGCTCGAAATTGACCAGCATGGTGCCCACCGCGATATCGGCGATCGAGAAGGCATTGCCGACTAGATAGTCGCGCCCGGCCAGTTCCTTTTCGAGGTAATCGAACACCGGGGGAATTTTGTTGGTCATGGCGGCGGCGCAGATGCTCTCGTCCGGCGCCTGGCGCAGCAGCTTCTTGACGACGCGCTCGAAGAACAGGCCGCGGCCGACGGCCTCGGCCAGCGAGGTATCGGCATATTCCTCGTACCACAGCGCCCGCGCGCGCTGGAACGGATCGGCGGGATAAAGCGCGGGGCTGGGATATTTGCGCTCGAGGTAATCGCAGATCACCGAGGAATCCGCCAGCGTGTTGGGCTCGGGCAAATCGGTATCGCGCAACACCGGAATGCGCTTGAGCGGGCTGATCTCGATGAACCACGGCGGCGGCGCAAACGGGTTCACCTGCTCCAGCGTGTAGGGAACGTTCTTTTCGCCCAGCAGCACGCGCACCTTGCGCACGAACGGCGACAGGTTGGCGCCGTAAATAATCAGGGACATGCCCGCATTTCCTCTCTTGCTGTTGCGCCGGTCCGGCCGCGTATTTTGGGCAGCTTGTCAGGCTGCCTCGGCGCGATCAAGCTGGCGCCTCGACTTTCAGCCGTGGGCTGCGTTCGGGCGGCAGGTGATCGTAGAGGTCGGCGATCAGGTCTTTTTTCAGGCCCTGGCGGGCCGGATCGCCCCACAAATTTTCCCATTGCCGCGGATCGTTGCGCAGATCGTATAGCTCCCCCTCGCTGCCGTCATAGCGGATGGCCGTGGTGATGGCCGCGAATTGCGGCCAGCTTTCTTCGAGCCCGTTGGGCTGCCCCGGCGTGGAAGGCTCGTAGCGCGTGAGCAGGAAACCATCGCGATAGAGCGAGCGGAAATGGAAGCCATAGCCGGGGAACTGGCTGTCCCATTCGCACAGCGCGCGCGTGCGGCTGCCGTCGTCCTGCGTGGGCAGCGCCTTGCCCTGCATCCACGGCGCCGGCTCGATGCCGGCGATGGCGCAGAAGGTGGGCGCCAGGTCCACCTGCTCCACCGGCTGCTGCACCTGCGCGGGCGCGATGCCGGTGCTGGGCGCGGGCCGCCACACGAAGGGCAGCCGCATCAGCGCATCGACGTGGAACGGCCCCTTGTAGACGAAGCCGAAATCGCCCTGCAGATCGCCGTGATCGGTGGTGAAGATGACGTCGGTGTCGGCCTCCCAGCCGCGCCGCCTGATTTCCGCCAGCACGCGGCCCACCGCCTCGTCGATCAGCTCGTTCTCGACATGCACCTTGGCGTTGATCTCGCGGATGTTGTCGGGCGTGAGTTGTTGGGGCGTGAAGTTCATCGGCGCGCCTTCGATGTTGGCGAAGCGGCCGTCGTAATAGGCCAGCCAGTGCGCCGGTTTCTGCGCCAGGATTTTGCGGATGGCGTCCGGCGAGCCGGGATAACCGTCCGGCAAAGGCAGCTCGCGCCAGTCGCAGCGGTGCAGCTCGGACGCCGGCGGATCCCACGGGTGATGCGGATCGGGAAAGGAGAGCCAGAGGAACCAGTCGTCATCGGCGTCGAGCGATTTCAGCCAGTCCTCGGCCAGGCCCGCCAGCCAGTCGGTGTGATAGACCTCGCGCGGGATCGGGTTGTTGGCGGTTTCCGGCGCGCCGGTTTCGCCGCCCGGCGCGGCGTTCAGCAGCGGCGCGATGGCGTTGAAGCATTCGGGATGCACGCGCTTGACCCAGCGGCCGTAATGGCCGACCGGGGCGCCGTTGAAGCTGGCGATGTGCATGGCGTGGATGGCGTAATCGAAGCCGCGCCAGGGGCCGAAATCGTCTTCGAGCTGGCGGCGGTTCTCGCGCCAGCGGCCCTTGAAATCGAAACCCGGCTCGAAATGCGCCTTGCCGATCAGCGCGGTTTTGTAGCCGGCCTTGTCTTTGAGGTATTGCGCGACGCTGGGCGCATCCTCCGGCAGCGGCACGCCGTTGGCGAAGACGCCGTGCGTGCGCGCATATTGCCCGGTGAGGATGCAGGAGCGCGCCGGCATGCACACCGTGTTCTGGTTATAGGCGCGCAGATAGTTGACGCCTTCGCGCGCCAGGCCGTCCACCACCGGCGTACGGCAGAAACGGTTGCCGTTGCAGCCCAGCGAATCGAAGCGCTGCTGGTCCGTGGTGACGAAGAGAATCTTGCGGCCCATCGGCCCTCCCTCGTGGCCCGCCGTTTGACGGCGGCGTTGTTGTGCCATATTCTGAACCACAGTTCAGATTTTTGTACAAGCCCCCGGAACGCCATGCCCCGCGCCAAGCCGATCCCGCAAGCCGCCGAACGTGTCGTTGAACGCTGGGCGTTGCCGGCCCGCCAGGACCGCAGCCGCGCCATGCGCACGCGCATCCTCAAGGCCGCGGAAGCCGCCTTCGCCGAGCAAGGCTATGACGGCGCGCGCATCGCCGACATCGCCAAGGCGGCGGGCTGCTCGGTGGGCGCGGTCTATTTCCGCTTCAAGGACAAGGATGCGCTGTTCTTCGCCATCGCCGAATCCTTCGCCGAGGACGCGCGCGCCCGCCTGGCCGATCTGTTCGGCGGCGCCGGGCAGCCGCCCGCCCAGATGATCCGCGAATTCGTGCGCCGCACCGCCGTCAATTACCGGGCGCACAAGGGCCTGTTCCGCGCCATCGTCGAGCGCGGCTTCGACCATCCGCTGGCGATGAAGACGATGATGGCCTTCCGCGACGAGCTGGCCGGGGCGCTGGAGCGCAGCCTGCGCGCGCACCTCAAGGCCCGCCGCGCCGGCGAGCTGCCGCTGGCCCTGCGCGTCGCCACCCAGATGATCTACGGCTTCTTCCTGACCGGCGTGCTCAACGCGCAGGCGCCCACGCGCATCGCCGACGCGCGCGCCGTGGAGGAAGTCGCCGGCGCCGTGATCGCCTATTTCGAGTCCAAGGGACTGCTGGCATGACGCTGTCGATCGATCTGTTCTGGTCCTTCCGAAGTCCCTATTCCTATCTCGCCACCAGGCGGCTGGTGGCGATGCAGAAGGCTTACGATCTTGCGATAAACGTGCGGCCGGTCTATCCGCTCGCCGTGCGCAAGGCGGAGTTTTTCGACTCCGTCAACCCGCAATGGATCCCCTATCTGCTGCGCGACACTTTCCGCATCTCGCAGATGCTGGGCCTTGCCTATCGCTGGCCGCGGCCCGATCCGGTGAAGATCGATCCGATGACGCGCCACGCCACGCCCGACCAGCCCTACATCCATCGCCTGACGCGGCTGGGCTGCGCAGCGGCGGAGAGCGGCGAGGGCCTCGCCTTCCTCGACGAAGTCTCCTCGCTCATCTGGGGCGGCACGGAGAACTGGCACGAGGGCGATCATCTGCAGGAGGCGGCGGCACGCGCGGGCTTCGACCTTTCCGCCCTCGATGCGAAGATCGAAGCCGACCCGGACAAATACGAAGCCGTCATCGCGGAAAACCAGAAGGCGCATCACGATAGCGGCCATTGGGGCGTGCCCACGATGGTGTTCGAGGGTGAGCCCTTCTTCGGGCAGGACCGGCTCGACGTGCTGTTGTGGCGGCTGAAACAGAACGGGCTCAAGGAGAGGACCGCATAACCCATGCGCAGATTTCTTCTTTACGCCGCCGCACTCGTGGCGGTGCTGGTGGCGGCCGGCTATTGGGCGCTGCTCCAGCCCGCCGTCGAGATGTGGGTGTTCCGCCACGCCGCCGCGCGCATCGTGGAGCGTCCCGCGCCAGTGCTGGCGCAGAAGGATGAGTTGTCCGTCCTGCTCTGCGGCACCGGCTCGCCGCTGCCGGACCGGCAGCGCGCCGGCCCCTGCGCGCTGGTGGCGGCGGGCGGCCGGCTCTTCATCGTCGATGCCGGCATCGGCAGCGTGCGCAACCTGATGCAATGGCATGTGCCGTTCGAGAACGTGGCGGGCGTGCTGATCACGCATTTCCACTCCGACCACATTCCCGAGCTGGGCGAGCTGCGGCTGCAGACCTGGGTGGCGGGCCGGCGCACGCATCTGTCCGTGTACGGACCGCCGGGCATCGGCCAGGTGGTGGCGGGCTTCGAACAGGCCTATGCCCTCGACACCCAATACCGGACCGAACATCACGGCGCCGCCTTCCTGCCGCCCGCCGCTGCGCCGATGGACGCCCACGCCGTGCCGATCCCCGCCGGCGCGACCACCGCGGTGGTGCTGGATCAGAACGGCCTCAAGATCACCGCCATCCGCGTGCATCACGCTCCGGCCACGCCGGCCTATGGCTACCGCTTCGATTACAAGGGCCGCAGCGTCGTCATCAGCGGCGACACCACGCCGGACGAAGACCTTGCCCGCGCCGCCAAGGGGGCGGACGTACTGGTGCACGAGGGCCTGCAGCCGCAGATGGTGGCGGCACTCGGCGCGGCGTTGAAGACGGCTGGCAAGGACCGCGCGGCCAAGATCATGCACGACATCCCCGGCTACCATTCGAGTCCCGTGGGCGCGGCGCGCATCGCCAACGAGGCGGGCGCCAAACTGCTGGTGTTCACGCACCTGCTGCCGCCGCTGCCCGACTGGATCGCGCGGCGGCTATTCCTCGAAGGCGTGGCGGCGGTGCGGCCGAAGGGCGTGGAGATCGGCCATGACGGACTGCTGATCCGCCTGCCGGCGCACAGCGATGCCATCGAGCAGACGACGCTCAGGGGCTAGGGTTCAAGGCGGGTACGATCCGAATAACCAACGGAACGGCTATCCCTTCGCCCGCTTCTTGGCCGCGGCCTGGTTGAGCGCCTCCACCAGCCCGGAGAACGCCACCGCGAAATAGAGATAGCCGCGCGGGATGTGGAAATGCGCCGCGTCGGCCACCAGCGCGGTGCCGATCAGCAGCAGGAACGACAGCGCCAGCATCTTCACCGTGGGATGGCGTTCGACGAAGCCCGCCACCGGATCGGCTGCCGCCAGCATCACCAGCATGGCGATCACCACCGCGGCGATCATCACCGCGAGGTCTTCCACCATGCCCACCGCCGTCACCACCGAATCGAGCGAGAACACGATGTCGAACAGCGCGATCTGCAGGATCACCACGATCATGCTGGCGCCGGTGCCGCGCTTTGCCTCTTCCTCACCTTCGACGAGGCCGTGAATCTCGCGCGTGCTCTTGGTCAGCAGGAACAGGCCGCCGGCGCCGAACACCAGGTCGCGCCACGACAGCGCCACGCCCCACAGGCTCACCACCGGCTGCGACAGGTGGATGATCCAGGCGATGGCCGACAGCAGCGCGATGCGGATCGCCAGCGCCAGCGTCAGGCCGATGCGCCGCGCCGCCGGCCGCCGCGCCGCCTCCAGCTTGTTGGCCGCGATGGAGACGAAAATGATGTTGTCGATGCCGAGCACGATCTCCAGCACGCACAGCGTGGCCAGGCTCGCCCAGGCTTCCGGCGAGAAGAAGAGCGCCGGCATCAGAACCAGCCCTGCGCCAGATGCGGAAACAGCACCACCACCACCTCGCGCGTGGTCAGAAGCCCGATGGCCGCGCCCAC
>JAGWZW010000085.1 GCA_018971835.1 Alphaproteobacteria bacterium
ACCGCGGCTATTATGTGCGGCCCACGCTGTTCGCGGATGTCGACAACCACAGCACCATCGCGCGCGAGGAAATCTTCGGGCCGGTGCTCGCCATGATCCCTTACGACAGCGAAGAGCAGGCCATCGCGATGGCCAACGATTCGCTCTACGGCCTGTCGGGCTATGTGCAGTCCGGCTCGATCGACCATGCGCGCGCGGTGGCGGCGCGCTTGCGCACCGGCAATGTCCACCTGAACGGCGCGCCGGTCGATTTCACCGTGCCGTTCGGCGGCTACAAGCAATCGGGCAACGGCCGCGAATGGGGCGGCGAGTTCGGCATCGAGGAATTCCTCGAAACCAAGGCGGTGGTCGGCTACCAGACGGCCTGACGCACAGCCTTGCTTGCATTCGGCAGGCGCTTCGCCATCATGGCGGGGCGCCTGTTTCCTTTTGCGGCGGGACTGCATGACCATCGAAATCGAAAAGCTCGATACGCTCTACAAGGGCTGGAACAGCTTCGCCATCGCCACCATCCGCCTCAAGGACGGCCAGCGCATCATGCGCATCGTCGAGGATCACGGCCGCGCCGCCTGCGTGCTGCCCTACGATCCTAAGCGGCGCATGACGCTGCTGGTGCGTCAGTTCCGTACGCCGGTGTTCCTGAAGACCGGCGAGCCGGACCTGCTCGAAGCCATCGCCGGGCTGATCGAGGAGGCAGACGGCGCGGCCTGCGCGCGGCGCGAGGCGATGGAGGAAGCCGGCCTTAAGCTCGACACGCTGGAGCCGGTGGCTACGGTATGGTCGGTCCCGGGCATCTCGACCGAACACATCGACCTTTTCCTTGCGCCCTATGGCGAGGCGGACCGCGTGGGCGACGGCGGCGGCCTCGCCCACGAGCATGAGAATATCGTGGTGGTGGAGTTGCCGCTGGCCGAACTGGCGCGGATGGCCGATGCCGGGGGCATTGCCGACCTCAAGACCCTGGCCGTGGTGCAGACGCTGCGCCTCAGGCGGCCGGAGCTTTTTGCCTGACAGGCTTGATCTGGATCACAACCGGGCCTTGCATACTGTAGAATAAGAACGAGTTGACCGGAAAAGGGCCAAGCGGGTGGACAGCCTCACAAAACCGCTCCTGATATCCCTGCTGTTCGGATTGGCGGCGTTGATGCTGGTGGCTTATTTCGGCACCGAGGTTCAGCCGGACACGGTCGTCAAGCTGGCCTATTCGGATTTCGTCGCCGCGATCGACAAGGACCAGGTCAAGACCGCCACGATCGACGGGCATACCGTGCGCGGCGATCTGGCGGACAAGAAGAAATATGTCACCACTGTCCCCGACGATCCGGCCCTGCCCGGCCGGCTGGTTACCCATCACACCCATGTGGACGTGGTGGCGCCGGAAGGCGGCTCGTTGCTGATGCAGGTTCTGGGCTGGCTGCCCTTCCTGCTGATCCTCGGCGCCTGGTTCTTCTTCATGCGCCAGAGCCCCGCGGGCGGCGGGCGCACCGGCATGGGCTTCGGCAAGTCCCGCGCGCGCATGCTCACGCCAGATCCACGCCACCGCGTCACCTTCGCGGACGTGGCGGGCATCGACGAGGCGGAACACGAACTGGAAGAAATCGTCGAGTTCCTCAAGAACCCGGAGAAGTTCCAGCGCCTGGGCGGCAAGATTCCCAAGGGCTGCCTGCTGGTCGGCCCGCCCGGCACCGGCAAGACGCTCTTGGCCCGTGCCATCGCCGGCGAGGCCAATGTGCCCTTCTTCACCATCTCCGGCTCCGATTTCGTCGAGATGTTCGTGGGCGTGGGCGCCTCCCGCGTGCGCGACATGTTCGAGCAGGCCAAGCAGAACGCGCCCTGCATCGTCTTCATCGACGAGATCGACGCGGTGGGCCGCCGCCGTGGCATGGGCTTTTCCGGCACCAATGACGAGCGCGAGCAGACGCTGAACCAGCTGCTGGTGGAGATGGACGGCTTCGATACCAAGGAAGGCGTGATCCTGCTGGCCGCCACCAACCGGCCGGACGTACTCGATCCCGCGCTGTTGCGGCCCGGCCGCTTCGACCGGCAGATCGTGCTCTCCAATCCCGACATCGTCGGGCGCGAGAAGATCCTCAAGGTCCATATGCGCAATGTGCCGTTGGCTGCGGACGTGGATTCCAAGGTGATCGCGCGGGGCACGCCGGGCTTCTCCGGCGCCGATCTCGCGAACTTGGTCAACGAGGCGGCGCTGCTGGCCGCGCGGCGCGAACGGCGCGCCGTCACCATGACCGAATTCGAGGACGCCAAGGACAAGGTGATGATGGGCGCCGAGCGTTCCGTCGTCATGACCGACAAGGAGCGGCGCACCACCGCCTGTCATGAAGCGGGACATGCCCTAGTCACGCTGCATTCGCCGGCGCACGATCCGCTGCACAAGGTCACGATCATCCCGCGCGGCCGCGCGCTGGGCGCCACCCTCGCCTTGCCCGAGCGCGACCGCTACGGCTTTTCGCGCACCGAACTGGAAACCAGGCTCGCCATCATGTTTGGCGGGCGCATGGCGGAGGAATTGACCTTCGGCAAGCCGGATGTCACCACCGGCGCCAGCGACGATCTGCGCCAGGCCACGGAGCTGGCGCGCCGCATGGTCACCGAGTTCGGCTTCAGCGAGAAACTGGGACCGCTGCATTATTCGGAGGACGAGCAGGCCAGCGCCTTCGGCCCGGCCTTTGCGCAACGCAGGCCCGTCTCCGAGGAAACCGCGAAGCTGATCGACGAAGAAATCCGCCGTCTCATCGAAGAAGCCGAAGCCCGCGCCCGCACGATCTTGAGCGATCATGCCGGAGAGTTGCGCACCCTGGCCGATGCCCTGCTCGAACGCGAGACACTCTCCGGCGACGAAGTCGATGCGGTCCTGCGCGGCGAACGCCTGCCGCCGCTCGGCAATGGCGCGGCCGCTCATGCCCAATCGCACCTGCCCGAGGTGCCGCAGCCACAGGAACAGGGTGGCGGCGCCCCCGCAATTGCCGGCGGCTAACCCGGGCATTGCCGAATGGTATAGTTGGAAAGCCGGGTTCGTTTACCTCTCGCCGCCACCATGATGCGCGTATCCCCAACCAGAATGGAGACGAGGATGCACATCGCAAGCGTGGGCTCCATGCCCCAGGCCGCCGCCGCGGCGAAGACACCGGAAGCCGTTGAAGGCCCGGGGCCGGATCACGATGGCGACGGCGACGACAGCGCCGCAGCCATCAAATCGGCCACGGCGCCTGGTGTCGGCGGACAGGTCGATGTGACCGCCTGAGGTTCATGGAAAAAAGGCCACCCGTTCCCAGGAGCGGGTGGCCTGCCTTCCACGGAGGAACACTCAGAACTCCTGCCAGTCGTCTGCGGCGGTGTCGGCTTCAGGCTTGGGTACGGCGGAAAGATGACGGCGGCCCGCCGCCACGGCGCGGCGCGGCGGTGCCGGCCGGACGTTCTGCGCGACGATTGCCGGTTTGTCCGGCGCGGCCGCGTCGCCCACGTCGAAGAACGCCATCAGCCTGGCCAGTTCACCAGTCTCCTGCGAGAGGTTGCGCGAAGCGGCGGTCGATTGCTCGACCATAGCCGCGTTCTGCTGGGTCACCTGATCCATCTGGCTGACGGCGGTGTTGACCTCTTCGATTCCGGTCGACTGCTGCTGCGCGGCGTCGGCCATTTCGCCGACCAGCACATTGATGCCGATCACCTGTTCGGCCAATTGCTTGAGCGCCTGACCGGATTCGCCCACCAGCCGGACGCCCGCGCCCACCTGATCGCTCGAAGCCTTGATCAGCGTCTTGATCTCCTTGGCAGCCTCGCCGGAGCGCTGCGCCAGCGCGCGCACCTCGCTGGCCACGACTGCGAAGCCCTTGCCCGCGTCGCCCGCGCGCGCCGCTTCCACGCCCGCATTCAGGGCCAGAAGATTGGTCTGGAAAGCGATCTCGTCGATTACGCCGATGATGTCGGTAATCTTCTTGGAAGACTGCTCGATCTGGCTCACGGCGGACATCGCGCGTTCCACCACGGCGCCGCCCTTTTCGGCCGCGCCCTTGGCGCTGGCGACGATGGTGCTGACTTCCCTGGCGTTTTCGGCGGTCTTCTTGACCGTGGCTGTGATCTCCTCCAGCGCCGCGGCGGTTTCCTCGAGGCTGGCGGCCTGGTGCTCCGTGCGCTTGGAAAGATCGTCGGTGGCCTGCATGATCTCGCCCGCGCCCGAATTGATGCTGCGCGTCGTGGACGAAACCGTGCGCATGGCGTCCTGCAGGTGCTCGACTGCCGCGTTGAAATCCGCCTTCAGCTTGGCGAAGGCGCCATTCATCTCGATGGTGAGGCGATGGGCGAGCCGGCCCTTGGCCAACGCCTCCAGCCCCTCGGCAACCGCGGTCACGATCGTATTGGTTTCTTCCGCCATGCGCCGTTCGGCGGCCAAAGTCTCCTCTGCGCGCCGGCGTTCGTCGATGGCCGATTGCCGGAAGGTGTTGAGAGCACGCACCAGCATGCCCACTTCATCCTGGCGACCGGCGCCGTCAACGGAGGCTTCCAGATTGCCGCCCGCCAGCTCGCTGAGCGCCCTGGTGGTCTTGCCCAGCGGTGTCATCAGGCGGCGATTGACGAAACGCAGGAGCAGCGCGCCGGCCGCCATGAGCAACAGGGCACCAACGATGCTGAGGCCCAGCGTAAATTGCGCGACCGAGGCCTTGGTGCGTTCCACCGCAGCTTGCCTGATATTATCTTGCGTGCGGATGGCTGCGACATGCTTTTGAACTGTACCGATGGCGGCATTCAACTGGCCCGCAGCCTGATCGAAAACCGGCATGATCTTGTTGCCGGCTTCTGGCCCGCCATCCACATAACTGTGCGCCATTTCGAAGCCGACCTTGTAGAAGGCGCTGAAGAATCCCGAAGCGGTGTCGATGGTGCGCAGCAATTCGTCGTTATGCAGCGTCCGGGCGATGCCGCGGGCGGACGCGATATCTCTGTGGAAGCGGCCCGCGAATTTCCCGGCCGCGGCCCAGTCGTCCGAGCCGGCGCCACCGAGTTGGCGCGTTGCCGAAACGTCGGTCAGAACCTCCTGGACCTGGACGATATCGTAGCGGATCGACAGCTCGGCCTTTTCAAGCTGGTCAGCCAGGGCGAGTTGCGCCGCAGACTGGTCCTCCTGATCCGAGATCCAGGAATTCTCTATGCGATATATTACAGCCAGGGCGAGCAGGCCGAGCACGGCGACTGCGATCATGGAAATCTGCGCGATCCCCAATTTGCGCGCCAACCGGTGCTCGCTTTGCCTGACGGCTTCGGTTGAGCGATGGATCATGTCTGCCACCCCATATTCGGTTCGTTGCGCGTGTTAACATTCCAATCCGCAAAGAATCCTTACTGCCTGTATGACCAATTTGCCCAAATGCTGCGACCGACTCTTGGCGCAAGGCCGGCCGCTCCGAAAAAGCGGGCAAACAGCCATTTTATTGGTATCGAAAGGATCGGTTGCGGCATTTTGGCCGCGCGGGCGCCACACCCAATGCCGGCCAGATCCACGCTGGAACAAGATGGATCAGCGATTGCGGCGCGCGTCATAAAGATAATTGGCGGGCAAACCCAGCCGCCGGCAGGCGGCCACGGCCGGGCTGCCGGGCAGCGCGACGCGCTCGGTCAGCGTGGCGCTCATGCGGATCAGGCGCGTTTCCCACGGCGCCATATCCCAAGCGGAACCAAGCCCCAGAACGGCCCGCGCCCAGCCTGGCACGAGGGACACACCGGCCCGCACCAGCGCCCGTTGCGCGGGCGCCAGCGGCGCCGGCAGGATCGGCGCGCGCTGCATGATCTCGAGGAATTCGGAGACGATCTCCGAGCGTTCCAGTTTGGAACGCATGGCGGCGAACAGGGCCTGCAGCGCAGGCTCCGAGCCGGGCGCGCCGCTGGCGCCGTAAAGCGCCGCCGCCCTTTGGCCTTCCGCGTAGTAGCGATCCTTGTCCGCCTGATCGAGCGGCCGCACAAACTGACAATAGGCTTCGAGGAACCCGAAGGCCGCCGTCGCCTGCACCCAGTTGAGCAACTCCGCATCATCGGCGTGGTAGGGCACGCCTGCCGGCGTCGTGCCGGTCACGCGGGCATGGGCGCGGCCGACCGCAGCGATCATCGCCTCGGCCTTGCTGCGCGGACCATAGACCGTGAGCATGGCCGCCAGCGCCGTTCGGCGCAGGCGGGTGAGCGGATCGGCACGGAAATTGGTGTGTTCCCAGACGCCGGTGCGCACGCGCGGCTCGGCCAGTTCCAGCAACACCGCGCCGATGCCGCCGATGAACAGCGCCAGCGGGTTCTTGAACACCTGCCAGGATACCGAGTCCGGCGAAGCCAGCGCCGGCTCGCCCTGCGGCGTGGAAAAATCGACGCGCTGCCCCGGATCGGGCTCCAGCATGGCGCGCACCGCCTCTTCGAGGCGGCGCTGAAGAAACCCGCTGCCGGGGATCAAACCGCCGTCCTAGAGCTGATCGTGATCGAGACTCATCACCGTTCGCGCGCCGCTGGTGACGGCGGCGAGAAGACCTGCCGACTGCGGCAGGATGCTGTCGGCATAGAAATGCGCGGTCTTGATCTTGGCGTCGTAGAAGCGCGCATCGCCTTCGCCGGCATCGAGGTGCCGCCGCGCCGCCAGCGCCGCGCGCGCCATCTGGTGGCCGCCCAGCACCACGCCGAACAGGCGCAGCAGCGGCACCGAGGCCGCACCCGGCAGGCGCGCATCTTCGGCCGCGGCGGCAAACAGCCAGTCCACGGCGTCATGCGCAGCCATCACGCCCTTGCCGAGCGATGCGGCAATGGCTTTGAGCGTTTCGTCGCCGCCTGCCGCCAGCGTCTCGACCGTGCGCGCCGCTTCGGCCAGCGCCGCACGCGCCGTTTCGCCCTTGTCGCGCAGCAGCTTGCGGCCGACCAGATCGTTGGCCTGGATGGCCGTGGTGCCTTCGTAGATGGTGGTGATGCGGGCGTCGCGATAGTACTGGGCGGCGCCGGTTTCCTCGATGAAGCCCATGCCGCCGTGAATCTGCACGCCTTCCGATGCCACCTCGACGCCGGCTTCCGTGCAACAGCCCTTGACGATCGGGTTGAGCAGTTCGGCATAGCGCAGCGCCTGGTCGCGCGTGGCCGCATCGGGATCGTGCGCGGCGCGGTCGAGCGCCGCCGCCGCGACATAGGCGAGCGCGCGCATGGCCTCGATCCGCGCCTTCATGGTCATCAGCATGCGGCGCACATCGGGATGATCGACGATGGTGGAGGAACTGGTGCCGCCCGGCGGCTTGCCCTGCACGCGCTCGCGCGCGTAGGCCAGCGCCTTCTGATAGGCGCGGTCGGCGATGCCGAGGCCCTCAAGGCCGACATTGAGCCGCGCACTGTTCATCATCACGAACATGTATTCGAGGCCGCGATTCTCCTCGCCCACCAGGTAACCGATGGCACCACCGTTATCCCCGTAGGACATCACCGCGGTGGGGCTGGCATGGATGCCCAGCTTGTGCTCCAGCGACAGCGCCTTCAGGTCGTTGCGCGCACCCAGGCTGCCATCCTCGTTCACCAGGAATTTCGGCACGATGAAGAGCGAGATGCCCTTCACACCTGCCGGTGCCTCGGGCGTACGGGCCAGTACCATATGAATGATGTTGTCGGTGAGCCGGTGATCGCCATAGGTGATGAAAATCTTCTGGCCGGAAATCAGGTAGTGATCGCCGCTCCTCACCGCCTTGGTGCGGATGGCGCCCAGATCGGAACCGGCCACCACCTCGGTGAGGTTCATGGTGCCGGCCCATTCGCCGCTCACCAGCCGGGAAAGATATTTCTGCTTCTGCGCCTGCGAACCGCAGGCCGACAGCGCCTTCACGGCCGACTGCGACAGCATCGGACAAAGTGCAAAGGCCATGTTCGCGGCGTGCCACATCTCCTGCACTGCCGCGCCGACGGCGCCCGGCAGGCCCATGCCGCCATAGGCCGGATCGCTCGACACGCCGATCCAGCCGCCATCCCTGAGCGCGCGATAGGCGCCATCCCAGCCGGGCGCGGTGACCACCTCGCCATTCTCCAGCCGCGCGCCTACGAGATCGCCGTTGCGATTGAGCGGCGCCACCACTTCGGCGGCGATCTTGCCGGCTTCTTCCAGCACGCTGGCGGCAAGCTCCGCCGTGACCTCTTCATAACCTGGCAGCGCCGCGAGATCCGGCAGACCGGCCAACTCGCCGAGCACAAATTCCATATCCTGAAGCGGGGGGCGATAATCGCTCATGGTTGTATCCCTGATGATGTTTCACATGTTTCTGCGGTACTGGCCACCGACCTGATAGAGCGCCTCGGTGATCTGGCCCAGCGAGCAGCTGCGCACCGTGTCCATCAAGACGGCAAAGAGGTTTTCGTTGGCGATGGCGGCGGCCCTCAGGCGCGCCAGCGCCGCGGGCGCAGCCTCGGTGTTGCGCGCGTGAAATTCGCGCAGGCGGCGAAGCTGGCTTTGCTTTTCCTCGTCCGAGGAGCGCTGCAGCACGATCTCGTGCTCGTCCGCGCCTTCGGGGTTGAGAAAGGTGTTGACGCCGACGATGGGATAGGAGCCGTCGTGCTTCTTGTGCTCGTAATAGAGCGATTCGTCCTGAATCTTGCCGCGCTGGTAGCCGGTTTCCATCGCGCCCAGCACGCCGCCGCGCTCGGCGATGCGATCGAACTCCGTCAGTACCGCTTCCTCGACCAGATCGGTCAGCTCATCGATGATGAAGGCGCCCTGGTTGGGGTTCTCGTTCCTGGCCAGACCCCATTCGCGGTTGATGATGAGCTGGATCGCCATCGCCCGGCGCACCGATTCCGCAGTGGGCGTGGTATAGGCTTCGTCATGCGCGTTGGTATGCAGGCTGTTGCAATTGTCGTAGATCGCGATCAGCGCCTGCAGCGTGGTGCGGATGTCGTTGAAATCGATCTCCTGGGCGTGGAGCGAGCGGCCGGAGGTCTGGATGTGGTATTTCAGCTTCTGCGAGCGCTCGTTGCCTTTGTACTTGTAGCGCATGGCCGCGGCCCAGATGCGCCGCGCCACCCGGCCGATCACGGCATATTCCGGGTCCATGCCATTGGAGAAGAAGAAGGAGAGATTGGGCGCGAAATCGTCGATGTGCATGCCGCGCGCCAGATAGGATTCCACATAAGTAAAGCCGTTGGCCAGCGTGAAGGCGAGCTGGGAAATCGGATTGGCCCCGGCCTCGGCGATATGATAGCCGGAGATCGACACCGAGTAGAAATTCCGCACCTGGTTGTGCACGAAATATTCCTGCACATCACCCATCAGCTTGAGCGCAAAATCGGTGGAGAAGATGCAGGTGTTCTGGCCCTGGTCCTCTTTCAGGATATCGGCCTGCACCGTGCCGCGCACCGTCTCCAGCGTCCATTCGCGGATTTTCTCCACCTCGTCGTCGCTGGGCTCACGGTGGTTCTCGCACCTGAACTTGTCGATCTGCTGGTCGATGGCCGTGTTGAAGAACATCGCCAGGATCACCGGCGCCGGGCCGTTGATGGTCATGGAAACCGAGGTCGACGGCGCGCAGAGATCGAAGCCGGAATAGAGTACCTTCATGTCGTCCAGCGTGGCGATGGAGACGCCGGAATTGCCGATCTTGCCGTAGATGTCCGGCCGCTCGTCGGGATCGCAGCCATAGAGCGTCACCGAATCGAAGGCGGTGGAAAGCCGCTTGGCCTCGGCGTGCTTGGACAACAGCTTGAAGCGCGCATTGGTACGGAAGGCATCGCCTTCGCCGGCGAACATGCGGGTCGGGTCTTCGTTCTCGCGCTTGAAAGCGAAGACGCCGGCGGTATAGGGGAAGCTGCCGGGCAGGTTCTCCTTCATCAGCCATTTGAGCAGTTCGCCGTGGTCCTGGTAGCGCGGCAGGACGACCTTGGGAATGCGTGTGCCCGAAAGCGTGGTGGAGACGATCTTGGTACGCAGCTCCTTGTCGCGGATTTTCACCACATACGCGTCGCCGGCATAGCTTTCCTTCACCGCGGGCCAATCGGCGATCAGCTTGTGCGCGTGGGGATCGAGCTTGGCTTCGCGATCGGAAGCGAGTTCGATAAGAGAGTTAGCGTCCTTGCCGGACTCGGACAGCATGCGCGCGGATTCGCGAAGCTGCTGGGCCTCGCGCGCCAGGCGTGCCTGCTCGCCCACGGCCCGATGATAGCCCCGCACCGTCTCGGAAATCTCGGCCAGATAGCGCACGCGCGCGGCCGGAACGATGGCGGTGCCGGCGGTAGATTCGCGCCCGGCGGGCCTGGGCATTGCGCTTTGCGGAACCGCAAAGCCCTTCGCCCCAAGCGCCTCCAGCAGGCCGAGATACAGCGCGGTCACGCCGTCGTCGTTGAAGCGCGAGGCGATAGTGCCATAAACCGGCATGGTGTCCGGCGCCTCGGAAAAGGCCTTGCGGTTCCTCTGCATCTGTTTACGCACGTCGCGCAGCGCGTCATGGCCGCCGCGGCGATCGAACTTGTTGATGGCCACCAGATCGGCATGATCCAGCATCTCGATCTTTTCGAGTTGGCTGGCGGCGCCGAACTCGGGCGTCATCACATAGAGCGAAAGATCGGCAATTTCGCAGACCGCCGCATCACCCTGACCGATGCCGGGCGTTTCCAGCATCACCAGATCGAAACCCGCGGCGCGGCACAACTCGATGATCGCGGGCACCTCGTCGGGCACCTCGCGCACCGAATCGCGCGTGGCCAGCGAGCGCATAAAGATCGGGCCGTTCACGGCGTTCATGCGGATGCGGTCGCCCAGCAGCGCACCGCCGGTCTTGCGCCGCGAAGGATCGACGGCGATCACCGCGATGGCGAACTCCGGCACGTCGAGGCGAAAGCGACGGATCAGTTCGTCGGTCAGCGAGGATTTGCCGGCTCCGCCGGTGCCGGTAATGCCGAGCACCGGCACGCGGTGCCCGACGACCCGCTTGGCGATCGCCGTCGTCAGTTCGGCGCTGAGGGTTCCGTTCTCCAGCCCGCTGATGAGGCGGGCCAGGATGCGCCGGTCCGGCGCCGCCAGGTCATCGAGGCTCTTCGGCAATTCGGCCGCGATCTCCAAATCGGCGCGCGCGATCATGTCGGCGATCATGCCTTCGAGGCCGAGATTGTGACCATCCTCCGGCGAATAGATGCGCGCCACGCCGTAGGCTTCGAGTTCGCGAATCTCCGGGGCCACGATCACGCCGCCGCCGCCGCCAAACACCTTGATGTGCCCGGCGCCGCGTTCGCGCAGCAGGTCGATCATGTATTTGAAGAACTCGATGTGGCCGCCCTGATAGGAACTAACGGCGATGCCCTGCACATCCTCCTGGATCGCGGCAGTAACGATCTCCTCCACCGAGCGGTTGTGCCCCAGGTGAATCACCTCGGCCCCGGCCTGTTGCAAGAGCCGCCGCATGATGTTGATCGCGGCATCATGGCCGTCGAACAGGCTGGTGGCCGTCACGAAGCGGATGGCCTTCGGGCTCTGGCGGCCTGCGGCGGCTTTTCCGGCGCGGGGCCTCTGCGAAACGGCAATTTCGGACACGGTCGGCTCCGTAACATCAGTGCCCGGGCCCGTGGCATCGCCACCCCGGTTGTTGAACAATCGTTTGTTTGATATTATGGTAGCTTTATTGGCCAGGCAAGGGCGAAATGACGCCGGAGCGGCCCGGAGTGACGATGAGCGAAGTGATGCGTTCCGCGGCGGATTCCCGCAGCAAAAACAAGCGCCAGGATATTCTGGAGGCGGCGGCGCGGCAGTTCAGCGCCAGCGGATTCCACGGCGCCAACATGCGCGACGTCGCCGCCGATGCCGGCGTCCTGGCGGGGTCGATCTACTACCATTTCGAGTCGAAGGAAGCGCTCTACGTGGCGGTGCATGCCGCCGCCGTGGACATGATGACCGAGGCCGTCCGCGCGGCCATCGCCGGCATCACCGACCCCTGGCAGCGCCTGGAAGAGGCGGCGGCCGCCCATTGCGAAGCGCTGAACAGCGAGAGCGCCCTGCTGGGCGTGATCTCGCCGGTCTTCCCGGTGAGCGGCGGAGACTTGCGTGCCCAGCTGACGGCCCAGCGCGACGTCTATGAGCAGATGTTCGGCGAACTGATCGACGGCCTGCTGCCGGACGAAGAAATCGACCCAAAGGTTCTGCGCCTGCACATCCTGGCGGCGCTGAACGGCACCAAGTTCTGGTACAAGCCCGGCGGGAAAACGCCGTCGGACATCGGCCGGCAGTTGATCCGCGCCTTACGCCGGACGTAAGGCGCGATCCGTCTTGTCGATCCAGGCCACAATGTCTCCCCACACCGTCTTCGCATCCAGGTCGCGCAAGAGCATGTGATAACCGTTCGGATAACGATGCACCTCGGCGTTGTTTCCCAGCGCCGCAATGACTTCCTTGTAGGGCTTGGCCGGGATCACCTGGTCATGGGCGCCGTAGAGAAACAGGATCGGCGGCGGATCGGCCAGATGCTTCGGCGCGGCGCGGGCAGCATCCATCAGGTTGACGAGCCCATAGACCTGATCGGCGCGCGCGCTGTGCTGATAGAGCGGATCGCGCGACAGCTTGCGCAGCATGGCGATGTTGTCAGACGGCCAGATGTGCAGACCCTCGCCGGAGACATGCAGCCACGGTGTTACGTGCGCGGAGAGCCACAGTGCCAGGCGGTACGAAACCGGCATGTCTGCGCGCGACCACACCGCCGGCGCACAGAGGATCGCGCCGGTCACGCGCGGCGGATCCTTGCCCGCTAGCGCGGACAGCACCACGGCGCCGCCCATGCTCTCGCCCAGCGCATAGACCGGCAGGCCGGGATAACGCACCTGCACCGCGTCCACGAAATCGGACAGGTCGCGGCGCATGGCGCGGCTGCCGCCCCAGAGGCCCGGATCGGGCGCGGCACCGAAACCGCGCTGGTCATAGGCAAAAGTGGTGATGCCGTGCGCCGCCCAATACGGCCCCGGCAGGTCGAAGGCCTCGGAATAATCGCTCATGCCATGCAGCGCCACGATCACCGCCTTGGGCCGCTCGGCATCCCATTCGCGCAGCGGCAGGCGCAAGCCGTCACGGGTGACGAAGTATCGAGTCTCCAGCGCGGGCGTCTGTTCGGCCAGCCCCCGCGGTGCCACGACCGGGGCGCAGGCCGCCAGCATTAGCGCGACGCCAGCAAGCGCCGCACCCGCCCGCGCAAATAGGGCAGCAGTTCGTCTTGAAACCATGGGTTCTTCTTCAACCAGGCATTGTTGCGCCACGAAGGATGCGGCAGGGGAATCATACGCGGTGCATAGTCCCGCCAGGCGCGGACGGTTTCGCTCACATTCTGTTTGGTGCGGCCCGCGAGGTGCCAGTGCTGCGCATAGGTGCCGATCACCAGCGTCAGCGGGAAACCGGGGAGCGCCTCGAACAATTGCGCGCGCCAGTGCCGTGCGCATTCCTTGCGCGGCGGCTTGTCGGCGCCCTTGGCATCGTAGCCGGGAAAGCAGAAGCCCATGGGCAGGATGGCGATGCGGCTCTCGTCGTAGAACGTCTCGCGGTCCACGCCCATCCAGTCGCGCAGCCGTTCGCCCGAAGGATCGTTGAACGGGATGCCGGTGTTGTGCACGCGGATGCCGGGCGCCTGGCCGACTATGCAAATCTTCGCCGTCAGGCTGGCGCGCAGCACCGGCCGCACGCCATCTGGCAGATGGCCAGCGCAAATCCGGCAGGCGCGGATTTCGGCCAGCAGCGCCTCCAGCTTCGCCATCAATCGCCCTTGAGCAGATGGCGCGCGATCACCAATTGCTGGATCTGGCTGGTGCCTTCGTAGATACGGAAGATGCGCACGTCGCGATAGAAGCGCTCGATACCGTAATCGGCGACATAGCCGGCGCCGCCGAAAATCTGCACGGCGCGGTCGGCCACGCGTCCCACCATCTCGGAGGCGAAGTATTTCGTGCAGGCCGCTTCCAGCGTGACGACCTCGCCCGCGTCGCGCTTGCGCGCGGCGTCCAGCACCATCGAGCGCGCGGCATAGGCCTCGGTCTTGCAGTCCGCCAGCATGCCCTGCACGAGCTGGAAATCACCGATGCGCTGGCCGAACTGCTCGCGCTCGCGGGCATAGGCCACGGCCTCGTCGATCAGCCGCTCGGCCACGCCGACACAGACCGAGGAGATGTGCAGCCGCCCGCGGTCGAGCACCTGCATCGCCACCTTGAAGCCCTCGCCCTCCTGGCCGAGGCGCAAGCGCGCCGGCACGCGCGCATTCTCGAAGATCACGTCGGAGATGTGGGCGCCCTGCTGACCCATCTTCTTTTCCGGCTTGCCGATGGTGATGCCCGGCGT
>JAGWZW010000160.1 GCA_018971835.1 Alphaproteobacteria bacterium
CTTCGCCAGCAGGTAATCCTGCGTCAGGCTGGCGAAGGCCGTCATCGCCACGCCGAGGCCGACCGAGCCGGTGGAGATATCCACGTCGTCGCTGTCCTTGGTGCGCGAAGGATAGCTCTGCACGCCGCCGAAGGCGCGGAAGGCTTCCAGTTTTTCGCGCGTCTGGTTGCCGAGCAGGTACTGGATGGCATGGAACAGCGGCCCGGCATGGGGCTTCACCGCTACGCGATCCTCCGGCTTCAGCACGCCGAAATAGAGCGCGGTCATGATCGCGCTCATGGAGGCGCAGCTGGCCTGATGGCCGCCAACCTTGATGACGTCTTCTTCGGCGCGCAGGTGATTGGCGTTGTGGATCGTCCATTGGGAGAGCCACAACACCTTCTTTTCGATGTCGGTCAGAATGTCGTGAGTCATGGCTTGGTCGCGGAATTCAGCCGAGGATGCCGGGCAGGTCGAGATGGTGTTCGCGGGCGCATTGGATGGCTTCGTCGTAGCCCGCATCGGCATGGCGCATCACGCCGGTGGCCGGATCGTTCCACAGCACGCGGGCGATGCGGCGGCTGGCCGCCTCGCTGCCGTCGCACACGATCACCATCCCCGCATGCTGCGAGAAGCCCATGCCGACGCCGCCGCCATGATGCAGCGAAACCCAGGTGGCGCCGGAGGCGCAGTTCAAGAGTGCATTGAGCAGCGGCCAGTCTGACACCGCGTCCGAGCCGTCCTTCATCGCTTCGGTCTCGCGATTGGGCGAAGCGACCGAACCCGAATCGAGGTGATCGCGGCCGATCACCACCGGCGCCTTCAATTCGCCCTTCGCCACCATCTCGTTGAAGGCGAGGCCGACGCGGTCGCGATCGCCCAATCCGATCCAGCAGATGCGCGCCGGCAGGCCCTGGAAGGCGATGCGTTCGGCCGCCATGTCGAGCCAGTTGTGCAGGTGCTTGTCGTGCGGGATCAGTTCCTTCACCTTGGCGTCGGTTTTTGCGATGTCTTCCGGGTCGCCGGAGAGCGCGGCCCAGCGGAACGGGCCGATGCCGCGGCAGAACAGCGGGCGGATATAGGCTGGCACGAAGCCGGGAAAAGCGAAGGCATTGGTCACGCCTTCCTCGAACGCCATCTGGCGGATGTTGTTGCCATAGTCGAAGGTGGGAATGCCGCGCGCATGGAAATCGAGCATGGCGCGCACATGCACGGCCATCGAGGCGCGGGCGGCGCGCTCCACCGCCTTGGGATCGCTTTCGCGCTTTTTTGCCCACTCATCCAGCGTCCAGCCCGCAGGCAGGTAGCCGTTCACCGGATCGTGCGCGCTGGTCTGGTCGGTGACGGCATCGGGCTTGACGCCGCGCTTGACCAACTCCGGCAGGACTTCCGCCGCGTTGCCCAAAAGGCCAACGGACACGGGCTTTCTCGCGGCGACCGATTTCTCGATGATAGCCAGTGCTTCATCCAGCGTCTTGGCGGCGACATCGAGATAGCGCGTCTTGAGGCGCATCTCGATGCGTGAAGGCTGGCACTCCACCGCCAGCATCGAGGCGCCGGCCATCGTCGCGGCCAGCGGCTGCGCCCCGCCCATGCCACCCAGGCCCGCCGTGAGGATCCACTTGCCGGCAAGCTCGCCGCCGTAGTGGCGCCGGCCCATTTCGGCGAAGGTCTCATAGGTGCCCTGCACGATGCCCTGGCTGCCGATATAGATCCAGGAACCGGCCGTCATCTGGCCGTACATCATCAGGCCCTTGCGGTCGAGTTCGTGGAACTTGTCCCAGGTCGCCCAGTGCGGCACGAGGTTGGAATTGGCGATCAGCACGCGCGGCGCATCTTCATGCGTCTTGAACACGCCGACGGGCTTGCCGGACTGCACGAGTAAGGTCTGGTCCGCGTCGAGGCGCTTCAGCGTGGCGACGATCCTGTCGAAGCATTCCCAGTCGCGCGCGGCACGGCCGATGCCGCCATAGACCACCAGTTCCTCCGGCCGCTCGGCCACCTGGGCATCCAGATTGTTCATCAGCATGCGCATGGGCGCTTCGGTGAGCCACGATTTGGCGGAGAGTTTGTCGCCGTGCGGGGCCTGGATATGGCGGGTGTTGTCGAAACGGGTCATGGGGTTCTCGCGAATTGGATGCAGGCTTCGAGGATTTGTTTGAGCGTCGCGCGCAGCGGCGCGGCGAAATCAGGATCGTAGGGCGCGGGCCAGTTTTCTTCCGATACGGCTTCTTCGGGTTCGCGTAGATAGCCGCGGCAGGCCAGCTCCATCTGGATCGCATGGATGCCGCGTTCGGGATCGCCGTAATGCCGCGTGATCCAGCCGCCCTTGAAGCGGCCATTGGTGACATGGCTGTGGCCGCTGGCCTGGCAAATCCGTTCGACGGTGCGCGCCAGCTTTTCGTCGCAGGAGGCGCCGCTGTTGGTCCCGATGTTGAATTGCGGCAGTGTGCCATCGAACAGGCGCGGAATCACCGAGCGGATGGAATGCGCATCGTACAGCACGATCCTGGGATGCAACTCGCGCAGCCGCCCGAGCTCGTGGGCGAGGCGGGCATGATAGGGATCGAAATACCGCTCGCGCCTGAGGCCGATCTCGATCTCGCCCGGTTCGTCGCCTTTCGCATAAAGCAGCTCGCCGTCGAAGGTTTCGGTGGGACAGAGCCCGGTGGTGGCCTGCCCCGGATAGAGCGAGCGGCCGGAGGGATCGCGATTGACGTCGATCACCGTT
>JAGWZW010000086.1 GCA_018971835.1 Alphaproteobacteria bacterium
AGGAGCGGATGCGCCGGCACATGCGCTTCTTCGTCAACGGCGAGCAGACCTTCGACCTGGCCCACCCGCTCGGCCCCGGCGACAGCGTGCAGATCGTGCAGGCGCTGAGCGGGGGGTGAGCGCCGGACGTCGCTGTCATGGCCCGCGACTGCGGGCCACCCAGGTGAAACGGTTGCCGACGGAGAATGCGTCACCTGGATCCCCCGCATTCGCGGGGGATGACAGCAAGCGTGTGCGAAGCGTGTCAAGTCTCACCCCACATAGGCCAGCGCGTAGCCGTGTTCCTGCGCGCGGCCCACCGCGACGATGCCCGCCGCCGCCAGATGCGCATTGCCGATGAGGTTGGCGAGAATCTCCTTGTGCACCGCGTCCTTGTCCAGCTTCAGTTTCTTGGCGATGGCACCGGAGAGGCCCGCCGTCGCCATGCCGCAGACCGCGAACTGCGTACCTTGCGCGATCAGCGCCTCCAGCGTGATGCCGCGGTTGGCCAGCTTGTCGCGGCCCTTGGCGTTGTAGAGATTGACCGCGGGGGCTTTGCGGGTTTCGGGATCGGGGAACTTCATGATCTCCGACAGCACGGCGCCGTATTTCGCCCACACCGCATCGTTGTAGGCGAAGGGCGTGGCCATGTGGCGAAGGATGATGACGACAGACAGCTCGGCGGCGCCGATCTTGTAATCGCTCTGGTTGGCGACGAAGAAATTGTCGGCGAACACCAGCGCCTCACCCGCGCCGCCCGGCGAGGTGGCGTCGAACACCATGCGGTGGCGGCTCGGCCGTTCCAGCCAGGAATCTGCGGGCTCGAAGGTCGGCTGCCAGCGCGCGGGCGCCTCGGCGCTCGCCGCGGCCGTGGCGCCCATTGCCGTAAGCGTTGCCGCGCCCAGGCCCAGCCCCGCGACGATGCGGCGGCGGGGAAGTCTTGAATCGGTCATGCTGCCCCCTTCTTCGACAGTTCGAATCTCGCGCGGAGTGTCCTGCCCGGACGGGCGCTACGCAAGCGGCCTCAGCCGGCCGCGGCCTGTTCCTGCTCCTGCGCGATGGCCTTGGACAGCATCCGCCGATAGAGCGACATCGCATTGTCGAAATGGATGTAGGCCATGCCGCTGTCGCCGGTTTCGGCGATCACCTGCTGCTGCGCCTCGATCATGGTGCGGTCTTCGACGAAGCCTCCCTCCACGCGGTCCGACAGCATCTTCGTCAGCGCCGCGTTCTGTAGATCGAAATTGTGCGCATACATCCAGAAGTAATGCGAATTGCGCTCGTCCTCCGGCGTGACGATCTGGATGGAGTGGAAGTGCATGGCCTCCGGCGCCAGCCTGCCGTCCGGCGCCCCGGTTCCGGCCGGCGCGCTGCCGCTGTCCATCTCGAACACGCAGCCGGCGAGCGCGACTTCATAGATGTTCCAGCGATCGACCGGCCCCCGGAACCGCTCGATGCCCTTCAGATAGGGCGCCAGTTCCGGCTCGCCCAGATACCAGCGCGTGATCCGCACACCGCCTTCGAGCTGGTCGATCTTGGGCCGGATCTCGGCAATCGTGTTCGAGCCGCCCAGCGTGTTGGCGTGCACGAAGCTCAGATGCGAGAAATCCAGCAGATTGTCCATGACCAGCCGGTAATCGGCCTTGAAGTGCATATAGGCCGGAATGCACGCCCATTCGGGGCTGTCGATATAGGGACACGGCGGAATCAGGGCCGGATCGGCGCGCGCCGGATCGCCCATCCAGATCCACACCAGCTTCCAGCGCTCCACCACAGGATAGGCGCGGATGTCGGTCCGGGGGCTGGGCACCTTGCGGCCCGGCTCTTCCACGCAGACGCCGCCGGCATCGAACATCAGCCCGTGATACATGCAGCGCAGGCAATCGCCTTCGCGCCGGCCCAGCGACAGCGGGGCGAAGCGGTGGCTGCAGCGGTCGGTGAGCGCCGCCACCCCGCCGCTTTGCTTGCGATAGAAGACGATCCGCTCGCCCAGGATCTTGCGGGCGAGCAGCGCTTCGCCTTCAACTTCGTGTGACCACGCACCGGCATACCAGCAATTGCGCAAGAACATCGGGCCATCTCCCTCGTCAGGCGGACGCGGAGATGAGAGTAAGACGCAACCGCGGCCTAGGCAATGCACAGCCCGGCATCATCGCCGGCCGGGTGCGCCACGCCGCGCACCTGCCGCCGGCGCTGAACGGTCACATCCGGATCGCGATCAGCGATTTGGTCATGCCCAGCAGTTTTTCATCGTGCAGGACCGCGTCCGGAAACAGGTAGCCGAACATCTTGCGGTCGAGCAGCCTGGCGCTCTGTACCGTTTCGACGGCGCGCGAGACATTTTCGGCCTTTGGAAAGAAGCCGCGCTTCGCCGACATCAGCAGCCGCGCCCGGACGGGTTCGGGAAACCAGTGGACGAACAGCGCCGAATAATGCGGCTCCACCGGAAACCAGAAATTCGGCGTCTGCACGTAATAGCGCCGGCCGACGCGGCGCGTCTCGCGCGCAAACGAACGGACCTGCCGCCAGTCGCCCACATGTTCGATGACGGAATTGGAATGCACGATGTCGAAGGACTGGTCGTCGAACGGCAGATTGCAGCCGTCGCCCACGACCGTATCGATCAGCGCGTCTTCGCTTTCCAGCAGCTTCGGGTTCAGGCAAACGATGCGGACGCCGCAACTCTCCAACGACGCGCGATCGATGACTTTCCAATAGCCGATCTCGCCGCCCACATCCAGTATCCGGCAGCGGCCGTTCTCCTGGTAGGCGCGCCGGATCATCGCTTCGATCATCCGTGCGCGCCGGCAGCGCAACTGCCATGACAGGCGCAATGCGCTGGTGTCGTCCTGAAAATACTTGATGAGCCTCATGCCTGTTGTCAACCCGGACGCCCGCACCTGCGGGAATCGTCACATCTTGGCAGGCGTTGGCTGCGTCCGCCTGCAGCGTTGCGGTTGGAGTGTCAGACGCAACGAGAGCCTTCGCTCTCTTGCGCCGCATGCTCCGGGCTGCGCCGCCATCCGAGGATGACGTTCTGGGCGACAACGGGGTGTATGCCGCACAACGTCCCGGTCCTGTGTGACAAAGCTGTGCCAGATCGTCCATTCCGGCGTTCGGGTTTCCGAAGGCGATCGCGTCTGCCGCGCGGACGAATTACCCGATCGCCGGCAGGGTGAGACGCGCTTCGAGCCCGCCCAGCGCGCTGGCGCCGAGATCGAGACTGCCGCCATAGAGCTTGGCGATGTCGCGCACGATGGCCAGGCCGAGGCCGGAGCCCGGCACGCTTTCGTCCAGCCGCTCGCCGCGCGCGCCAACCCTGGCGCGTTCCTCTGCCGTGAGGCCCGGCCCATCGTCGCCCACCGTCAGCAGCAGCCGCCCGGCTTCTTCGGCGCGCGCCACAACGGCGATGCGCGTGCGCGCCCATTTGCAGGCGTTGTCCATCAGATTTCCTGCCAGCTCGTCGAGATCCTGCTTCTCGCCGCGGAAGACGAGGGCGAGCGGACAATCGATATTGATGATGACGTCCTTCTCCGCGTGGATGCGGCGAAGCACGCGGGCCAGATCGTCCAGCACCGGCTTCACCGGCGTGCGCGTGCCGATGACATCGAGCGCGCCGGCCGCGCGCGCGCGCGTCAGGTAATGATCGACATGGCGGCGCATCGCCTCGACCTGGCGCTCCACCGCCTCGCCCAGCGGGCCGGGCGCGGCGGAGGCTTCGCCCGACAGCACGGAGAGCGGCGTCTTGAGCGCATGGGCAAGATTGGAAACGTGGGTGCGGGCGCGGCCCACCACCTGCTCGCTGTGGCCGATCAGCGAATTGAGTTCGGCGGCGAGCGGGGCGATCTCGGCGGGATATTTTCCGGCCAGCCGGCGGGCCTTGCCGTCGCGGATATCGGCCAGGCGCAGCGACAGCTTGCGCAGCGGCTGCAGCCCGATGCGCACCTGCAGGAAGATGGCGCCGATCAGCCCCAGCGCCAGAAGCGCGAACGACCACGACAGCATGCGGTCGAAGCGCGCCACCTCGCTGTCCACCTCGCTCATGTCGCCGGCAACCAGGAAGGTGTAGCCGCGGCTGTCGCCCGGCGCAGCGGTCGCGGCGACGGGAAAGGCAACATGGCGCGAAACGAAGCGCACATGCTGGTTCTCTGGGCCGGTGCCGTGGCCCCAGGTGAGGCTGCTGCGGACGCTGCGATCGGTCTGGCGGATGGTCTTGTCCCACAGCGAGCGGGAAATCTGCACATCGTCGGCGGCGGCGGTGCCGCGGGCGGGATGCACATCGGGAATGATCTGCCAGTACCAGCCCGAATAGATGCGCTCGAAGCGCGGATCGGTGAAGCGGCCCTGCAGCGAGACGCCGCCCGACGGATCGGGCTCGGCGGCGGCGATCATGCCATCGAGATCGAATTTCAGCCGGCCGTCGAATTCGGATTGCAGCGAGGCGCTGAAGATGCCCGAAAGCACGAAGCCGCCCACGATCAGCCCCAGCATGGTCCACACCGCGGCGGCGGCGATCAGCCGCGCAGCAAGGGAATCGAGGCGGGGACGCCAGCGCATCAGTTCAGAACACTCCACGCGGAGACGCAGAGGCGCGAAGATTATGGAAAATCCTTCCCTCTCCCCCCTGCGGGGGCGAGGGAGAAATGTGAGCGATGCCGTCCCTCACGCCTCGCTCTCCGGCGGGGGAACGTCGAGCGTGTAGCCGAGGCCGCGCACGGTCTGGATCAGGTTGGCTTCCAGCTTCTTGCGCAAGCGGCCGACGAAGACCTCGATGGTGTTGGAGTCGCGATCGAAATCCTGGTCGTAGAGATGCTCCACCAGCTCGGTGCGGCTGACCACCCGGCCCTTGTGATGGGCGAGATAGGCCAGCAGCCGGTATTCCAGCGAGGTCAGCTTGACCGGATGACCGGCGACCGTGACGCGGCTGGTACGGGTGTCGATCTGCAGCGGCCCGATCTCGATGGCGGAACTGGCCAGCCCCGCCGCCCGGCGCATGAGCGCGCGCAGCCGCGCCAGCAGTTCCTCGGTGTGGAAAGGCTTGGCCAGATAATCGTCGGCCCCCGCATCGATGCCGGCCACCTTGTCGCTCCAGCGATCGCGCGCGGTGAGAATGAGCACCGGCATGGCACGCCCAGCCTTGCGCCACTTCTCCAGCACGCTGATGCCATCGAGCTTGGGCAGGCCCAGATCGAGGATCGCCGCGTCATAGGGTTCGGTGTCGCCGAGGAAATGGCCCTCCTCGCCGTCGAGCGCGCAGTCCACCACGTAGCCGGCCTCGCTCAGCGCCTTCTTGAGCAGGCGCGACAGATCCTTGTCGTCTTCGACCAGCAATATCCGCATCGCTCACCGATTGTCCCTGGGGCCATCCCCGTCGCCCCTTTCACGGTCATTATGACCCCGATCATAGCGCCCGCCGCGGTCGCCGCCACGCCCGCGATCCTCGTCGCCGTCCCCGCCGCCGCGCAGGATGCCGCCACCCCCGAGGATGCCACCGCCGCCGAGGATGCCGCCACCGCCGAACAGGCCGCGGTCGTCGTCGCGCGGGGCCTGCTCACGGGGGGGCTGGTAGCGCCGGTCGTCATCGTCGCCGCCATAGGGGGCGCCACGATCCCAGGAGGGGCGGCGCACCGCCGGCGCCGCCACGCCCAGCACCCGGCCGGTGCGCGCGTCGGTATCCAGCCAGATGACCCGGCCGGAGGGCGTCATCCACTTGATGCGGTAGTGCGGCCGCCCGTCCGGCCCGGCGAAGGGGCCGTCGGCATCGTAGAACGAGCCGGCGCGGGAATGGCGGATGATCTCCAGAATCTCGTCGAGCGGCAGCACCTGGCCGGCGCGCACATGGCCGCGCGCATACTGCGCGGCAGCCGGCTCCACGAAACCGGCGGTGAGGATCAGGAACGCAAGGAACAAGGACCGCCGCATAGCCTATCCCTAGCCTGCCGGCGATGAACCCGGGATGAATGGTCCGTTCCAGCGCCGTTCACAGGCCGGCTGCCAAGCTTCACCCATCCGATGCGCGACCGCCAAATCTTCCAGTGTCGCAGCAGAAAAAGCATCGGCGCCTTCGCGGCGGGCGGGGACGGCAACGCCCCTCCACGGACCCGCCCCGCCGCGGGGGACACCTTCACTCCCGAAACGTCGCGAACTCGGACAGCTGCGCGCGCTCGGAGACGAGGCCGTTCACCGGCGCGGTATCGTCGCGCCAGCCCAGCGCCATGCCGCAGAACACCAGCTCGTTGCCGGGGATGGCGAAGAATTCGCGCACGCTCTGCTGAAACTGCGACCAGGATTCCTGCGGGCAGGTATCAAGCCCCTGCTCGCGCGCCAACAGCATGATCGACTGCATGTAGAGGCCGAGGTCCACCCACTGGCCGAACTCCATGCGCCGGTCCATCGTGAAGATGAAGCCGACCGGCGCGCCGAAAAATTCCCAGTTGCGGCCGAAGGCGGCGATGCGCCCCGCCTTGTCCTCGCGGCCGATGCCCATCGTGGCGTACATCATCTCGCCCAGCTTGAAGCGGCGCGTGCGATAGGGCTCGAACAGATCGGGTGGATAGATGTTGTATTCGCCGCCGGTGCCCAGCGGATGCTGCTTGCGCAGTTCGGCCACGCGGGCGACCAGTTCGTCGCGCGCCTTGCCCATCGCCACATAGACGCGCCAGGGCTGCAGATTGCCGCCCGAGGGCGCGCGGGCGGCGCGCGTCAGGATGTCCTCCACCAGCGCGCGCGGCACCGGATCGGGACGGAAGGCGCGCACGGATTGGCGCGTGGCCAGGGCTTCGGAAACAGACCGGGATTGGGACATGGCGGCGGACTCGCTCGACGGCGTTCGCGGCATGAAGACAGGTGCGAACGTGGGCGTCAATGCGGCGCCCTTCTCGGTGCCCGGTCGCCGAACCACCAGACGATTGCCGTCACCGCAGCGAACACCAGCGAGTTCGCCACATAGGCGCGCGTGTCGTCGCCGGCCGGCAGCGCGAAGAAGGCGCTGCAGAGAAAGAGCGCCAGGCCGAAGGTCAGCGCCGGGCGCACCAGTGCGCGCACGGCATTGACCCAGGGATAGGAATTGCCGATGGCGGTTTCGGCCTTCAGGCTTTCGGAAAGGCCCGACCACGCGCCGGTGGCGGCGGCAACCTCCACCTCGTTCTCCGTCTCGGCGGCCTTGGCCTGCATCTGCAGCTTGAGCAGCTCGTTCTCGTGCGCCCACTCCGCCAGCTTCTGCTTGAACTGCTGCTCGCTTTCGAAAATACCCGCCACCTTGGTGGCCACATGGCCGAGAAGGCCGAAGACGCCGCCCGAAACGGTATCCGCTAAAGTCCCAAGGATGTCCATTTGCCGATGCTCCTCTTGCCGTAGAACCAGTGCGCGGGGCGCGCCCGCACGTCGAGATGCAGAAAACTGTTGCCGTAACCGAAGCCGGTGAAGCCGGACGCGCGCGCCGCGTCGCGCAGGGCCATCGGATCGTGGCCTGCCAGCCGCACATCGAAGGCGAGGCGCTTGTGTTGCGACAGCGGCGCCCCGCCGACGCGCGCATTGTGCAACGCGCAGCGATGACCGGAATCGATGACCAGCGGCGCGCCCATCGCCGCCCGCAAGGCCTGCAGGCAATCGAGCGCGGGTTCCAGCACGCACACCTGCCCGCAGCACGGGCAGCAAAGCTCGCGTGGGCTGAAATCCGGCCAGCGCGCGGCATCCCACGGCGCGCGCGCCCACGGGCCGAGATCGAAGCTGGTGGCGCCATTGGCCATGCCGTGTTCCTTTCTCAGGACAGCGCGAGGGTGCCGGAACGGACCGTGCCATCCGAGCCCCTGGCCTTGATGGTCAGCGTGGTATTGCTGGTCAGTTCGAAGACCACATCGCCATTGTTCGCGGGGCTGACGCTGGAGCCGGGCGCGACGCCAAACGTGCCGTTGACATGCGCCTTGTATGACGGCGCCGCTGTGCCGATGCCGACATCGCCTGCGAAATAGTTCCTGGCGTTCGCGGACGAGGCATAAAGATCAAAGCGTTTGCTTATGGTTCCGGCCGTATCGGAATTGCTGATGTACACGCCATAGGCGTTCGTGATGGTGCCGTTTGCCGAGCTGTTCAGGACTTCCGAGTAGGTTCCGTAGACGTTCGTCATCGCCCCGCCGGCGCCCGCAACGCTGATGCCGGCCCGGTTCCAGCTGCCATAGGCGGCAGCAAGCGTGCCCTGGAACAGCGCGCTTCCGGCATAGGCCGCCGCCTGGAAGCCGACGCGATAGCCGCTATCGGTCGCGCCGGACGATATCTCCATGTCCGACGCATCGATTTGAAAAAAGTTTATGTAGTTCGTTCCGCTGGCGGTGACGACCGTGCTCGGCCGCAGATACGCTCCGTTATTGCTCGCGTTGGTGATGGTCCCTTTCAGGTACAGCCAGGTATCGCTTCGCGGTGCGGCGCCGATGCCGACATTGCCGACAAGTTCCGACTGGCCGCTGACGGTCAGCGGGTAGCCCGGCGCGGCTGTTCCGATGCCGACATTCCCGGCGCCGGTAACATGCAGCGCCTCGGTCCAGCTCGCCCCGTCGGCCGAGACCTTGAGGTGGAAATCATCGTCGCCGCAAAGCCCCAACTCGGCGCGGCCGGAATAACTGGTCTGATAGAGCAGCGAGGCGGTATCGGCGGTGGCGTGCTTGTTCAGCTTCGCCTGCACGCCGTTTCCCACATGGTCGAACAGCACGGAAGCGGATTTGGCGGCCAGCTTGTTGGTCGAATCGGCGGTGGTGTTCACGCCCAGCAGCGGCACGTTCTGCAGCGCCAGCACGCTGGCATAATCCACCCAGGCGCCGCCGGCATAAACGATCAGCGCGCTCTCGTCCGCCACATAGGCAACGAGCCCGGCGAACGGCGCATAGAAGCGCCAGCCGCCATCGGCGCGATAGGCGATGGCACCGTCATGCCCGACCCAGTCGCCGCTGGCGGAGGCGGCCACCAGCCAGGTGTCGCCATCGTTGAGCGTGCCGGGCGGCGCGGCCAGCGCGCGCGACAGGAAGTTCGCGCACAGGAAGGCATCGAACTGGTAGAGCGCCTCGTTGTGGGTGACGTGCTTCTGCGCCTGCGCGGCCGCGAGCAGCGGCGCGCCGGCGCGCGGTGTGGTGTCGGTCATGGCTGATCCTCTTTATGCGAAATAGAACGCCGCCTGCTTTCCGGCGCCGCGGCCGAAGGCGGTGGAAAGTTGATAGACCGCGACGGTGAGCGGCGACGGCAGCCCGCCGGGGAAATCCGCGGCGATGGCAGCGGCAGCGTAGGTGGCGGCGGGCGCGGCCGCGCTCAGCGTGCGCACCACGGCGCTGCCATTATAAATGTCGAGTTCGTAGGCTTCCGTTTCCTCGGCCAGCGGTACTTCGCTCTGGTCCCAGCTATCGCCGCCGAGGCGCGTGCGCCGGATCCAGCCGAACACGAGATCGCCGCCGGATTTTTCCGCCGTCACCTGCGCGGGCGAATAGGGCCGAAGCCCGATGCCCTGAAACTGCAGCGCCGCGCTCTGATACGACGAATCCGAAATCGGCTTGCCTTGCGGGCCATAGAGCCAGTGGAACGGCAGGGCGTATTGGCTCTGCGTCAGCGCAAGCTGTTTGGGCGCGCCGTCCAGCACCACCACGCGCGCGCCCGCCGCGACGGAATCGCGCATCGCCCCTTCCGTGCCAGCCTGCCCGCGCAACAGGCCGGTCAGCGTCCAGCTGTTGGGCGCGGTCAGCGTGGCGCTGGCGAATTGTAACACTTCCCATGCGCCATCGGCGTTCTGCACCGCCAGCGCATTGGCGCCGCCGAGCACGGAGAGTTCGTCGCGGCCCATCAGCGTGCCGGAATAAAGTTTGAGTTGCAGCGCGTTCACGCGGTCCCAGCGCCAGCACGGGCCGGAAGAAAAATCCGCGATGGTTTCGCCGATCGTGGCCGCTTTGCTCAGCGTGGTATCGAGCACGTAATCCGAGGTGGTGGCGCTTTTCAGCAGCAGCACCGCGCCCGGCCAGGGCTCGGCATACGCCGTCGCATAAGGCTCATAAGGAATCTCATCGCCCTTCAAGAGCGGCAGATCGAGGAACACCACCAGCGGCCGGCCCACGCTCTGCGTCACCTGGATCATTCCGGGCGCGCGCGAAGGACCGACGAGGTCTTCATACAGCGAGGGATCGGTCATCATCGCCTTCGCCTGCCGGCCGGCGCCATCGTCGATTTCGGTGAGGCGCAGCCGCCACGCCCGCCCGCCCGCGCTCAACCTCACCTCGTCCGCCGGATCGAGCGCGAGGAAAGACGGCGGCAGCGCGAACGCCGCCGTCTCGCGCGCCACCCACGCCTCCATCAGCGTGCGCGAGGCGATGGCGATGGCCTGGCCCTGATCGAGCACCAGCGGCAGCGAGGATTGCGCAATGCGATTGGAGGCGCCCACCAGCCGCCGCGACTGCGCGCTCGCCTGCCGGTAATCCGCATCGGCATCGAGATAGGCGAGGCGCGAGGCCAGCGGCAGGTCGGTTTCCTGCGCCCGCGTCAGCGCATAGCCGAAACCGGGATCGCCCGACGGCAGCACCAGATCGGCTTCCGAGATCGCCGTGGCGGTGGGCCGCCCGCGCGCCACGAACTTGATGACGCCTTCGCTCTCCACCGCGTCGAAATGAAAGGCGACGCCCAGCGGCGTCAGCGCATCGCGCGGCGAGATCGTGTCGGTCAGCGCGAAGCCGGTGACGAGGCCGGAGAGGTTCGAAACGTCATAGGCCGCGAAGTCCGCCTCGGCGCACAGGGCGGCGACCAGATCGGGCAGTTGCACCGCGCCCAGCCGCCCGTTCAGCCAGTGGCCGAGGGTGTAGTCCGGCGCATCGCCCCACACATTGCTGAGCGCCGGGAAGAACGGGAACGGCCGCGCATCCCAGCACCACAGATGGATATGCGCGACATCCACCATCGGCGCGGCGTAAACCGACGAGACGGGATTGTTGGCCGCGTCGGCCCAGAATTTCAGCTGCGCTTCGAGGAAGCGGCGCTGGATCAGGTCGTCGCGCGCGCCGTTGGAATAGTACGGCAGCGCGCTTTCCGCCGACTTCGGATCAGTGAAGACGTTGGGCTGGTTGGCGCCCTTGTTGACCGCGGGGCAGCCCAGCTCGGTGAACCAGATCGGCTTGGACTGCGGCAGCCACGCGGTCGGGCTCGCGCTTTCCGTGCCGTCCGGCCGGTCGTAATGCGCGTTGCTCCACCAGTTCCAGACATCCTTGGCGCGCCACACCCAGGGCTTGCCGAGGCCGTCCGTGATCGGCGTGCGGAGCTGCGCGGCGCGATCGGCGTCGCTGGCATAATACCAGTCGTAAGCCTCGCCGCCGCGGATGTTGGCGGTGAGGTAAGTGGGATCGTGGATCGAGGTGGGGCCGGCGATGTTGTAATCCAGATGCGCGGTGCCGTCGCGCCAGTCGGAGAGCGGCAGGTAATTGTCGATGCCGATGAAATCGATGTTGGCGTCGGCCCACAAGGGATCGAGATGGAACAGCAGCGCGCCGCCACCGGTCTGGTGGCTGGCATATTCCGACCAGTCCGCCGCGTAACCGATCCTGGTGCCGCTGCCGAGGATGGTGCGCACGTCTGCGGCCAGCGCCTTCAGCGCCGCCGCGGCGGGATAGGTGGTGGCGCTGTCGCGCACATGGGTCAGGCCGATCAGTTCGGAGCCGATCAGGAACGCCTCGACGCCGCCCGCCGCCGCGCACAGATGGGCATAATGCAGCACCATGCGCCGCCAGCTCCATTCCGCCGCGCCGCTGTAGCGGACGGTGGTGCCGAGCACCGTGAAATCGCTCGGGCTTGCGCTGCCGAAAAACGCATTCACCTGCGTCGCCGCCGTCGCGCTCTGGTCCGGGCTGCCGGAAACACCCGGCGCCGGATCGCAGGTGATCCGCCCGCGCCAGGGATAGGGCGGCTGCGGCGCCGCGCCGGTAGTGGGATCGACGAGCGCATTGCCGGCCGCGATATCCATGAACAGGAACGGGTTGAAGAGCACGGAGAGCCCGCGCGATCTCAGGTTCTGGATCGCCGCCACCACGCTTTGATCCGACGGCGTGCCGCCATAGGCGAGCCGGCCGCTCACCTGCGAGACCACATGCGCGGCGGTGCGCGCCACGCCGTTCACGCTCCAGCTTTCGGGATAGGTGGTCCTGCTCGCGGTTTCGACGCCCGGCTTGATTTCAATGTGGCCGCAGCGCAGATCGTCGCCGAACCAGCCGACCACCAGCGATACCGCGCCGACGTTGGGCGCCAGTGCCTGAAGCTCGTCAAGCGAGGCGGCGAGATCGGTTTCGCTCGATGAATTGTGCGCGTTCTGCGGCGCGGTGCCGCCCTGCCCGTCGTCGCTGCTGACCACTTGCGTGTCGTAGACGAACTCGCCCGCGCCGGGGATCAGAGCCACGGCGGCCAGCCGGTTCTCCGCCGCGTCCGCGTTATCGGCCGAAAGTGCGCGGATGATCTCGAACTGCAACTGCGGGATGCGGTTGCCGAAATCCTTGAGCGGCAGATCCTCGAACACGAGATAGGCCAGGCCGCGATAGGCCGGCGTGTTGCCCGCGCCTTCGATCTCCTCGATCAGCGGATCGGGGACTTGCGTTTCGCTGCCGGGATAAAGCCGCGTGGTGTACTGGGAAAGGTCGATCAGATTGCCGTCCGCCCACACGCGGCCGAGCTTGCTGATCTCACCCCCGCACAATCCCACCGCAAACGAAATCGAATAGCTGTAATCGGTCTGCGTGACGCTGACGCCGCCGCCCTTGCCGCCGCCGCTGGTGGTGGTGGTCCGGGTTTCCTTGAAGCGCGTGGCCCACAGAAGCTGCCCCGCCGCGCGCACGCGGCCATAGAGCCGCGGGATCGGCGCGCCCTCCGTGGAGGCCTGGATGTTCACATCCGACAGCCGCGAGCCGGTGCGCGAAACATGCGTGCCCGGCGCGATGGCGGAATCGATCAGCGTGCCGGCCAAGCTGCCGAGCGCGCCGCCGATCTCAGCGCCCGTGAGCGTGGCGCCCAGCACGGAAAACCCCGTGCCGAACAGCGTGGGGCCGAGCGCGCTGCCGGCAATGCCGAGAACCAGTGATGCCATGAGTTACATCCGAAATGCGAAGGCCAGCTTGCGCTGCCAGAAGGCCGAGAAGATTTCCTCGCTCACCTGCTTGTTCTGGCGGGCGTGGATGAGCGTGAGCCGGCCGTCTTGCTCGCCGACAATACCGCAATGCTTGGCGGGGCTGCGCGGCGCCATGCGGAACAGCGCGATGTCGCCGGGCCGCAGTGCCGGCGCTTCGATCTCGTCCAGATGGCGCAGCATGGCGCTATATAAGGTTTCCGCGCCGGTGGCCTCGGCCCAGTCGGGCGAATAGGGCGGCGGGGTTTCCGCCTCTTCGCCGCAGAGTTCGCGGAACACGCCGCGCAACAGGCCCAGGCAATCGCAGCCCGCGCCCTTCACGGACGCCTGATGCACATAGGGCGTGCCGATCCATTTGCGCGCGGTTTCGATGATGGCTTCAGTTTCCATAACGGCTGCCTCCATCGAGCGGCTGGGTTTGAACCGGATACGCGGTGACCAGATCGTTGCCCGGCATGTAGGGAAAGCCGCGGAAATTCGCGCCGTTGGCGAACTTCGCCTTGCAGGTGGCGAACTGCTTGTCGCAGCCGGCGCTGAGCGTGAAGCTGTCGCCCGCGCTCACCGCCTCGCTCATCGCCTGCCACAACTCCAGCGTCACCGCGCCCGCCGAGACGCCGTGGCGCTTCACTTCCATGGCGCGGCCGGCATTGGCGCCGCCGCTCCAGGTCAGCTTGCCGTACGCGAACCAGCCATCGGCGAAACCGCCAAGGCCCGAGACCGTGAAGCGCCGCGCGTCGATCGCGCTGACGACAGTGCCCGCGCCGCTGAACGCCGGATCGGACCGATCGACCGTGCAGCGCGCATCGCCCAGATCGGCATCGCAGGAATAGGCATAGACGCGGCCGACGGGCTGGTTCAGCACATGCGCCAGACCGCGCATCTCCGCCTGGAAGGCCGCGCGCCCGCGCGTCACCTGGCCGAGATTGCCCTTGCGCATCAGCACACGCTGGCTCGGGTCCGCCCAATTGACGCGCCAGATCTCGATGGCCGCATCGTCGTAGAGTCCGGCGGACAGCTCCGCCTCGTCCAGCGCCGCCGAACTGAGCGCGCCCTGAACGGTGAGATTGTCGATGGCGAGATTGAGCAGGGA
>JAGWZW010000087.1 GCA_018971835.1 Alphaproteobacteria bacterium
AGGTCGTAACGGCGCGGGTTTCCTGTCCGCGCCAACGCCTCGATCCTTGGGCCACCCGGATAGGGCAGGCCCATCAGTTTGGCCGTCTTGTCGAAGGCCTCACCCACGGCATCGTCGATCGTGGTGCCATAGAGACGGAACCGGCCTACGCCCTCCACCCCGAGAAGCTGGCAATGCCCGCCGGAAATGAGCAGAAGAAGAAAGGGGAACTCCACGCCCCCGGTCAGCCTGGCCGTCAACGCATGAGCTTCCAGATGATTGATCGCGATCAGCGGCTTGCCAGCCGCCAGCGCCAGCGCTTTGGCCGTGGTCAGGCCGACCATGACCCCGCCGATCAGCCCCGGTCCGGCAGTGGCCGCGATGGCATCCACGCCAGAGAGGGTCACGCCCGCCTCGGCCAGCGCCCGCTCGATCAGGGCATCCAGCGCCTCGACATGGGCGCGAGCCGCAATCTCCGGCACGACCCCGCCATAGGGCGCGTGTTCGCCGATCTGGCTCAGCACGACATTGGAAAGGATTTCCCCCGGTCCCGGCGGGCAGCCGCGGACCACCGCGGCGGCGGTTTCGTCGCAGCTGGTTTCGATACCAAGCACGGTGAAGCTGGCCAAGGCGCCAGAGCCTTATGTTATAGGTCGCCCGTCAGCCTCTAGCCCGAACCGAGCCATGCCGCAAAGCGATAACAACAAGACCCTTCGCCTCGGAACCCGCGGTTCCAAGCTCGCCACCACCCAGTCCGGCATGGTGCGGGACATGATCGTGGCCTCCGGCACGCCCTGCGAGCTGGTGATCGTCAAGACCAGCGGCGACCGCATTCAGGATCGCTCGCTGGCCGATGCCGGCGGCAAAGGGCTCTTCACCAAGGAGCTGGAAGAAGCGCTGCTGGACGGCCGTATCGACCTGGCGGTGCATTCGATGAAGGACGTGCCGGTGGAAATGCCGCCGGGGCTGATGCTGGCCACCATCCTGAGACGCGAGGATCCGCGTGACGCCTTTCTTTCGCACAAGGCGAAGACCTTGGCGGAGTTGCCCAAAGGCGCGCGCATGGGCACCAGCTCGGTGCGCCGGCAGGCCCAGCTTGCCCGCGCCCGGCCCGATCTTGAGGTCGGCCTGTTGCGCGGCAATGTCGACACAAGGCTGGGCAAGCTCGATTCGGGCGAACTGGATGCTATCCTGCTGGCCTATGCCGGTCTGCGGCGCCTCGGATTGGGCGAGCGCGTAACTTCGCTGCTCGAGCCTGAAAACTGGCTGCCGGCGCTGGCACAGGGCGCCATCGGCATCGAGCTGCGCGAAGCCGACGCCTATACGCGCAAGGCCGTGGAGCATCTCAACGATCGGGCCACCGCAGTGGCGCTGGCCTGCGAGCGCGGCTTTCAGGCGGCGCTGGACGGTTCCTGCCGTACGCCCATTGCCGGCCTGGCGCGCTTCGAGAACGGCATGCTGAACTTCCGCGGCGAAGTGCTCTCGCCCGACGGCAAGGATGCCGTCGATACGTCCTTCACGATGAAACTCGGCGACCGGCCCGAAGCCGAGGCCGCGCAGCTCGGTCGCAAGGCTGGCCTTGCCATCAAGCCGCGCGCGGCGGCGTGGCTGACGCTGTAGATGCGTGTCCTTGTCACCCGCCCGCTTGAAGACGCGGAACGAACCGCCACGGAACTTCAGGCGCGCGGGCACCAGACCGTTCTGGCGCCGTTGATGGACATCCGCTTCCGCCCCGGGCCGGAGCTTGCTCTCGGCGGGGTGCAGGCGATCCTTGTCACCAGCGCCAATGGCGTTCGCGCGCTTGCCGGGCGGTCAAAACGGCGCGACCTGCCGGTGTTCGCCGTCGGCCCCCAATCGGCAGAGGTAGCGCGGAAAGAAGGCTTTGCCGATGTGAAAAGCGCCAATGGTGACGCCGTGGCCCTGGCCGAGGCGGTGAAGGGCTGGGCGCGGCCGGAAGCCGGCGCGCTCTTCCATGCCGCGGGCGCCCAGACGAAAGGCGGCCTCGCTGCGCGGCTTTCAGCGGCGGGGTTTACGGTGCAGAGTGAGGCCGTCTACGAGGCGGTCCCCGCTGAGGCCTTGCCGCCGCCGGCTTCTGCGGCGCTGGCGGATGGGGGTATCGATGCCGTGCTGCTATATTCACCCAGGAGCGCTCGGACTTTGGTGGCCTGCCTGAAACGGGCAGGGCTGGCCGAAACGGCTCGCGGCCTGATCGCCTGCTGCATCAGCAAGGCCGCGGCGGAGGCGCTCGGCGGCCTGCCGTTCAAGGCCGTGCGCTCGGCGGCCCATCCAGACCAGAACGGGCTGTTCGCGCTGCTGGATTGATGCGGCGCCTTGTTGCAACGCCCGGTGCCGCCTATAGATTTCGGGTCACAACGGCGCTTCCTGGGACCGGGTTGGCGTACGCTCGAGGAGTGGCGATAGATGAGCGATTCCAATCCGGCTGACAACGAACGGAGCTTCACGGCCCTGCCCAAACCGGATCTTGAGGAGCAGCCCCTGGAGCCAAAAGAATCGCGCCGGCGCCGCCGCTTGTTCGATGTACCGGAAGGTGGGCTGATCGGCTGGCTGATCCTCTGGCTGCTGGCCGCAGTGGGCGGCGCATTGATCGTGATCTCGTGGCAATGGCTGACTGGCAACCCGTCATTCGATACCGCCTCCGTGAACGATCGGATTGCCACGCTCGAAACCCGCGTAGGCCAGATAGCGGCCGGTAAGGCTCCCAAAGCCGCAGAAGCCAGCTTCGCGCAGGAGCGGCGCAGTCTTGCCGCCTTGACGACCCGCATCGATGCCGACGAAGCGCGGCTGACCGCGCTCGAAAATGCTGCCGGTCAAGCGCCCGCTGCCGGTCAAGCCGTACAGGGACAGAGCACACACGGACAGCCTGCGCCGGAGAACGCCGCCGCGCTCAAAGCCGCCATCGACAAGAACGCCGCCGACCTCGCCCAACTCGCCCAGCAGTTCGGCAAGCTGAACCAGAGCAGCGGCGCGCAACTGGAAAGCCGTGTCGCCACCAATGAAAAGACGCTGGCCGGGTTGCGCAGCGATTTCGACACGCGCGGCAAGTCGACCGCAGACGTGCTCGACAAGTTGAGCGCACGTCTGACCATAGACGAAGGGCGACTCGCCCCTGCCGATCTGGCGGCGCGGCTCGACAGTTTCGCACTCAAGGCCGATCTCACCGTGCTGGATGCGCGCCTTGCCAAGCTCGAAGGCCAGGACACCGCCGGCCTCATCCGGCGCGCCAGCGCAGTGCTGGCGCTGGCCGATTTCGTGCGGGCAAGCGAAGGGCCGGCACCGTTCGCCAGCGAACTCCATACATTGGCGGCGCTGGTTCCGGCGTCGCCGGAAATCGCGGATCTCTCCTCTTATGCCAGGAGTGGCGCGCCGACCGTGACCGAACTCAGCCAGCGTTTCTCGCGCAACACCGATACCGTCCTTGCGGTCGAACGTGCCGCCCACGCGCGCAATTGGTCGGAGCGGCTGTGGTTCGAGTTTGTCAACTTGGTTTCGGTGCGCCGCGTCGGCAACCTTCCCGGCAACGATACCGAAGCGCGTGTGGCGCGTGCCGAGTTCGACCTCAAGAACGGCAATCTCGCCGCAGCGGTGAACGAAGTGCGCAGCCTGGACGCGCCGGCCCGCGCAGCCGCAGCGCCGTGGCTGAAAGGTGCCGAGGCGCGTCTTGCCATCGAAAACGACACGCGCGCGCTCACCGCGCGCATCGTCACCGGGCTTGCATCGGCCGCGCAGTCAGGTGCGCCGAAATGAGGCGGCTCTTTGCCATCCTCGCCGTTGCGGTAGCGGTCGCCGTCGCGGTTGCCTGGATCGCCAACCGCCAGGGGATGCTCGTCTACACCATCGACGGCTATGAAGTGAGCACCAGTGCCGGTGGCGCCATCGGCATTGCGATCCTGTTTGCGGCAACAGTAGGCCTTCTCACGCGCTTCTGGACAGCGCTCATCGCAGGCCCTGATGCACTGGGAGGCTGGTTTCGCCTGCGTCGCGCCCGTCGCGGACAGGATGCGCTCTCGCGCGGACTGGTGGCGGCAGCGGCCGGCGATGCGCTGGAAGCGCAGCGTCAGGCGCGGAAAGCGCACGGCCTGCTCGGCCAATCGCCGCTCGGCTTGCTTCTGACGGCGCAGGCTGCCCAGCTTGAAGGCGACGGGGTGGGGCAACGCACCGCCTATCGCGCCATGCTGAATCATCCTGAAACCGAATTCCTCGGCTTGCGCGGCCTCTTCATGGACGCAATGCGTCGGGAGGATAGCGACGAAGCGATGAAGCTTGCCGAACGCGCGCATACGCTCAAGCCCAAGGCGGCCTGGGCGGTCAACGCACTCTTCGATTTGAAATCGGCGCGCGGCGATTGGACCGAGGCCAAGGTCGTGCTGGACGACGCCGCTCGCGCCCGTTTGATCGACGCGGACGTGGCCAAACGGCGGCGCGCGGTACTGCTTGCTGCCGAGGCGCTCGATGTCGAAGGCGCAGACGGCGAACGCGCGCTCAAGCTGGCGCTGCAAGCGCTCGATCTGTCTCCGGGGCTGGCGCCGGCCGCCGTGCTGGCGGCACGCAAGCTGGCCAGGGATGGCCGCGCCTGGCGCGCACAGGACATCATCGAAGCAGCCTGGTCGCAGAGCCCGCATCCCGATCTTGCCGCCGCCTATGCCGCGATCAGGACCAAGGAAACTGCCGAAGAACGCGCCCAGCGTCTGACCGGACTGGCCCATCTCAAGCGCGATCATTTCGAAAGCCGCCTGCTTGAGGCCGAAGAGAACGTGAACCTGGCAAACTGGGGCGAGGCACGACGCGTGCTGGCGCCGCTCGCGCAAGGCTTCGCCAGCGCCCGCGTCTGCGCGTTGATGGCCGAGATCGAACAGGGCCTGCGCCACGACGCCGCCGCTGCCCATGCCTGGCTTGAACGGGCGGTGCGGGCACCGCGCGATGCCGAATGGCGTTGCGAAGCCTGCGGCTGGTCGTCGCCGCAATGGCGCGCCGTATGCGGCCGCTGTGCCGCCTTCGACACGCTGAGCTGGTCGGCGCCCGTCACCGGCGGGCTGCAGGCCTATTCGCCTGCAGTGTTCGACGACGGCCCAGCCGCGGAACTGAGTTCCCCATTACTCGAAAGCGAAACCCGCGCCGAAGAAAAGGCAAAAGCCGAGACGCCACCGCCACGCCCGGCTGGCAGGAAGCTGAAGCGCGATAGCGATGAAGCAGGCTTCGTCGTGCTGCCGCGCGCCCCCGACGATCCCGGCCCGGACGGCGAGGAGTTCGACAACTCTGCGAACAGGCTCTAAGCCGCACACGCCTTCCTGGCGAAGATGCCAAGGCTGTTGCCCACCTCCGGCAGCAGCGCCCCCCAGTCCGCGAATTTTTCAGGGCTGAAGACCGGCGCGGCGCGGTACCAGGGATAGTGATCGGTGCCGAGCTGCGGCCAGACGCGGCCGGCCGTCAGGAACCATGTTTCCGTGCCGACGGCCGCAGCAACCGCTGCCGCAGCCGTGGGCGCCGAGATCATCAGATCGAGTGCGGCGGATAGAGCGGCGGCTCCGTCGATATCGTTCTTCAGGTCGAGATCGGCAAAATTCGTGATGGTGACGCCATGACGCGCTTCGGCACGGCGGAGTTCCTCTTCGCAATCGCCATATTGCACGTTGACGAAACGTACGCCCTGGGTGCGCAGGATCGGGCCCCATTCGTCCAGCACGCTGTAGTATTTGTGACGCTTCGAATCCAGCTTCATCGAACGCCAGCAAATGCCGACATAAGGCCCCGCTCCCGCAGCCTCAAGGCGGGCACGGAATTCGTCCACCCGTACGGGGTCTGGCACCAGGAACGGCTGGCGCGGAAAATCGTCGATCCGCCGGCGGACGAACTGTAGCGGCGTGGCCATCGGCGCATAGAAATCCGGCTTCGCCTGTTTGGTCGCCCAAGGAACGAGGCGCAGTTCCCTCGGGCCATCGGGATGCTGCAGCACGCGGTCGTCATATTCGCCGACTTCGGCCCGCGGAAAGGAGCGCTGGAAGAGCGGAACCAGACGCTTTTCCACCGCGATCATCAGCTTCCCGTCCGGACTCAGAGCTTCCTGAAGATCGCCGAGCATGCTGGCGAACATGAACTCATCGCCCAACCCCTGCTCGCCCACGACCAGGAGGCGCTTGCCGGCCAGCGGTTCGCCCTTCCACACCGGTGCCTCGATCAGATGATGGATATAGGTGCGAAACCGCGGATCGTTGCGGATTTCGTATTGTTCCCAGCCCTCTTCGAGCCGGCCCATGCCGATAAGACATATGCTGCGCGAATGGTGGCATTCACGGATATCGCTTTCGTCGACGGCGCGGGCCCGCGCTTCGTCGTAGGCGCAGCGTGCCTCTTCGAGCCGGCCCAGATGCATGTAGGCATAACCCAGGTTGTGCCAGGGCCGCGAGAAGCGGGGATCAAGCCGAATCGCTTCCTGATAGAAGACGAGGCTCTCCTCGCAGCGCCCGTCTTCGGCAAGCACCGTCGCCAGCGAATTCCACAGGATCGCCTCGCCAGGCATGCGGTAGATCGCGGCGCGCAGCGTCTCGATCGCCCCCTCCGCATTGCCCATTTCGTAGAGAATGCTGCCCAGGTTGTTATAGCCGAGCGGCGAATCCGGGCTGCGAGCGATGAACTGCCGGAACAGCCCGGCCGCGCCTTCGGTCATCTTCAGTGCCCAGGCCGTGAGCCCCAGATTGAGCAGCAGTTCGGGATCGCTCGGATCGAGCCGGTAGGCGTGCTCGAAGGTGACCAGCGCCTTGTGCCGGTGGCCCATCTTCTCCAGCGCCAGCGCCAGCATGTGGAAGGCCTTGGGGTTGGTATCATCCGTTTCCGTCGCACGCAGGGCGAACTTGCCCGCTCGCGTGATATCGCCCCGGCGCCACGCCTTCACGGAACGGCGGATCAGCGCGTTCGATTCGCGCCGCGCCTCGGCCGTATCCCGATCCGGTTCGTCGGCCAGAGCTTCGAATCTGGCCAGCGTCTGGTCCTGCGAACCGGCCCAGGTACGGGACTCAATGCCGGACTCGGCTGCTCTTTGCGCCATGAAATTCCCCTTTCGTTGCGCACATGAAAACGTAACGTGCTTAATCCCGGGTGAATGCCGTCGTGCATGACGCAAGGAGTTTGTTAAGGATCGCGCGCTAGGCTGGCGCCCAGAACGTGAAAGAGTCGGCGCCCGACATGGTGCCAAATTCGCGCTAGCAAAGGGCCCCGTCCATGCCGTTGAAGCTGTCTCTGAAGCCGGGCGAGAAATTCGTGATTAACGGCGCAGTCATGACCAACGGCGACAAGCGCACCAGCCTGGTGTTGCAGAACAAGGCCTGTGTGCTGCGCGAAAAGGACATCCTGCAGCCCGACGAAGTCAATACGCCGGCACGTCGAATCTACTTCCCAATCATGATGATGTACCTCGACGACGAGGATACCGAGAACTATTACAACGACTTCGCCTTGCGCATGACCGAATTCATGAGCGCCATCAAGAATCGCGAAGCGTTGACGATCTGCCTCAGCATCAGCCGCGAAGTCATGGCCCAGGCCTATTACCGCGCTCTGATGCTATGCAGGAAACTCTTCGACTTTGAACGGGAGCGGCTGAGTTATGAGCCATCAAGCGTACAAGAGCGCGCAGCGAATTACTGAAGACCCGCGCAACACCGAGTATCGCCTGTTCGGGCAGGTGACCGGCGCCTTGATCGATGCCCAGCAGAAGGGCATCAAGGGTGGGCCGCTGGCCGAGGCAGTGGACTGGAATCGCCGGCTCTGGGGCACGCTCGCCGCCGATTGCATGGACGATCGCAACCGCCTGCCCAAGGAGGTGCGCGCGCAGATCGTTTCGCTCTCGCTCTGGGTAACGCGATATTCCAAGCAGGTCACGCGCACGGGTGCGTCGATGGACCCGCTGATCGAGGTCAACCGCACCATCATGCAGGGCCTGTCTGGCGCAGCCTGACAGCGGGCGCAATCCAAAGAGCCAAAGCCGGCCCTCGCGGGCCGGCTTTTTTGCTGCGCGCAGCACCCGGCCGCGGCCGTGCCGGGCAAAATCCGCCGGTTGGTTCTGCCGTGAGGTAAATCCTGCCGCCTCGGCCATCGCGGCTGTAAACTTTTGATGTCAATAAAATCAAATAGTTACGTCGCGCCCGGTAAGATTAACGGCTGGCACGGGGGTTGCGGAGGCCAAGCCGGGCATCGTGCCCGATCAAGGCAGAAGGCCGTCGGGCCGCCAGAACGGAATGGAGAGAAACATGCTCAGCGTGAACACAAATTCCGGCGCTATGGTCGCGCTGCAGTCCCTTAGTCAGACCGAAAGCAGTCTCCAGAATACCCAGAACCAGATCAGCACCGGCCTCAAGGTTGCCTCGGCCAAAGACAACGGTGCAACATTTGCGATCGCCCAGAACATGCGCGGCGATGTCGCCGGTTATCAGGCGGTAACCGACAGCCTCAACCGCGGTCTCTCCACCATCGATGTGGCCGTGTCGGCCGGTCAGTCCATTTCCGATCTGCTGATCCAGATGAAGCAGAAGGCGCTGGCGGCCTCCGACAAGTCGCTCGATACGGCGAGCCGCAGCGCACTCAACAACGATTTCACCGCCCTGCGCGATCAGATCACCGCCATTGTGAAGAACGCCGTGTTCAATGGCTTCAACCTGGTTGACGGTTCCACCAACCAGATCACGGCCCTGGCCTCGGCCGACGGCACCCGTCACATCACCGCCGCGGCGGAGAACATGTCGCTGGGCGGTTCGATCGTCACGGTCACATCGGCCGGCAACATCTCGACCCAGGCCAATGCTTCGACGATGATCGCCACGGTCCAGGCCTCTCTGACAAACGTCAACTCGGCGCTGGCCAAGCTGGGCAGCGGCTCGGCAAAGTTCTCGATCCAGGCGGCCTTCGTCGGCAAGCTGTCCGACACGCTGACCACCGGCATCGGCAACCTGGTAGATGCCAACATGGCGCAGGAAAGTGCCCTGTTGCAGTCCTTGCAGGTCAAGCAGCAGCTTGGCGCCCAGGCGCTGTCGATCGCCAACCAGTCGCCACAGGTCATCATGTCGCTCTTCCGTTAATCCGGCGGGCAGCGAGATTTCACGGAAGCGGGCGCAAGCCCGCTTCTTTTTTTTTGCCTTCTTCACGGCAATTTCTGCCGGTTTGCTCGGCAGGATTTGCCTGCCGCAGGAAAGGATTGCCGGGCAGCTCGTGCCGCGCAGATCGCCTTGCCGAGCATGCCCATCTGGAGCGCCCTCGGAAAAGAAAGTTAGCCATCGGTTAAGGCCGCGCGGCACGCCGCTTGCCTTAGAGAACGCGGGAGGCAAAACGCCTCCTTGAGCAAAACGCTCGTGTGTACGAGCCAGAACGGAGGCAAGAATGCTTAGCGTCAACACCAATGCCGGCGCCATGGTCGCGCTGCAGAACCTCAACTCCACGGTCGGCCAGCTCGGCACCGTGCAGACCGCGATCAGCACCGGCTTGAAGGTTTCGAGCCCGCTGAACAACGGCGCGACCTACGCCATCGCTCAGAACATGCGCGGTGACGTGGCCGCTTATCAGTCGGTGACCGATAGCCTTAATCGCGGCATCTCCACCGTCGACGTGGCCGTGTCGGCCGGTCAGTCCATTTCCGATCTGCTGATCCAGATGAAGCAGAAGGCGCTGGCGGCATCCGACAAGTCGCTCGATACGGCGAGCCGTACCGCCCTCAACAACGACTTCACCGCTCTGCGCGATCAGATCACTTCCATCGTGAAGAACGCGGTGTTCAACGGCTTCAACCTGGTTGACGGTTCCACCAACCAGATCACGGCCCTGGCCTCCGCTGACGGCACACGCCATGTCACCACCGCCGCGGAGAACATGTCGCTGGGCGGTTCGATCGTCACGGTCGCATCGGCTGGCAACATCTCGACCCAGGCTGCGGCGTCGACCATGATCGCCACGGTTACGACCTCGCTGACCAACGTCAACGCGGCGCTGGCCAAGCTGGGTAGCGGTGCGGCGAAGTTCTCGATCCAGGCCGGCTTCGTCGGCAAGCTGTCCGACACGCTGACCGCCGGCATCGGCAACCTGGTGGATGCCAACATGGCGCAGGAAAGTGCCCTGCTGCAGTCCTTGCAGGTCAAGCAGCAGCTTGGCGCCCAGGCGCTGTCGATCGCCAACCAGTCGCCGCAGATCACGCTGTCTCTCTTCCGCTAAGAATAACGGCGGAACCGGCACCCCGGTTCCGCCGCCTTTCTCGGAAGGGGGCAGGCCGCATCCGGCGGCCTGACCTCAAGGCGATCGGGATTCCAGTTTGGTGGGTACTTCAAAATAAAATACGGGGGCAGTCAGGCGGAGGTTCTGTGAGGCCATGGTCGATTCCATCTCAAGCGCAAATGGCGCGCGCAAGGTGGCAACCGGCGCGGTTCGCCACAGAACCTCGCCTGGCGTTTCCCAAGCAGCGACAGTAGTCATTGCCGTCGAGCAAATCGCGCCCGCCTCCGGCGCCGGCGCACACGATCCTGCCGACGACAGGCAGGAAGACCAGGATGATCCCCGGGATAGCAATACCAAGCACGGGTTGACGCTCGAGGTTTCCGAAGACGGCGAGGGCGGAGAAATCGTCTATCGTTTCCGCGACGCCGGAACCGGACAGGTCGTCGGCGAATGGAAGACTGGCGAGCTAGGCAAACTGCGCGACTATTTGCGCGCGAAAAATCTGCACATTCTCGACGAGAAGATCTGATGGCAGCTACGCCGCCGCGATGCTGAAGCCGAAGCGTCGCGGACCGGTCCGATAGGGCGAGGGCTTGCGCGTCTCGTCCAGCTCCAGCGCCGAAAGCATCAATTGGCAAAACAGACTGCCGCCGATGCGGCGGTGGATGAGCAACCCGAGCAAAGGTGCAGTCTCACGCGCCACTTCGATACGGATGCGCGTCTTTGCATCGCCCAGTTCGGCCCAGCCGCCAGTCATGCCGAGGCCGAACGACGAGGAAACCAGGAACGACACCGGCGCGCCATGATCCACCTCGACGCCGCTGAGCGGAAAATACTCCCCTTCGTGGCCGCCGTTCTGAGTAGCGAGCGAAAGCGCGTTCCAATCGAATGCGTCTGGCAGCAGCGTGACGTGGCCCAGCCGCAGGCGCCCGCGATCCCACACCCGCCAATCGAACAGCAGCTCGAAATCGACGCGCGGCGCACCGGCATGAAAGCACATGGTCTTCTCGATGGGGCCGCGCGGCGTGTCGATTCGGGCGCAGGCGACGACATCTCCGTTTGCGGCGCGCGCGATGCGGGCCTCGCACCATTCCAGATCGGTGATCTTGTGTTCGCCCGGCGCCTCGAACACGCAGTCGCCGGTGTACCAATCCGCCTGGATAGCGATATCGTCGAAATAGCCATGCGGCAGTCCGCCCACGGCGGCGCGGCCGTGCGGCGCGAAGTGCAGCTGCTCGATGGCGAGCCCGCGGCGGCGATCGAGGCGCGCCTTCAGCGCCGGCGTTTCGATGTCGATGTGGCGTTCGGCAATCGGCGCGCCGCCCGGCGCCGTGATGCGTGGCAGCGCCGCAGCGGACCATGCGCGTTCCGCTTCGGCCAGACGCGCGCAGAACGCGGTCCAGCGTTTTTCGGTGATATGGGTGCGGAAGTCGCTGGACCACAGATAGCACAGCTCCTTCCACGCTCCGTCGTCTGCGCCGCGTGCGATCATGCCCCGACAGATGCGCTCGCAGGCAGCGTTGACGGCGATATCGTCCCGCCCGGTCACCGCCCAGCGCGAGAGATTGTATTTGCGCTGCTTCTTCACCGGCACCGGGCAGACTGCCGATTCGAGCCGCAGCAGCTGGCCCGCTTCGGCAGGCGAAGCCGCATTGAGCGCCGCGCCGGGCGCGATCAGGCGCATCCCGGCTTCGCCGGCCAGCGCCGCAAAGGCTTCGCCGAGACGCGACCATTCGCGGTCCGAGCACGGTTCCTCGGTCTTGTAGCGGCCGGGACGGAAATCGAAGATTTCCGCGTCACTGGCATAGAGGCAAAGCATGCGGTCGGCGGCGCCGCGGCGCGCGCGCACATAATCGAGATATTCGTCAAGCGCCAGATCGCCATGCGCAAAGCGCTGCAGCTTCTGGAAGGCGACGGTATTGGTCCACAACAGCGCGATGCTGCGCCCGTCGCTGCCCAGCGCGCGCTGCGGCAGATGCCGCGTCTCGGCGCTCCATTCGGGATGATGGGCGGCGGGATTGTCCCAATCCATCAGCAGCGCGCGATAGCCCGCATCGAGATAAAGCCCGACCAGCCCGGCCGAATAGGCTTGCTCGTTCACCAACCCGAGCGTGGGCGTAATGCCCAGCAGCGATTCGTAGATCGCGTTGCCGATTGTGAGGTTGGCCTCGTTCACCGCGGCCGGCACCAGAGGGCCGATGATCTGCGCATAGCCGGAACCGATCAGCTCGATGCGGCCGGACGCGATCAGCGCCCGCGCCTGTGCGATCCACGCCGGATCGCGCGCGGCGATCTCCTCCAGCGTGTAAGCCGTGGCTTCGAGGCCGATGGGACCGTGCGCCTCGGCCAGCCGGAGCAGCGGCCAGTAGCAGCGAGCGATCACCGCGGCGCGCTGTTCCTCCTCAATCGAGGAGAACGCCAGGTTGAGATGAAAGAGGGCAAAGAGATGGAGCGTGCCCGTCAGCGCCAGCGCTGCGTCGTGGCGGAGCGGCGCGTTCATGCAGTTTGAATCCTCAGCTGCGCCAGCGCATCATTGGCAGCAGACACCGCGTCTGCGCGCGTAGCGCCCGTGGCCAGCACCATAGCGGCCGATGGCCGCTTGTCCCCGGCGGCGGGAATCACATCGCCCTCGCGCACCGTCACGACCACTTCTTCGATGCCGGGAATTCTGCGAGCGCTCTCCGCACCCGCAATCGAAACCACGCGCCCCGGCGATGGAAAGGCATAGCGCTGGATCACGGGCCTCAGGAACTGCGGCGTGAGCTCGTCTTCGGAAGGACATTCGCCCAGCGCCACCCGGATCGCGGCGCCGATGAAATCCACGCCGGTGTTGAGCGGAATCTCCCGCGTGCAAAAGAACCCGCCGGAAAGCCGGGCCGCCAGTTCGATCACGTAGGGTTCACCCTCATGGACGACAATGTCACCCTTCACCGTGCCGTTGACGATCCCGAGCGCCGCAGCCGCCCGCGCCACCACCTGCTTTACCTTTGCCTGCGCCGCCGGCGCCAGATGGCTCGGCAAATCGCCGCCGTTCTCGATAAAAAAGGGCGCATAGCGATCGAGGTATTCGTAATTGCGGTCCGAGAAGCCCGGCGTGAAGCAGCGCCCTTCGACGATCACCGATTCGGTCGAGACCTGCGGACCGGAGAGATACTGCTCGACCATCACGCGCTCGGTGGGCGAATGCTGGCGCGCGAACATGAAGGCCTTGGCGAGATCCTCCACCTGTGCCACCCGCTGCACGCCACGGGAGCCGCGGGAATCCACCGGCTTGATCACGAGATCGCGGCCGCGCTCGATAGCGATGCGCTGCAGATCCTGTGGTGTCGCCACTTCCGCGAACCACGGCACCGGCACGCCGGCGGCGCGGAAGCGTTGCTTCATCGCCAGCTTATCGCAGGCCGTACGCGCCGCATCGAGCGGAATGCCCGGAAGACCGAGCTTCTCCGCCACTGTCGCCACCGTCACGGGCGCGTCGGCGGCGACACAGATCACCCCATCGATCTTCCGGATCTTGCGGCTGTAGCGCAGCGCGGCGGCGGCCGTTTCCTCCGGTCCATAGACATCGGCGATGATGCAGGAATCGGCATAAGCGAAACCGGGCGCCTCCGGGTCGCGGTCGGAGACAACGACGTAGAGTCCCATTTCCTTGGCATGGCGCGCCGCTTCGGCAGCCTCAATCCCGCCGGAAACAATGAGGATCGCCTTATCCATCAGAAATAGAGCCCGCCATTGACATTCAGCGTCTGCGCCGTGATGTAGCTGGCCGCATCGGACGCCAGGAACACCACGGCATCGGCCACTTCGCGCTGCGTACCCATGCGCTTTAGGATGATGGCTTCGGCCGCCTTCTGTACGCTGGCCGCCGCCATACCGGCCGCTGCCATCTCCGAGGCGATGAGCCCGGCCGCGACAACATTGGAGCGCACATTGTCCTTGGCGCCGAAGCGCGCGATCACCTGCGCCAGCGAG
>JAGWZW010000015.1 GCA_018971835.1 Alphaproteobacteria bacterium
GCGTCCTCCAGCCCGGGAGGGATGAGGACATCCTTGACCTCGACCGAGATGACGTTGATGCCCCACGGCTCGGTACGCTCGTCGATGATCTTGCGCAGTTCGTTGCTGATCTTCTCCCGGCCTTCGAGCATCTCCGAAAGCTGCGTCTTGCCGATGACATCGCGCAAAGCCGTTTGCGCCGCCCAGCTTATGGCCGATTTATAATCTGCAACATCCAGCGCCGCCTTCTGCGGGTCCAACACCTTCCAGAACAGCACCGCATCGACGTCGACGGGCACGGTGTCCTTGGTGAGCGTCTTCTCGGCCTTGAAGGCGGTCGTGATCACGCGGATGTCGATCCAGTACGGCACCGTATCGACCACCGGGATTATGAAAAACAGCCCGGGACCCTTCATGGCAACAAACCTGCCCAGTCGCAGAACGATGGTCCGTTCCCACTGATTGGCGATCTTGGTTGCCGAGGCAACGACGACCGCCAGGACAAACGACCCGAGCGCCAAGCCAAGGGCTGCCGGGCCATCGGATGCGGCAAGAGCGGAATATGCCAAGGCCACGCCCGTGCCGAAAATCAGAAGGAAGATCAAGAGTGGGATGGCGCTGGTATTTTTCATGTCGAAATCCCCCGTGATCGCAATCCAGCAAACACCAAAAGATCAGCGCGGACTTCGCGCCTCGGTGAGGCCGCCCACTACCTCGGCGGATTCCGATTTGGAAGTCGCCCATTCCTCATCGAAGCCGCCGTCGGGCACTTCCGATCCGAGCTTGGACTGTACCACGGCAGCCATCCGTTGCAGAACGGATTTCATTTTGCTGAGAGGTGTGAATGGCCCGTTAGGTCGGGTCCCTAACGCAATAGATTTTTGATTCATCCGGACAGCCCTCTTGTAGGGGCCGAAGATTCAACGGGCGTAGGGCTGGGTCCCTGCATCTGCTCTTTTCTCGCGCTGGTGTGGCATCTCAATTGGAAGACCACACTGATCCGTGTACGGATGTTTGAAAAAAACAGTTAGGTATCCGAGCGCCAGACGTGACGATTCTACACAGTAACAACGGGGGTATGGCTGGGTCCCCTATGGCCTTCTCGCAACCGTGGACAGACACAAAAAGGCCCGGTGTAAAGACATCGGGCCAATTGCAGGCCGCCGGCGAGGCTGTGAGGGGCTGTGGGCGCGTAATGCTGTCGGCGCGGACCAGCCGCATTAGAGTCCCAAGCGTGCGCGAAGTCGGCGCACGCTCGTTTCGTGCCACCGCGCATCCGGGTACTTCGGGCTGCCGTCCGTATTCACCATCGCGCCCCGGCGGGTCTTGATTCCGTCCTCGTTCAGCGCCTCTGCAATCGCCGCGTCGGACAGCCCGTCTTCGACAAGCCCCTCGATAAAATCGCGTGTGTCTTCCGCGAATTCATCGGCGCCTTTGCGCGCGCCCTTGCAGCCCGCCACATTGCCATGCTCGGCGATATAGGCCTTCAATGCACGCCCGCCGTCATAGTTGCCGAGCTTCACCCCTAGCTTTTTGGCAGCCGCCAGCGCGGCCTTCGTGCGCTCGGAAATGGCCCGGCCCTCTTCCTCGGCAAACACCGCGCGGACGCCGTTTTCGAGACGGCTGGCAGTAGGCGAATCGGCAAAGACAACCTTCAACCGCTTGTCGTCCAGCAGCTTCAACACGTCGGCGGCCCGGCGGCCCACGCGGTCCAGCTTGGCGACGACCAAGGTACAGCGCTTGGCTTTCGCCAGCGCAATTGCCTTCCTAAGCTGCCGACGCTCATCGCTCGTGATCTTGCCGGACTCTTCCTCGGTGAACCGCTTGATGATGGTGGCACCGTGATACGCGGCGTAGCGCTCGACCTTCTCACGCTGATCGGCCAGCCCGAGCCCCGAGCGCCCCTGCTTCTCGGTCGAAACACGATAGTAGGCCACGATTTTTGTGCCGTTTTGCATCGCCACACATTCCACTCTTCGTTCGTTACTTGGATTGTGTGGTATAGATCGGCGAACAATTCGAGCGATAGTGCGTGGTCTGGTTAACCTCGGATGAACACCGCCGCGCGTTGCGCCAAGGCGCGCCGATCACGATGAAGCGCTCGTTTCAAATCGGTTCGAGCAACTCCGGCACGACATTCTTCACGCTGCTCTTCGACGTGTACGCGCGACGCGTCTCCGTAGTATTCGGCGGAGATGGCTCATCAACGCGGTGCCCTGTTCGGGCGGCTTCTACCGTGTAAACCCGCCGTCCGGTGTGAACATGACCGGCATTTGGGTGTGAATAAGTAGCGAGCTACCAGGTCGTAGCAATACGGGCTGAGCGGTGCATGATGCGCCGGCGGGCGAATGGACAGTGTGCGCTGTAGATCAAGCGCTCTAGAAAATACCAGCGCGCACGGTATAGCGCGCGTCAAGGAAGGCCAAAGTGCCCGGTAGGCCGGAAGCAGCGCGCACCAGACCAAAGAACGCCGGGAGCGCATCGTCTCGCGAGGTAAACAAGTGAACAGCTTTGGTACTTCTGGGTGGCTCTCTTGGCGGAGCGAACCCGGGGCCGAAGGTAGTTGTGACGCGCGACGCGTTAAACAAGGGAACATCTTTTTTGAATTACGGCATCATAGCTACTTCCTTGTGTAAAACTGCGCCGAGGTGACGATAACCGACCGCACCGCCTGACACGCACTCGGTCCGGCTCGTCGCTGGCGGACGCTGCGCGGAAATGGGCCAACAGCCGACGCATCACCCGTTTTGGCACTTCGGCAAGGTCGCTCATTGACGTGTCAGTGAATTCAGTCGCTGCGACGATGGAGACGAGGTATGCCACGCGATGGGGCACGGGGCGATTTGGTGGCGGCGCGGTAGCCACGCGGGTATCGGGCGGATCGGCGCGCGCCGGAGCGTGTTGACGCCACAGGAGAGTTGAGGTGGGTGGCAGAGGGGGACTGTTTGGTAGCGCAATAGAAACGGGCATAGCTGCTGTATAGGGAAGTGGCGTGTGCAGCACACTCACCGCGCGATAACGCGACTGTCGGGCACTCGCTCCGCTCGCCTGCGCTGCGCGCAGGTCTGGCGATCAGCCACAGCGGACAATCCGGACAACGGATCACCCACCCAACTCGCAGACACGAGGTCGTGAGACTTCGCGCTCGCCATAGCCGACGACTTGTCGCTGGTTCGCCCGGCGAAGTCGCTAATATTGGCGAGATGCCCGCCATCGATGACATTCCCGAACGTCAGCTATTGATGACATTGGTCGGGAGATTTTGGGAGGGAACTACTTTATACTGTACTTTAAGGGAAATTGGTTCGGACGCGTAAGGGAACTAATTTATGCTGTAGTTTAAGGGAAATTGGACGACCGCAGGCTCGCAGACACGAAGGTCGCGAGACTTCGTGCTCGGCGACTCGTATCGTCTGCGATCAGAGAGCCCCAAATTGACTCTTTCTACTCTACCCCACATAAGGATCAGGGAACTACTTTATACTGTAATTTAAGGTAAATTATGTAATTTCCTTAAAAGTACAGCATAAACTAGTTCCCTGATCCATAGGGTAATCAGCGTAGAGCAGCAGCCACCTGAATCACAATTACCCTTAAACTACAGTATAAATTAGTTCCCTGATCCCTAGGGTAATCAGCGTAGGCGCCCAGGCGTCCGGCTGGTCTGCGAGCGGGTTGACCAGTGAATGATGCACCGACCGAGCACAAGGTCTCGCGACTTGATGCCCCTACGGGATTTGCGTAGGCACCCGCATGTCGCGAGCCCGCTCGATGGCAAAGTCGCGAAATAGGCACTCACTTGTGCATTAAGGCCAGGGAACGCCGTACAGCGCTTCGCCCGCTGTCGAACTAACTCTCTGAGGGCGATCTCGGCGAGAGGCGTCAGCGGCTTCGAGAGGGCCGCCGGTTGGCATCTGGCGGGGCGAGGATTGGGAGCACAAAATCTCGCGACTTCATGTCGGTGAGCACATCGTCTCCCGAACGATGTGAGGGAGCGCGCCGCGTGTGCGGCGACGGCGGGTCAAGCGATAGGTCGGATGGAGTTTGGAACGGGCCGGTGAAAACGGCGCCGCGCCGTCAGTGTCAGTGCGTCAGCGTGACGGCGAGTTCGCGCAGGTCAACCGCAGCCGTCACAGATTAGGATCACGGTCGCGAGTCTGCCGGTCGTCATCGGGTGCCGGGTAGGGCTCAAAGCAATCTGGCGCAGCGATGCACCAGTGCGCGGCACAGCGCTTGGCGCGGCGCTGATGGTGTCCCTCGCCGCGTGTCGCCTTTCGGAGAATAGCGCGCAGCCGGTGACATTCTGTGAGGGTCTGGCATCCCCCGCGCCGTTCATTACGATTTCTCGCAACGTGACGGCGTGTCACGATGAAGGGACATTTAATCTCTGACGTGGTCGGAATTCTTGACGGACGCAATCCCGGTGCCATAGTCGCGGGGCAGTCCGAGAATTCTGGTTTCATCTGTGTTTGACGCTTCAATGATGCATCCCAAGTCCCGGCTAAAGGCGCGGCTGGTCGCCGCCTGTAATACTGAGACTTGGTTGAATGGCATCTTCGTACAGTACCGCGCGGCGGCGGCACTCCCGTCGTAATAAGTTGACACCGCTTTCCCGGCGCCTCACGCCTATGGAAGTGACGGAGCACTGGTTTCGGCGCGGTAAAGATTTCGTGGATGAGATCCACGATACATATCCGGATTTCCCACAACCCGCACCAGATGGGTTATATCTTCTTTCGCAGATCGAGGATTTCTTCAATAGGCTGCACGGCATTGCGACGGCAAACACTTCCTCCACTTCTGATGAACACATGCAAGCAATGAGGGCCGCCCTTGGGCACTGATCGTATTAGGCACTTGGTGGAGCGCAGAAGCGCTGCTGGCGTGCGCTATTTCTGGCAGCCATCCAAGACGGTACGCGCGCTTGGACTGGTGCCCGAGGCGCTTGGAGCCGATTACGCTCAAGCGAAAGCGCGTGCATTGGAATTGAATGCCATCGCAGATGAAATGCGCCGGACAGTAAGGAACGGAAGCAACGGGCCGCGCCCCGGAACATGCGCAAGGCTCTTTCAGGAGTTCATGGATTCGGATGAGTTCAACAACGAAAAAAAGGAAAGGACACGTAAGGATTACCGCTACTATCTGGGCAAAATCGAAGCGGACTTCGGCGATGTAATGGTCCGCGCGCTGACGCCGAAGATCATCAAGACGTATTACCGCCGCCTTTGCCACGAAGTTAGTTTGACATGGGCGTCCCACATCCTTGCGCATTGGCGCGGCGTTTTGAGTTGGGCCGTGTCAGAAGATTGGATTCCAAAGAACCCGGCTCTTGACGTGAAGCTGAAGGCCCCCAAAGCGCGTGATGTCATGTGGACCATCGCGCAGCGTGACACCTATGTCGCCAAGGCCCTCGAAATGGATAAGGAATCGATTAGCGTGATGCTTCTTGTCGCCGATTCCATCGCCCAATCACCTGTCGATGTCAGGACCCTCAGGCGCAAGACATACGACGGTTGCACAATTGATGTGGCTCGGCAGAAGACTGGCGTCAAGGACGCGCCTATTGTCCTCTTCCCCGAAGCGAAGGCCGCGCTTGACACCTATCTCGCGAAGCAGCCCCCCAAGCTCCCAGACGCACCTCTGTTCACGCATGACCGGATTGGAGGTATGTGGAAACCCTCCACGCTGGCAAAGTGGCACGGTAAGATCAGGGCGGCGGCTGGGCTCCCTCGGGAGCTTCAACTTCAAGACTTGCGCACGACGGGCCAGACCGAAGCTGGCGCTGCGGGCGGGACTGTCGATGAAATCCGTGCCCTCGCCCGGCACAAGACCCGCAGCGCGGGACTGCGTTATGTTCACCCAGACTCTAGATTTGTGGACGCAGTTCAGGCAAAACGCCTCGCGCATCGGACCGAAGCGCGGAACGAACAGGGGGAAAATGTTGGAATCCCTCTTGAGAAAAAGTTGGAATCCTGAACTAGCTTTGTGCTAAGGGATTGATTCTAAAAGACGGAGCTGTGGCCGAGAGGCTGAAGGCGGCGGTTTGCTAAACCGTTATACGGTTGAAAAGCCGTATCGAGGGTTCGAATCCCTCCGGCTCCGCCAGTGTTTTATTCAATAATATAAATTACTTATGCGACTCTGAGACTCGCTCTTAAGTACCTGAAAATTCGCCTCTATTTCCGGTACGGGATTCGGAATTCAAGGGGAAATACGTCTTCTGAGGGCGGAATTGGGCGTTGCTGGCGATGCACTCTCTGTTCGGCCATTTCGGCGGTACGACTTTTCCGCTGGCTGCATTTCCGACGCACCAAGATCTCTGGCCAAGATCTATGAGGGACGCAGCGGTTACGAAAAAAGGAATTGGCCCGGGGCGAGACGGCGTACCTCCGGCCTGTCCGCCCCGGGCCTACGAATTGTTGCGTTCCTTGGGAACAACAGAAATCCGCGCGCCATAATCCGGCGCTTCTTCGCATATGGTGTTCGGAAGCATACCTTTCAAGGGCCCGACCGCCGGACCGCCGCAGAAACTGCATCACCGCTTGTCCTTTGGCGGCGCCCACCCCATATCCTCCGAAGTCAGTGCAGCGACGTTGAAGTCATCAGGCTCCGTCGAGAAACGACGGGACCAACGCTTGAAGAACACACCGAACTGCAATTCCGACACGATCCGGAGCAACGCCCGAGCGCTGGCGCAATACGCAGCCGCGTATCGTGAGCCCAGCCACGTGCGGAGCATCGTCGAACTTGTCATCACGGCCGGGGCGCTCGTCGCCCTCTGGATCGCGATGTGGCTTTCTCTAGGCGTCGGGTATTGGCTCACGCTGATCCTTGCCGTACCGGCTGCCGGCTTTCTGGTACGGCTGTTCATCCTTCAGCACGATTGCGGCCACGGCGCGTTTTTTCGGCGGCGAGTTGCCAACGAATGGGTGGGCCGCGCGCTGGGCATCATAACATTCACCCCTTTCGACGTCTGGCGACGCGCACATGCCATGCATCACGCGACCACGGGCAATCTCGATCGCCGCGGAATCGGCGACATCGAGACCCTCACCACGGACGAATATAGAGCGCGATCACCCCTGGGCCGCGTGGCCTATCGCGTCTATCGCCATCCGGCGGTCATGTTCGGGCTGGGACCGGCTTATCTCTTCCTTCTGCAACACCGTATCCCGCTCGGCATGATGCGCGCCGGATGGCGCCCATGGGTCAGTTCCATGGTTACCAATGCCGCCATTGCGTCTGCGGTCCTGCTGACGATGTGGCTGGTCGGGCCGTCGGCCTTTTTGCTCGTACATGTTCCCATCGTGCTGCTTGCCGCCTCGGCTGGTGTCTGGCTGTTCTATGTCCAGCATCAATTCGATGGTGCCTATTGGGCGCGCGACGGGGAATGGGATCTGCACGAAGCCGCACTTCGCGGCAGCACCCATTACGACCTTCCCGCCGTGCTGCACTGGTTCACGGCCAATATCGGCCTGCACCACATTCACCATCTGTGCAGCCGTGTCCCCTTCTATCGCTTGCCGCAGATCCTGCGCGACCGGCCGGAACTTGCAGGCGTCTCGCGGCTATCGCTTGCTCAAAGCGTTCGCAGCGTCCGCCTAGCGTTGTGGGATGAAGGCCAAAAACGGCTCATCTCCTTTCGCGAAGCGCGGGAATGCCTCGGCATTTGATGGCATGACAAGGACCAGGGCTGCAGCAATGTGCGATTTCAAACTCGCAGCTGTCCTCTGCCACGGCGCGACCACAGTGAAGAATTCAATTCCGGATTTAACCTGACGAAGTATTCATCGCGGACAGTACACATGGCTCCACGCTTGTCACGTCGAACCGTCATGGCCGCTGGTGCGGCATCCCTTTTCGTAGGCCGACCTGCCGCAGCGAGCATCGCCCGCATGCAAACGCCCGCCATCAACATGGCGCTGCTGCAACGCGCTAGAGCCGCCTTGGAAACGCACAGGTCGGCCATCGCGGCTCCGGATCGGATCGCGGTGATCGACTTCGGGCTCGCCTCCCGCGTGCCGCGGCTTCACCTGATCGACCTGGAGCGCTCAACCCTTCGCAGTGTTCTGGTCGCGCACGGACGCGGCTCGGATCCGGCCTACACCGGTTGGCTCATACGCTTTTCAAACACTGCCGGATCCGATGCGACGTCGGCAGGCAGCTATGTGACGGGTGCGGCCTATGTTGGAGAGCACGGTCATTCGATGCGTCTTGAAGGCCTCGATGCCACGAACTCGAATGCTCAGGCGCGGGGGATCGTGATCCATTCCGCCTGGTATGTGAATGAAGCGCTTGCCGTCAGCTCGGGGAAGATCGGGCGTAGCGACGGATGTTTCGCCGTTGCGCCGTCAGCGCTCGCCGCCGTGCTCTCCCACTTGGGTTCGGGCCGGTTCGTCTATGCCGACAGAATAGGAACAGGCCTTCGCAATCCGGCTTAGCCCTGGCGGGCAACCTGGATGCCCTCATCCTGCACGCGTAGCGGGGTTCTAGCGCGGCGATGATCGTGCCTTTCGCCGAAGCGGCGCTAGGAGATTGGGATCGTTCGTCAACGCAATACCAACGTCCAGCCCACTCCGCACTTCACTCAGAGCGCTGCCGTCATATTTCCCCATTGTAAACGTTTCAACTGGCGCAAATTGAGCCGCAAGTGCGAGCGACTTATGTCTCCACGATATGGCAGCGCCGAGATCTAGAAAGGTCGGCGGCTTTGAGAAGAGCACCATATCAACAAAGCACTGCGCGCGCACAAGTCCCGCTTTCGTGCCCCCTTGATCGGCAAGATAAGCTTTCGTGAAGGCGAAATTGCCCTGGAGCTGAGGCACGACATCAAATGTTGACCTTAGCCGCCCCGCTTCCGCCACGGCGCGTTCCGCATCAATGAAGCCGGCCTCCAATCGCTCGATTATCGCTCGGATCGCCTCACGGCATTCGTCCAATCCAGCGCGCCGACCTAGCATTCGAAACCCGGCGATTGTTGCGTCTTCTGCTCCTACGGCTCGGTACCGTGCTTGCCGATTCAAGCTGCGCGCCGGCGGCAAGACAGACCAGACATGCTGCTGATGACGCTTCAGAACGGAGGATCACATGACCGCCACTGAAACCCCTGCCAGCAGGTCGAAAGACTGGTCCCATCGTCCGGTAAGTTGGCTCGTCTGGTGGGGGCTGCCGCTCGCGCTTGCCGTCTCGACCAATATCCTGAGGTTGGCTCTCGCGGAGACGGCCTTCGCCTTGTCCGTCGCATTTGCCTGGGCGGGGACGGGCTGCTTGCTCACCGCGCGGCGCTGCCGCCGTCTGCACTGCTATTTCATGGGGCCATCGCTATGGCTCGGCGCCGTCGCTGCCGCGCTGGTCGGCGCCGGCGCGATTGCCGGTGCCCAGGCACTCAATATCGTGGCCTGGGGCACGGTGGCCCTGGCCGTGCTGTCGAAGGTGCCCGAAGCGATCTGGGGCAGGTACGTCGAGACGTAATTGCGAACAGGCAACCGCGCAGCCGGTCCAGCCTTCCGCGGCGCGCCGCGCAGCGGCCCTCCGTGAACGCAAGCTTTGGCAAGGTCTGCCAGGCTCGTGTTCACGGATCACAGGCCAAATCGGTCATGGCAAACCGAACGGCAATCCGGTCTGAGCCGGCACTACCGTTCACCGCGGAGTTGCCGCCGCCTTCAGCAGGGACCGCTCGATCCCGCGCACCAGCACATAGGCGATGGGCGTGAAGAAGAGGCCGAAGAACGTCACGCCCAGCATGCCGGAGAACACCGCGACACCCATGGCATGGCGCATTTCGGCGCCCGCGCCGCTGGACAGCACCAGCGGCACTACGCCCATGATGAAGGCGAAGGAGGTCATCAGGATCGGCCGCAGGCGCAAGCGGGCCGCCTCGGTCGCCGCCTCGAGCGTCGTCCGGCCCTGCCGCTCCAGATCGCGCGCGAACTCGACGATCAGGATCGCGTTCTTGCAGGCCAGGCCGATCAGCACAAACAGTCCGATCTGGGTGAAGATGTTGTTGTCACCGCCGCTGATCCACACCCCGGCCATGGCGCAGAGCAGGCACATCGGCACGATCAGGATGATGGCGAGCGGCAGGAACAGGTTTTCGTACTGCGCCGCCAGCACCAGAAAGACCAGCAGCACGCAGATCGGGAACACCAGGACGGCGGTGTTGCCCGCCAGGATCTGCTGGTAGGTGAGATCGGTCCATTCGAACTGCATGCCTTTAGGCAATATCTTCTCAAGCAATCCGGTTATGGCCGCCTGCGCCTGGCCGGTGGAATAGCCCGGCGCCGCCGCGCCATTCAGATCGGCGGCGCGAAAGCCGTTGTAGCGCGTGGCGCTCTCCGGACCCACGGTGCGGGTCAGGTTCACCATCGCGCCCAACGGCACCATCTGGCCGGAGGCGTTGCGCGCCTGCAGCCGCAGGATCGAATCGGGCGTATCGCGGAACGGCGTGTCGGCCTGGGCGATCACCTGGTAGGTGCGGCCGAACTTGTTGAAGTCATCGACATAGATCGAGCCCAGATAAATCTGCATCGTGTCGAACACGTCCTGCACATTGACGCCCAGCTGCATGGCCTTGGTGCGGTCAAGATCGGCGTAGAGCTGCGGCACCGTAACCTTGTAGCTGGAGAACACGCCGGCCAGGGCCGGATCCTTGGCGGCGCGGGCCTGCACCGTGTCCATCACCTTGGCCAGTGCGTCGTAACCCTGGTCGGTGCGGTCCTCCACCTCCAGCTTGAAGCCGCCGATCGTGCCCAGCCCCTGCACCGGTGGCGGCGGGAAGATCGCGATGCGCGCATCCGGGATCGCGGCGTATTTCGCCTGCAGCGTCTGCGCGATCGCCATGCCGGAGAGCGACGGCGCGCTGCGCTCCGCGAACGGCTTGAGCGTCACGAACACGATGCCTTGCGAGGCGCTATTGGTGAAGCCGTTGATCGACAGGCCCGGAAACGCCACCGCATGGGCGACGCCCGGCTGCTTCAGGGCGACAGCGCTCATCTCGCGGATGACGCGCTCGGTGCGGTCCAGCGTGGCGCCTTCGGGCAATTGCGCGAAACTGACGAGGTATTGCTTGTCCTGGACCGGCACGAAGCCGGGCGGCACTAGGCGGAACGCAAACACGGTGAGCGCCAGCAGCCCTCCATAGACGAGGAGCGACACGGAGCGATGCGCCAGCGCGCCGCGCAGGCCGCTGCCGTAATCGCGGGCGCTCCGCCTGAAGACGCGGTTGAACCAGGCGAAGAAGGGACCGCACAGGCGCGCCATCAGCCGCGTCAGCCAGTCCTCGGGCGCGTCATGCGCCTTTAGCAGCACCGCCGACAGCGCCGGCGACAGCGTCAGCGAATTGAAGGCCGAGATCAGCGTGGAGAAGGCGATAGTCAGCGCGAACTGGCGATAGAACTCCCCGGTCAGGCCGCTGATCATCGCGATGGGAACGAAGACGGCGCACAGCACCAGCGCAATGGCGATGATCGGGCCCGTCACTTCGCCCATCGCCTTCAGCGCCGCTTCGCGCGGCGACAGCCCGGCTTCGATATTGCGCTCGACATTCTCCACCACGACGATGGCGTCATCGACGACGATCCCGATGGCCAGAACCAGCCCGAACAGCGACAGCGCATTGATGGAGAATCCGAACAGGTACATGACCGCGAAGGTGCCGATGATCGATACCGGCACGGCGAGCAAGGGAATGATCGAGGCCCGCCAGGTCTGCAGGAAGACGATGACGACGAGCACGACCAGCGCGATCGCTTCCAGCAGAGTATGGATCACCGCCGTGATCGAGCCGCGCACGAAGACCGTGGGATCGTAGACGATGCTGTAGCTCATGCCCGGCGGAAAATTCCTGGACAGCGCCTTCATGGTGGCGCGCACCTGGTCGGAGATCGCAATGGCGTTCGAGCCCGGGGCCTGGAAAATCGGGATCGCCACCGCCTGCTTGTTGTCGAGCAGCGAACGCAGCGCATAGCTCGAAGCGTCGATGGAGATGCGGGCCACGTCCTTAAGGCGGGTGACGACGCCGTTCTGGCTCTTGATGACGATCTGGCCGAATTCGGCCGGGTCGCTGAGGCGGCCTTGCGCATTGATCGGCAATTGCAGCTCGCCGCTGTTGCTGTAGGGCGGGCCGTTGATGACGCCGGCTGCGACCTGCACGTTCTGCTGGCGAATGGCGCCCACCACATCGTCGGCGGTCAGGCCCAGCGCCGCGATCTTTTCCGGATTGAGCCAGATGCGCATGGCGTAGTCGCCCGAGCCGAACAGCTGCACATTGCCGACGCCTGTAATCTTGGCGAGCTGGTCCTTGACGTTCAGCACCGCGTAATTGCGCAGATAGAGCATGTTGTAGCGCCCGTCCGGCGAATTCAGGTGCACGACCATGGTGAGGTCAGGCGAGCTTTTGGTCGTGGTGACGCCGAGGTCGCGCGTCACCTGCGGCAGCCGGGGCAGCGCCTGGTTGATGCGGTTCTGCACCAGCTGCTGGTCGAGATCGGGGTCGGTGCCCAGCTTGAAGGTGACGGTGAGCGTCAGCATGCCGTCGGAAGTGGCTTGCGAGGACATGTACAGCATGCCCTCGACGCCATTGATCTGCTCCTCGAGCGGCGTGGCGACGGTTTCGGCGATAACCTTGGGATTGGCGCCGGGAAACTGCGCCTTGACCACCACGGAGGGCGGAACCACCTCGGGATATTCCGAGATCGGCAGCTGAAACAGCGCCAGCAATCCGGCCAGGACGATGGCGACAGAAATGACGCCCGCAAAGATCGGACGATCGACGAAGAAGCGCGAAAGGCTCATGGCAAAAGTCCTGCTGCGGGCGCGCCCAGGGCTGCCCGTTGGAAGAGGCGCGGGCATGCGCCCGCGCAAAAAGTCGGAACGAAGCGGCCGCGCCTCAGCCGGGGCCTTCGGCGGGCCTGGCGTTCTGCACCTGCAACGGCGTGCCGGCCATCACATGCTGGATGCCGTCAACGATGACACGGTCGCCGGCGTGCAGGCCCTTGCGGATGATGCGCGCGCCGCCAAGCTCCGCGCCGAGCGTGACGGCCCGGTATTGCGCCGTCCCGTGCGGACCCACGGCGTACAGATAGCTCTCGCTCTGATTGCTGGCGATGGCACGGTCCGGCACCAGCAGGGCCTTGGGATCGAAGCCGCTGGCCATGGCCACCGACACGAACATGCCCGGCAACAGGCTGCCGTCGCGATTGTCCAGGCGGGCGCGGGCGCGGATGGTGCCGGTTGCCGGGTCGATCCGGTTGTCGAAGCTGTAGAGCGTTCCGTGATAGGCCTGCGCGCTGGTTCCGGACGGCAGCGTGACGCGCACGGCGATCTTGTGCGGGTCGCCGCCGGCCGCCTGCATCGCGCGCAGATAGGTCTGCTCATCGACATTGAAATCGGCGTAGATGCCGTCGGCGGAGACGATCGAGGTGAGCAGCGGCGCGTTGGCGCCGGCTTCGACCAGATTGCCCAGCGTGATCTCGGGCCGGCTGGCGCGCCCGCCGATCGGCGCCTTGACATAGGCGTGGTCGAGATCGATCTCGGCCTGCTGCAGAATCGCCTGTGCGGCATTCTCGTTGGCCAGCGCCACCGCCTTCGCATTGGCGCGCTGGTCATAGATGCTTTGCGCCAGCGCCTGCGCTTTGACCAGGCGGGCCGCGCGTGCGAATTCGACATCGGCCAGCGCCACATTGGTGCGCGCCGAGGCCAGGTCCGCCTTGGCCTTCGCCACGGCCGCCGCATAGGGCCGCGGATCGATCACGAACAGCACATCGCCGGCCTTCACCATCTGGCCGTCATGGAAGTCGATTTCGACGATGCGACCGCTGACCTGAGGCTTGATGTCGGCGGCATCCACCGCCCGCAACTGCCCGGAGAATTCCGACCAGAGCCGCACCGGCCGCGGGCTGACGGTGGCGACCCCGACCGTCACCGCGGCGGGCGCCGGCGCGGCGGCCTCCGTCCCGGCTGCGACATGCCAGCCCAGCAGGCCGGCGCCCAGCAGCACAGCCACCGCACCCGTCAAGGCATTCCGTTTGTTGAGGAATTTCCGGTTTTGGCGGCTCGGCGCGGCCTCGAAGCGGTATTGCCGGACCAGTTCTGTAATATGCGACATCAACTTGCCCCGTATTATGTAGTGATCGATACAGATATAGGGGCTGGATTACGATCGTCAAGAGCATTATGTATCGCCCGATATAAAATAGGGGAAACGCAATGAAAGCAGGACGGCCCCGCAGTTTTTGCACGGACACAGCCCTCGACCGCGCCATGACCGTGTTCTGGCGCAAGGGCTATGAGGGCGCCTCCCTCGCGGAGCTAACCGAAGCCATGGGCATCAGCCCGCCCAGCCTTTATGCCGCTTTCGGCAACAAGGAAGGGCTCTTCCTGGCCGTGCTCGCACGCTATGACGCGCGCCGCCAGGCGCTGATGGATCGCGTACTCAACGCTGCGGATCCAGGCGCGGTGGCGCGCCTCTATCTGGAAGGGGTGGCGGAATTCGCGGCGGACACCGAAGGGCGCAATCCGCCGGGCTGCCTGCTGGTGCAGAGCGGGCTGTCGTGCTCCGATGCCGACATCCCGCTGGCTCTCGCCCAGCATCGCGCCGAGAAGGAACGCGCCTTGCGCCAGCGCTTCGAGCGCGACCAAGAGGCCGGCGCCTTGCCGCAAGGCGCGGACCCCGCCGCCCTCGCCCGCTATCTCATGGCCGTGGCGAACGGCATGTGCGTGCAGGCTTCGGCCGGCGCGACCACCAAGGAACTGGCCGAAGTGGTCGAGATGGCGCTGGCGGCCTGGCCGGGTAACAAACCCCAATTGCGCGAGGGCTCACCATAGCGCCGAAAATGCATGCCACAAAGCGTTATGCTTCCGTCGCGTAAATAGAAATAAGGGGACGACGCCGGTCCGCACGACAACCCCTTGATATGGAATGTCCAATGGCGGTTATGCGACGATACGTATTTCCACCAGCGCCAGCGGGTTCGTTCAATCCATTTTGCCAACAAGGCCAAGATGACGGGTGTGAGGTACCAGGATTGAAGCAGCGATCCCCACGATATCGCCAGACCGGAAAAAATCATCTCGCTCCTGACAGCGTGTATGGGCGCTGCGGATGGTCACGTCGCCACGCGAAATAGGTATCGAGCAAGTGAAGCCGCTTGCGATTCGGCACCGGCGTAATCGCATCGGCCTTGTTGAAGAACATCACCTTCGGGTGCGGCGGCTTGAAGGCCGGCCAATATGCCAGACCGTCACCGTTGGGATTACCGGTCTTGGCGAAATTGGTCCAGTAATCCATCAAGCGTTCGGACACCGTGCGATCGATGGGCCGCCACTTCATCTTGCCGGCATCCAGGTTGCCGAACACATAAGCGACTTCCGCACCGTGGGACGCGCCCCAATCTGCATAACGCGGCTCGTCCGGATAGGGCGGGCGCAGGCCGAAATAGTAGACATAGACCGCGCTCCTGCCCGTCCGCGCCTGTAGCCGTGCCCAGGTCCAGGTCGGCCAGACAAAACCGGTATCGCGAAACAGATCGCGCCCCGATCGTAACGCCTGTCTGTTGTCGTTGGCCGGATAGGCTTTCAAAATCCTGCCGGCAAAGGGGCCGAACGCCTCGCGCACGTTCGGGATATAGCTCTTCGCGTCGGGTGCCTGCGGGAACAGCGCCCCCTCGTCGGTATTTGTGCCGATCAGCACAGGCACATCGTTGTAGTGGCCGGCGGCGTAGAGCGAATATTGCTCGCCCGGCAGAACATAACCATCGAACACCGGCCAGAAGAGGCGCCCGCCCAGAGCCGGCCCAGCCTTGGCAAGGATTTGAGCCGTTGAGAGCTTGCGCGCCGCAGCGATCGAATTGACGTGTAGCGCGCGGAGGAACTTCACCCCCTTTTGTTCGGCCAGGCTGAGCGGCGGAACATTGGTGCCGCCCTCATCCTTGGTCCGGGGCGGTCCGAAGGAGCCGCCGCTTTCGCTGATGGCGCCTTCGAACAGCCCTTTCGCCAGCGGCGAGGCGCACAGCATGCTGACGGAAATGCCGCCGGCGGACTCTCCGAAGATCGTGACCTGGTCTGGATTGCCGCCGAAGGCCGCGATATTGTGTTTCACCCATTCGAGGCCGGCGATCTGGTCAAGCAGCCCGTAATCGCCCGAGGAATGGTGCTGCGATTGGGCCGTCAGCTCCGGATGCGCCAGAAAACCGAAGGGCCCGACGCGATAAGCGATACTGACGACAACGACGCCCTTCTGCGCCAGATGACGCCCCGAATAGGTCGGGATGCTGGTGGCGCCTTGCGTGAAACCTCCACCGTAGATCCAGACCAGAACGGGCAAGCGCGCGGAAGCCGTCTTTGCCGGCGTCCAGACGTTCACATAGAGGCAGTCCTCGCTGGTGCGCAGTCCGCCCTTGTTCTGACCGTGCATGCCGGTTTGCGGGCAAGCAGGTGCAAAGGCCGTTGCATCGCGCACGCCTTGCCATGCCGCAGGCTGCTCAGGCGCCTGCCAGCGCAAGGGTCCGATCGGCGCGGCCGCAAATGGAATTCCCTTGAACGTCGAAATGCCATCCTCGCCTACACCGCGCACGGTCCCGAATTGGGTCTTCGCAAGCGGCGCGGGTTGCGCACATGCCAATGACGGCAGGAAAATAGAGAATAGGGCCCCAAGCCAACAGACATTGATCCTGCGCATGCCGCCCTCCCTTGCTTATTTCTTTCCGTGCGACACGGCCTGCCGCGCGGCCATGCTGCCCAGGTTCAGAAGTGTTATGCCGGACGCCGCCCGTCCGGCAGGAATGGACGTCAGATAAGCATAAATGTCGGCCGCGTCGGCATCCGAAAGAACTTTCCGGCTGTAGAGCGGCATGCGATAGGCCGGGCTTCGAAGCTGCATCAGCACCGCCGCGAAGGGAAGCGGATTCGGTGCAAGCTGCGGCCCCGCGATGGCACCGCCGGCACCCCGCGTACCGTGGCACGCATAGCAACCGTCGCGCAGGAACAACTGCCTGCCCTTCTCGGCGCTGCCGGCCGGTGCGGCCCGGGCCGCCGATGTCAGCGTGAAGGCGCACAAAACCAGTGCAACGGCGCGCGCGAAACGGCGCATATGTCCCTCCTCAGCGGCCCTGCGCCACCACGTCGACGAGTACGGGCTCCCCTCTCTTCACCAGCGCCACGGCCTGCCTGAACACGTCCGCCAATGCCTTCGGGTCCGTTACCGGTCCGAAACCTGCAACCCCCATGCTCCTTGCCATTGCCGCATAGTCCACGATCGGCTGCGTGAGATCGTTGCCGATCCCGGTGCGATCGATGCCGCGGTTGCGGCGGTTGGCGATGCGCTGCAACGCCATGATTTCGTTGAAATACGCCCTGTTGTTGTGAATCACATAGAGGAATGGAATGCGATTGTGCGCGGCGGCCCACAGCACAGCCGGCGAAAACATGAAGTCGCCGTCGCCGCCCACGGCCACGGCGAGCCGGCCATGCCTGGCATGCGCGGCGGCTGCGCCCAGAGCCGCCCCGGGCAAATAGCCAAGCCCGTAGGCGCCGGCATCGCCGATATACTGGTAGTGACGATCGGCGGACCAGAGTTGTTGGGGCCAATAGCTCTGAAACACCGTACCGCTGACTAGCGCCCAGTCCTCATCCTTGATCTGAGCGTAGAGTTCCTGGCAAAGCCGCGGCACAGAGATCGGCTGCTCATCCCACCCCACGGCAGCGGCTTCGCGCGATGCCTGCAATGCCGCCAGATGGGCCTGCGCCAAGCGCTGGCCGCGGGCCTCGAAGGCGGGCCGGCGGGTATTTGGTGTCAGCCGCCGAACGGCCTCGATCAGCGCTGGCAGCGTCGCTTCGGCATCGGCCTCGACGGCCATGTCCACGGCGGCGAAGTGCTGGTAATCGCCATAATTGGCCTTCATATACAGATCTTCAGAGGTGATCGACAACGTCTTTACCGATTTCGGCAGCTGGCCGATGATCCCGTGAAAGTCTGTCATCTCCAGGCCTAGCACGAGATCGCCGTCCGCCACCGCTTCGCGCTGCCGCGCACTCTGGTTGAGCGGATGCCGCCACGGAAAGTTGAAGCGGGCATGAGAATCGACGACCGCGCATTGTAAGGCTTCGGCCAACTCGACCATCAGGGCCAGGCCCTTCGGCGTGCGTGCGGCGCGATCGGCGGCGATTACCGGGTTTTCCGCGGCAACCAGCAGCTTCGCTATCTCCGCTACGGCCCGATCGTCGCCGGACGGCGGCGTCGATTGCGGTAAAGAGGGGATCGGCGGCGCCTTGTCGCCCGGCAGCGGGTTTTCTTGCAATGTCATATCGACTTGCAGCACAACAGGGCCGGCCGGCGGCGTCGTAGCAAATTTGTACGCGCGGACGGCGGTGTTGCCGAAATCCTCAAGCGTCAGCGGCGTGTTGTCCCATTTGGTGAAATCGCGGACGAGCGCCGGGCCATCAAAGACCGAATGATCCCAATCGACATAGATTCCGCGTTCTGCCGAATAGACACGCGCCCCTGCTAAACAAACGACCGGAACGCGGTCGGCCCATGCGTTGTAGAGCGCCATCGCCGCATGCTGCAGCCCAACCGCGGCGTGCACAAAGCAAGCCATCGGCTTGCCTTCGACCTTGGCATAGCCGTGGCAGAAGGCTACAGCCGTCTCTTCGTGATTGACGGCCGAAAAGGTCATCTTCGGTTCGGTCAGAAGGCCATAATTGACAAGGGATTCATGAAGTCCGCGGAAGGTATCGCCCGGGACGAACGCGACATGATCAATGCCGAGTTTGCGCAGCACATCGATCATGTAGTCGCTCCCGGCACTTGACAGCAGGCCGTGATCTTTGGGATGGGGCCCGAGCCCTTCGTCCAAACGAGAGGGGCGGAGCGGAGCCTTCGAGGTCCGCGCCGGCGCCGCGCCGCTGGCAATCAGCTTTGCCCCGATGGGCGCGGCCACAGCCATCGCCCCGGCCGCCGTCGTGCCTTTGAGAAATTTTCGCCGGCCGCGATTGACCGCCAACGGCTTCGGCGTGCGGTTGTCCATCACCCTCCTCCTGATTTTTGCGTGACTGGCCGTCTTCGTCCCGCGAGCGCCGGCCAATGCCCTAGAGCAGCCCGCCGTGCCCGGTCGCAGAGGCAACGTGAAACAGCCGTTCCGTGTTGCGATGGTATATTGCCGATCGCTGCGCTTCAGGAATATCCACGCTATTCATGAATGTGACCGCCGGCGCCATCTCTTCATAGGGATAGTCGATGGCCCACAGGATGCGTTCCGCTCCCAATACCTCGATAGTGTAGCGCAACGCCGGCCCATGCTCGACACCGCTGGTCGTAATATGAAAATTGCGCTTCATCACCTCGGACGGCGGCAGTTTTGACGGATAGGCACTGGCTCGCTTCTTGTACCAATTGTCGCTGCGCCAGAGATGAAATGGTATATTTTCACCCATATGACCAAGCACGATCTGCAGCTTCGGAAACCGGTCGAACACGCCGCTTAATATGAGGCGCATCGCATGCGTGCCGGTTTCCGCCTGGAAGCCCCAGATTGCCGCCCGCATACGGTAATCGCGGAACGGCGCCGCCATGCCATCCGATGGACACCGGGGATGAAGGTAGATCGGGCGCCCCAAGGCTTCCGCCGCCTCCAGGATCGGCCAGAATTTCGCTTCGTCGAGATATTCGTTGCCGGTGTGTGAATTGACGATGAAGCCGTTCAGCTTCAGCTTATGGATCGCCCGCTCCATTTCCTTGGCGGCGCGGCGCGGATCCTGGGGCGCGAAGCTCGCCAGCCCACCAAACCTCGACGGATTTGCCGTAACCACATCGGCCAACCGGTCATTGGCAAGTGCGGCGAGCGCGACAGCTGTTTCGATTTCGAAAATCTGTACGCCGGGCGAGGTGAGAGACAACAGTTGCATGTCAATGCCGAGGCTGTCCATTTCGGCAAGCCGGCGTTCAGTATCAAGGAGATTGATCGGTATTGGTCCTGTCCCATGGCCGAGCAGTCGCACATTCTCGACATCGAGGTTGTTCCAGTCACCCTCGCTGACAGCCGCCAGCGCCTTGAAGTGCTCCGGAATCGACCAGGCTTCCTCGACGGCAATCCGCCGCATTCGTGCCCCGTTGGCGGACGCGCTCGCCCTGGCGGCGGACGGAACCAGCGCGGCGGACGCCAGCGCGCCGCTTGCGGAAAGCAGGCTTCTGCGCGTGACGGCCATGACGCATCCTCCCTGCCTTTAAGCGAACCTTCCCTTGCTGTCAGTCAGCGTCGGCCGCCTGCTCAGAAGTTGCGCCGTAGTGACAGTAACCACTCGCGCGGACGCGCCGGCTGGATCGAGACATAGTCGGTACTGGCGTGGCTGTCGTCGATCGTCAGGGCATAATACTTGTCCGTGAGATTGGTGACCTCGAGCGCCAGCTCCCAATTGTCATCCGTTGTGCGATAGGTAAGCCGCCCGTTCGCTGTCAGATAGGGCGAGATGCGGTTGGTCGGCGCATTGGTCGGATTGCCGTATACGGCGCTCTCGTAATCGAGATCCAGGCGCGGCACCAGCGCACCGACATTGTCACCCAGGTTAAGGGCATACTGCACGCCGAAGCTCGCCTTCCACTCCGGCGTATAGGGCGGCACCATGCCCTTCTGCACGCCGCGCACGCCGGGGATGCCGACATCCGGCGAAATCGTCGTGTATTGGAAATGCAGATAGCTCAGGCTGCCATCAAGCTCGAGCCCTTGTGCAGGCAGGGCGCTCACCTCCAGCTCCGCACCGTCGACATGCGCGTTTCCGCCATTGAGTGGCGCAAAGCACGGGAATGTCGGCGACGGCGAATATTGCGGGCACGAGAACACCGTCAGCTGGATGTTGTCGTAATTGTTGTAGAACGCCGCCAGGTTCACGCGCGCCCGGTGATCCCAGAATTCCGTCTTGGCGCCGACCTCGTATGCCGTCAGGGTCTCGGGGTTGAAAGGCACCACCTGCCGCGGGATAAACGGCCGAGGGTTGATGCCGCCGCCTTTGAAGCCCGTCGACACCTGGGCGTAGGTCATTATGCTGTCGGTCCAGGCGTAGTCCACCGCGAAGCGGTAATCGAGCCGCGAATGCTTGAAGTGGCCGGTGACGCCGTTAAGACCGCCGACCACCGGCGCCGGCCCGCTAAAGTCCGGGGCCAAACGCGAGAAGGTGTAGCTCTTCTTGTCGCTTGAATAGCGCATCCCGGCGTCGAGCGTGAGCTTCGATGTCGGATGCAACGATGCGTTCAGGAAGCCCGCCAGGCTTTCCGCCGGCACCGGATCGTTGGACAGGAAATCGAGATTGGAATAGCTGATATCGATGCGCCCTGATTGCTTGCTGTTAGCGCTGTAATAGAATGCGCCAACAGTGAACTCCAGAAGGCCATTCCAGAGCGAATCGTTCACGCGTACTTCCTGCGTGAACTGGTGATGCGTCACCGTATGGACTTGCAGGATGGAGCTGACCGGCGCGCCGTCTGCAATATCGCCGAATTCTCCGTTGTATCGCCGATACGCCGTGATCGATGTCAGCTGCAGATTGTCGGTGAGGTTGTACTGGATATCTGCGGACACGCCCCATTGGCGCATTTTGCTGACGGCGGGTGCCGTGTACGGGCCATAAGCCGTTGAGAAATCCGTCGAGTTTGCATAAGTCGTGTATTTGTTACCGGTGATAAACCACGGACCAAACGGAACGCCGTTATAGGCTGGGATGGTGTTCGGATAGTATGCATTCACCAACACCGCCGGCTCCACCTCGGAGTTATCGTCGTCGATATCGGCAGCCAAATTGACGTCCAGGCGATCGTTTGGGTGATAGCGCAGGGCAATGCGCCCGGCCGTATAATTGACGCCTCCGGCCTTGCCCAACTCGCAATTGGCGGTATGCACAAGCGTCGGGAGGTTGTTCGGGATCGTTCCCAGCCCCGGCACACCAGTCACGATCGGGCCGGGATGCGCGCATTTGTAATCGAGCATTGTGACATAGCCGTCCTGATGCCGGGACGCTATCGAGATGCGCGCGAACAACTTGTCAGGGACGACCGTGAAATCGGCAGCGCCCTTGCCTTGGATAAGGTTGTCCGAGCCATAGGTTCCTTCGACATAACCTCCGCCATTTCCGTCCGGCTTCTTCGAGTAGAGCTTGATGGCGCCGCCGATAGAGTTCTTTCCGGCGAGCGTGCCCTGCGGCCCGCGCAAAATTTCCACCCGATCCAGGTCGAGCAGGTTGAATTCCGCCCCGCTGGCCGTGCCGAAATAGACGTCGTCAATGTAAATGCCGACGCCCGGCTCCATGGCGAAATTGAAGTCGCCCTGCCCGACGCCGCGGATATAGGCGACGAGCGTATTTCCCTCGGACGAACCAGCTGGCCGCAGGCTTACATTGGGCGCCTGTGCTGCCACCTGCGTGATGTTCGTCTGGCCGCGCGCCTGCAACATGCGGGCATCTACCGCCGTGATAGCGATTGGCGTGTTTTGCAGGCTTTCCTTGCGGAACTCCGCGGTTACCGTGACCGTTTCGATGCGGTCGCCTGATGGCGGTGTCGCGGCCTGTGCCAGCACCTGCGTCGCGCAAATCATTGACGCCGTGACAGCAAGAGAAGCTACGAAGCGTGCACGCGCCACACTGCGGCGGCGATCCTTCCCGGACATGCCCCCCTCCCTCTCTTTTGTTGCCAGTGTCTCTTGCTCGTTGATACTTTGATGATTAATCACTGACATTTGGGAGGGTACTTGTTTATCTCCACACGTCAAGCAAATTTCGATATCCCAAATAACAATTCCGAAATACGGAATGCACAATATGCTCGTGTTTGCGGCACGCTGACCTGTGTCGAGCGGAGTCACAGCCAATGACCGCTTCATCAATATGGGTTTGCCGATCGTCGGCACAAGCGCGGCGTTTGTTGCGGCGTGCCGCGATTGCCAGCGTCGCTTGGCGCTGTGCGGCTCTGCCGGTCGGCGGCGGCGGTCGCATCAACTTGCGAAGGGTGCCGGAACTGCCCGGTTCTCGCGCGATACATCGCGCCGGTCATGCGTTCAAACGCTTGCCACCGCAGAAGCTCAGCGCATGCGTCGCACACTATTGACTTGGTTGGCCACGTCCTGCATGCAAACATCAGTTTTCCGCTCGGCAGCCCTCGGCGCAGGGAACTATGACCAAAATTCTCGATGTTGACGAACTGGTGAACAGCCAGAAGCTCGGCCCACTGACGTTCAGGCTTCTCGTGCTGTCGTTCCTTGCGATGATGGCCGATGGTTATGACATTCTGGCGCTGGCTTATGCGGCACCGGACATCATGCGCCAATGGCATGTGGGCCGGGCCGCATTTGGTGGCGTGTTTTCCGCCGGGCTGCTCGGTATCTTGATTGGAGCGCCGCTGTTGGGCCACCTCGGCGACCGGTTCGGACGCAAGAGCATGATTGTTGCCGGCTCCATTATCTACGGTGTCGGCACGCTCGGGATCGTTGTTGCCGGCTCTTTGAGCGTGCTCACGGCGCTGCGTTTCCTTGCCGGGGTTGGCATCGGCGGCGTGATGCCAAGCACCGTCGCTCTCAATGCCGAGTTTGCGCCGCGGCGCTGGCGCGCAACGCTGATCATTCTGATGTTTACCGGCATTACACTTGGCGGTGCACTTCCCGGCTGGTTTGCGACGAACCTGATACCGCTCTACGGCTGGAAGGTGCTATTCGCAATTGGCGGCGCGGCGCCGCTGGCGATCGGGTTCTTGCTGGCAGCCCTATTGCCGGAATCGATCAAATTCCTGGCTCAGGTTCCAAGGCGGCGGGAAAAACTGGCCGCCGTGTTGCGGCAGTTCAATCCACCGGTCCTGCTGAGCGAGGCCACGCAGATCCGCGCCGGGACCGAGACCGTCGCGAGCGCCTCGGCCGCCAACCTGTTTGCCGGGACGCTGGCTGCCGTCACACCGTTGTTGTGGCTGCTGTTCGCGACGAACTTGATGGCAACCTATTTCCTCAATAGCTGGATGCCCACCCTCTTTGGACTTTCAGGTGTTACTGCCGGCCAGTCCGCCCAAGCGCTGTCGGTCTTCCAGATCGGTGGCACGCTAGGCGGTATCGTCGTCAGCGTGCTCCTGGATCGCTTCGGGATGATCCCCATCATCGCCCTGTTTGTACTGGCTGGCCCCGCGGTGCTTGCCTTGGGAACCGCGGGCGATAGCGTATCCGGTCTGATGAGCGCAGCCGGCGCCGCGGGATTTTGCATTCTGGGGCTCCAGTTCGGGTTGAATGCGATATCGGGAATCATCTACCCGACGTCTATCAGGGCAAAAGGCTCGGGATGGGCGTTTGCTATTGGGCGCTTTGGATCGATCATCGGCCCTGTCGCGGGCGGATTCCTGCTGTCGCTGCATTTGTCGTTGCGACAGTTGCTGTTCGCTCCGGCCGTGTTTCTTGCCACCGGCGCGGTCGCCGCCGTCGCCATGCTGGTGTTGTGCCGCAAGCACCTGGGCCACCTCCGCCTCGATGAATTTCCCTTGGCGTGAGCGCGGCGCCACAGGCTTGTTGCGCCTCCAACGGTCGCCGGCGCACCTGGCCCAAATCAGAGATTGATTCCACATTAGGGGTGCCGCAAAACTGTGACCGGCAGATTTCCATCAACAGTCGGGCTGTATGGAGACGCGCTTCGCGCTGACCGCCTTGGCCGGAGCGTCGAGCGCCCACAGCATCGCGCACCGGAGTTTCTCAACCGGCTGCCGGCGGCACGCAACCTGTGAACGGAACATTTTGATGGCCGCAAGAAAAGCAGCAGGAAAATCGCCAGGCAACAGGGCCAGGACTGCCAGGGAAAGCGGATCCGGGGCGCGGACAGTCTTGCTCCTCAGGCAGATTGCCGACATGACCGGTGAGTTCACGCTCTCCAAATTGGCACAAGGCGCCGGGTTACCGCCCAGCAGCGTCCATCGCATGCTGCAGCCGCTGCTCAATGCCGGCCTGGTTGCAAGATCCGAGGGCTCGTCCTATCGCGCGGGACAGGAGTATTACAGGCTCGCGGCTGCCGTGCTTCGCCAAATCGACAGTGAAATCAACGCCTCTGCATTCCTCAACCCTTTATGGAACAAATGGCAGGAGACCGCCGTCTTCTGCATGTACCGCCCTGCCCAACGAATCGGAATCGTCACCGAAATCATCCAGTCCCCCCACTCGCTGCGGCACGTCATCGAACCGTTTGAGGCCATTCCCCTGATCCGGGGTTCCCTGGGAAGGGCGATATTGGCCTATTTGGACCTGGGACTGGTAAAGGCCCTTCGAAATGACACGCCCAAGGGGCGCATCACCGGCGCCCCGGCTCCGGCATTGAAGGATCTGCTGCGCGAGTTGGAACTGGTGCGCCGGCGTGGCATCGCGATCTATCGCAACCAGGATGCCGACCTGGCCGGTGTTGCCGCACCGGTGTTTCGATCCGGCAACGTCATCGTCGGTTCAATCGGCATCACCATGCCCACGCACCGTTACGATCGCCTCAATGCCAACGCGCTGCAAAAGGACGTCATAGCCGCGAGCCGGCAATTGGCCGAGACGCTCGGTCATCCAGATGGCAACTCTAAGAGGTAAAGTCTTTCCGCAAACCGGCGGGGCGGACAGAATGCGCCCCCACGGATCACCTTTGCGTGCGACTTTACATGCGACACAGCGACGACCGTCATACGGAACTGGCTGTGTTCCGATTCACGCATTGCCCGTCGTCCGGCCTTCAGTCGCGATAGGACAGAAACACGCCGAACGTCCGAGGCCGTAGCGTCGTATCCGTGAACGCATAGGTCGCGTTGCCAGTGAGGAAACTGCTGTTCGCGAGCGCGAGATCTGGATGCGCGTTGGTGAGGTTATTGACGAAGAACTCAAGCGAACCTTTGCCGTCCAGAAGGTCCATGCCGATGCGCGCGCCGAGAATCTGATAGCCTGGAACGGGAACGAGGTCTGGATTGTACTGCGGCAGCTTCGGATTCAGATTTCCAAAGCGGGGCACCTGGGTCGAACCGGTCAAATCGCCCCGGATAAAGAACGTCCGCTCGTCAACGAGCTGAAAAGTGTACTGTGCGGAAAGCGAATACACCCACGGCGCCGACGAACCTGGTACGGCGCCGCCCTTGTCCGCGATAATCGTGCCGTTGGGAGAATAGGAATTCGTCGAAAAGGCCGAATTGTTGTAGCCGAGTGCAGCAGTGATCGACAAACCGGGAACCGGCAAAAGCTGCAAGCCAAGGTCAAATCCGCTGGAAACCGCGCTTCCCAGATTGGCGACGAAATACTCGGCACACTGGTTCAGGAAAATCTGCGTCTGGATGTTGCGCCACTGAATGTAGTAGCCGCTGGCATCCAGGACGAGCTTGCCGTCGAACATCCGGTTCTTTGTACCCAACTCATAGCTCCATACCGAATCCGAGCCATAGGTGAGAGGCTGAATCGGATTGCCGGAACTGTCCACATAGCCGAGGGTTTGCTCGTCTTGTCCACATGCCACGGGCAATTGCTGATTGGCGCCAGCCGGGCGGAAGCCCTTGGATGCGGTGGCATACACCATGTCGTTTTCGTCGATCTGATAGGTCAGCCCGATCTTGGGCGTCAACGCATGACCTTGGGACTTCAGCACGCCGTGGGTGTACGACGGTCCTGCCGCCGGATCGTAAGACGGGTTGAGCCCAAACGCCGGATTACCATAGGGCGGATTTATGTTGGTCTCCGGGCCGGAGTATTCGTCCGCATAGCTGAGTGTCGTTTCGGAGTAGCGCAGGCCCGCAGTGAGCTTCAGGCCAGCGAAAATCTCGTAATCAGCCTGCGCAAATCCGGCTATCTGTGTGTCTGTTGTATTGAACTTGATGCCCCACATCGAGTAGTCGGGATCGGGCGACTGGCCAAACCAGTTCTGGAACGCCGTGCTGCCGGGGCCGAAAGGCGGGCCGTTGTTGACGGCGCGCAAGAACGGCGGAATGAAGAACCAGCCAACGACCGGCTGCAGTGCGTTGAAGTTCGTCGGAATCCGCTGTGAGCCGCCTTGCCGATTGCGCGCGTAAAACACGCCGGCCACCCATTTCAGGCGGGCGCTATCGTCCGTCGACTGGATTCGGACCTCCTGCACGAAATTCTTCTGTGAGTTGCGGTAGATCGACGAGCCCTTTTGGCCGGCCGTCGGATAAGGAAACGTGCTTGGATTTACGGCGTAGAACCAAAGATAATATTGCGTGAAATCGAACCACTGGCTGGAATTGCGGTCGAAATAGGAGGTGTTTGAGAACAGTTTTACGGGCCCCAGATCCCAGCTTGCCGCAAGCGCGGGCAGCAGAAACTCGTCGTCCGCGGAATCCTTGCTCGGCACCGAAAGCGGGTTCAGGTTCTGCGCGGGGTCGCCGGCCGGCATACTGTTGTCGAAGACCGGCCGGGCATAATGTCCGTTCGAAGACAGCGACGGCCAAAACGTATTGTGCCCATCATTGTCATGAACGCGTTGGTAGGTAAGCGATGGCGTGATTTCGATCGAATCCGTGAGCGCGATCTTCACCGCCACGCGGCCGCCGATTGTGTCTGAAAAGTTGGTGTTCTTGCGCGTAACCTTCACGTTCGTAAAGGTCAGGTCGGCGGGGCTGTGGCCATTGGGATCGAGCACCACCGGCGTGCCGCTGACGCCGTCAATCCAGCCACCGTCTCTGCGGTAGTAGATGCTTGCGCGAAAGCCCACACGGCCGTCGATGATCGGCGCACCGTATGCGGCGCCCGCCTCATAGCTCGGGCCGCCCCCCTCGGTGGACGAATATTCGCTACGGGCATATCCGCTGGAGGTGGTCAGGCTTGGCGTCGTCTGAATGAACCGGATGGTGCCGCCTTCCGAGCTGGCGCCGAACAGCGTGCCCTGCGGGCCGCGCAGCACCTCCACACGCTCGAGGTCGAACAGCGCCGGAAATGCGTTGTTCGGGTTGTAACCGACATTGCGCACCTGGATGGGCGTATCATCGATGTAAATGCCCGTGGTTCCGGCGCCACCCGACGACGAGATGCCGCGGATCGAGATATTGTTGGTACCGTTGCTCCCCCGTGAGATGACCAGACCCGGCGTGTAGTTTGCCAGATCGTCAACGCTCTTCACCCCGCGCGCATCCAGTTGGTCCTGGCTGAACACGGCAACGCTGATTGGAACTTTCGAGAGCTTCTGCGCGCTTCGGGTTGCCGTGACGACGACCTCCTCAATGCCCGAGTTTGCAGCCTTGGCGTCTTGTGCCTGAGCCCCTGCGGTCGCCAGCACTCCGGAAAAAATGGCACCAGCGATCAAGCCGGCAGTTCCACGTGCGACTTTGGTCATAGTCGTAGCCCCGAAATCATGGGCGAACGCGCCCGTCGCGGGCCATTCGACCCGTACCATCCCGACGCTATTCTTAAGGGAATTGAAGAGGCTAGCTACGCGGGTAGCGCCAGCCGATAAGGCTCTCAGCGCCAGCACGCGGCGCTGCCACGCCAGGTGCCCGGTTGCCGTGAATTTCAGGAGCCGATGTAGTTCTTGACAGGCCTAACAGAGCGCATCGCGCGCGGGGACACGCCAAACCGCTTGCGGAAATTGCGGTCGAAGGTGCTCAGTTCATTGAAACCCCAGCGAAAGGCGACCTCTGTGATGCGCCGCCGCCGAAAACTCGGGTCCGCCAGTTCCATGTGACACCGGTCCAGCCTTTCGTCTCGCAGCCAGGACCAGAATGTCTCGCCGGATGCCCGAAACGAGCGGTGCAATGTCCGCACGGAAATACCGGCCCTCTTGGCCACCGTTGCCGGCGTGAGTTCCGGATCGTCAAGGGAGGCAGCAGCGAGAGCTTTCAATTTGCACAGCATTTCGCCTCGCAGCGAGTCCCGCTCAGGGGCGTCGCGAAGCGACGTTCCCAGCTGAATCATCGCCTCGGCCAGCACTGTTTGCAATGTCGCGCTGTCTCCGAGCGTCAGATCCTTGTTCCGGGCGGCCACGGTTTCCATCAGCGATCCAACACATGCGCCAATTCCCGACGACGTGGAAAACACGCGGTCCAGGGCTATTTCCCGGCCTCTGGCAAGGACGCTTGCCAGCCGTAAAGGGATCAGAAAGCTGATCATCGAATTTTCGCCCTCTGGGGAACGAAATTCTGCGATTCGTTTGGGCCGGAAAAACGCCATGTCGCCAGGCCGCAGCTGCAACTCGGTCTCGTCGCTCGTGAGCGTCAGCGTGCCTTTTGTAATCAGGTACAACGTGTAACCGGGATGCGAAGGGGCTTGGCGAATTGAGTAGCGGTGGCAGGGCGAATTATCGTCATGCACCGCTCCGATCAGGTTGCCTACCTCGAAGCTCTCTGAGCGCGCATGCAGGATGTCAGCTTCTTCGACTTCAGCACGAATGATGCTGTCGCTCTCTAGGGTGGAGCAGTAGGCGCTCAGCGCCTTGGAATATTCCAAGGCCCGCCCACGAGACGGCAATCCGTCGGTCGAAAACTTCAGCATGCCAGAATTGTCCCGCCGCCGTTTGCAAATATGTAACGCAAATTACACACATTCGCAACACCTGGCCCGCGATGACGCTCACAACCCAGCCGGGCGCCTGTCCTGCATGGTGATTGAGCCCGATCGCGCCGCTGCTCGAAATCGAGGAGGCTGTCGTCGGATCGAGCTGCCCGCGACGTGCGTTCTTTACAGCGATGGATCTTGAAAGACCGTCGTCCCGCCGACCATCGTCAGAAGAACCTTCGTATCAGCGATTTTCTTGGGCGGGATTACGATAAGATTCTGGTTGATCACGATCAGGTCCGCGAGCTTGCCCACCTCGAGCGAACCGATGTCTTTCTCACAATGAAGCGCGTAAGCGCCGTTTATCGTGAATGCTCGGATCGCGGCCTTCACTGGCACGCCGGGCACCTTGCCAAGCGGACCGGCATATTTTCCGGTGTCGTCACCTTCACGCGTGACGAGAACCTTCATGTCGAACCAATCGTTGATTGGATCGACCGGCCAGTCGCTGCCCAGAGCGAGCCGCGCCCCAGCCTCATAGAGCAAGCCCTCAGGCTCCACCCGGTTGAACCGCTCCGGGCCAAGATAATTTTCGGCGGCATCGACGGTATCGAAGGCCCGCTTGGCCCATTGGAAGCCCATGTCTGGAATCACGTTGAGCGCTTTAAAGCGCGGAACGTCCGACGGGGCGACCATCTCGGCGTGCGCGATTTCCAATCGTACATCTTTGCCGTTCAGATGCTGGCGTACATAAGCATAGGCATCCAAGGTGTGACGCACCGCCCGGTCGCCGATCGCATGTACCTCGGGCTCGATTCCGGCATTTGCAAGTGCCAGCAACAGCCGCTGAAGCTGATAGAGCGGAATGTAAGGATCTGGGCCCCTGTTGGTGCCCGGCTGCCAGTTCGGCTTGGCGGCGGTTCCCTTGTTGACGAAATAGGGCTCAAGCAGGCTCGCAGTCAACGCAGGCCAATTGTATACGCCATCCTGGAATATCTCGCCGGAGTTGCGGACCCAAAGATTGGGACGCGGCCCGATCGGACCAGTATCAAACTCATGCTTGAGGTCAAGGATGCGCCTGACCGCGAGCCGCGGCTCGGCGACGGCGTCAGGCGCAACGTCCGGAGCCATATAGGCGCGGGCCGTCAACAGTCCTTCCTTGCGCAATGTTGCCCACGCCTCGATGTCCGGCTTCGAGGCGATCTGCGCCATGAAAGCGGTCTCACCCTGCCGCCGGAAGGCCGCAAGTGCCGCTTTGGCTGCCGCAAGTATGTCAGCGGCGGAGGGCGGCGGCACAGGTTTTCTGACCAGTTCTTCTGCCGTGTCTTCAAAGACGCCAGTCGGCTCGCCGGACCGGTCGCGGTCGATGCGCCCGGCGTGCGGATCGGGGGTGTCGCGTGTGATGTGGGCCAGCGCAAGAGCACGGGAGTTCGCAACGGTAGAATGCCCATCGCTCGATCGAACAATGATCGGGCGACGTGTTTTCAGCGCGTCGAGATCCGCTTTGGTAACATCCGCGCCCTCAGGCCGCATCGCCTCCCGGAACCAGCCCCCCACCATAAGATAGCCATCGGGCTCCTGCGCCTTGGTCTTGTCGAGGCAGGTCTGGATTTTGTGCTGGAACTGCGAGACCGTCAGCGGCGCATAGTTCAAACTGCATTGAGTCAGTTGCATCCCGCCGGCGATCGGGTGGTTGTGCGCATCGATCAGCCCTGGCATGACCATCTTGCCATGCAAATCGATTACGTGGGTCTGCTTACCAATGTACGGACCCACGCCAGCATTCGTGCCGACATAGATGATTCGACCGCTTCGAATCGCGATTGCCTGCCGAATGCTGTTGTCGCGATCGACCGTGTAGACAACGCCATGATCGAGCACAATGTCCGCCGGTGTGCGCCCGCCAGTCGGCGCGGCGGCAATGGAAGAAGATATGCCGAGGATCAGTGCCGCGGCAGCGAACACAATCGACCGGCCCGTGCACCGGAGACGCGTCATGCCGGCATTCGGGTTGCTACGGCCCGGCGCGGCGCAACATTCGATACCATAATGTCGCATCGGGCCATTGCGTTCCGGCACGGTAGGGGGGCAATCCCGGCGCGGCTTGCCCGGAACGAAATGTCCTGTACGCTCTTCTTGTCTGATCCTCATGATGCTCGATCCTCAGACGGCAATGCGAGAGCGGCGTCTCGGCTTAACAGCGCTTTAGCCGCCAGGCAGCGTAGCGTGCGCGGACTGGCGGATCACGGCATTCCGGGACACGGTGTTCCGGCGATCCGTGCCAATGCCCCGCAATTGCTGTGCGCTCAATGTCCATTAATTCAGGTCAGGACAAAAGCGGCTGCGCGCCGCTGGAACCGTCGGCCAAGACGGAACCGCCTGCCCATCCGGCCGCGGCGTCTGGTGTCAGCGGTAATGTGTGTCCAGATCGTTATTCAGAGCGCGGCTTGAGAGGAAGTGTTGAAGGCTCGCCCATATCAGCGGCACCGCCATCGCAACGACGCTGTAGCGGCCCCCCTTTGCCGAGGCATTCGCGCAGGCGTGAACCAGCAATGTGCCCGCGCCGGGCGGCGCCACGCTGCCCGGACAGTGCACGGCAAATATTCCGCCGCCAAATGCGAGGTTCGCGAAGCGGTCGCTGAGGATACCGATCGGCGTCGGGCCCGGCCCCATCCCGATGAGGCTGACGACAAGCGACATGATGAATCCGGACGAGGCGCGCATGTTCGCACCGACCATGTTCTGCGCCGTCGCCAAAGTCGGCGTCCAATAGATGAACAGCGCAATATGGGCGAAGAAGAGCACAACAATCGCAGCAGCGAGGGCTTGCTGCTCTATCGCAAGCATGAGCAACAGCCCCGCTAGGACGAGCCCGATCGAGGGCCCCCAGACTAACGAGCGTCGTTCGCGCTTCCCAAGCGCGTCCAGCCCCAGCCCGCCCGGGATCATTCCGGTCGCCATTGAGATCCCGCTCATCAGCCCCAGATAGAGGCCAGTACCGTCGATCGGAATCGACGAGCCACCTCCTATGTCAAAGGGGCTTGCCAGCAATCATGAGAGTGCACGGATTCAGACGGATGGGTCCATTGATTTTGAGTTCTGCGACAAGACGGCTGCGCCGTGCGGCACGCTCTTGAAAGAGCCATGCCGTCACGATCCGCTATGATATCTAGCCGGTCCCTGGTTTCGAAGACGCCGAGTTAGGTGTTTAGTCCCGGCATTTGATGGTGCAGTCTTATTCACGGCGTGGAAGGAGGCACTATGGGACAAATTCTTCACGGGAGAAGAAAGTGAGACGGAACAAACACATTTTGAGTACCGGCGTGGATCATGGCAGGGCATCGACTCTGTCCGCGACTTTCGCAGGGATTGTCATCTCGGCGGTGTCGATCATTGCCGTCGGTGTTCTTCCCATGCTGGTCGGACTTTACGTCCGGCGGTTCGGGATTGATCTCAGCCGGGCGGGATGGCTGCTGACCGTTCAATTTACGGGAACGGGGGTGGGCACGCTGGCGGCCTATTGGCTGATCGGGCGCCATGATTGGCGCACAATAACAGCCGTCTCGGCCCTTGTCGCAACGGCTGCGGCCGTCGCTGCGCCCTATGTGCCGGGATATTGGGTGTTGCTTCTCTGCATTGCGGTTGCCGGTTGCGGTTCGGGCATCACCTATTGTGTCGCCATTGCAGTACTTGGTCAGAGCTCTCAGCCCGAACGGGTCTTTGCCGGCTCCATCACTGCACAGGGGGCCAGTTTTGCGCTTTACGCGATGGTGCTGCCGCGCCTGGCGGCACATGGCGGCACGGGTGTGGCGTTGGCGACGGTCGGCGTCTGGTATGCACTGATTGTGATATTGTCGCCGCTGCTTCCAAGACGCGGACACGGCAGCGACCCTGATGAAACGACGGCACCTGCGGTTTCGGCGTTCCGCTTTTCTTCCGGATTGGCAGCGCTGCTGGGCTTGCTCTTCTTTTCGACAGCGATCTTTGCGTTCTGGGGCTATGCCGAGCAGATTGGTAGCCGCGCGGGCTTGAACGCGACAGCCATTGGAAACGGCGTTGCCGTGGGATTTCTGGTCGGCATTCTGGCTGGTGCAGTGCCGGGAATTGCGGGGGCCCGCCTTGGGCGGGTGCGCATGATCCTGCTGGCGGCGGGCTTTGTGTTGGTTGGTCTCGCCTTCTTGGTAGGCCCGCGCACACCGGCGCACTTTCTGGCGGGCAGTGTGTCTTTCAATTTGGGCTGGGCCATGGGGGTGGCCTACTTCATGGCGCTGATCGCCCATCGGGACGACAGTGGGCGCTTCGTGCGCCTCATTCCGTCGGTCCAGGTGGCCTCTGGCATGATCGGCCCGTTCATCGTCGCATCGGTGATCGGACGCAACATTCTCATCGTCAATATCATTTCTGCGGCATTCTGTGTGGCTGCCATGATCTTCGCGTTGCTGAGCTGGATGCGCGCATCCGACTCGGCACGAAGGTCTGGAGTGTTGATTGCCGCTGAGAAGTGACCCGGGAGTGTCCCTTCTTGGGGCCCTGCAACGTGCTTGGCGGGAGATGGAAATCATCAATGGCCGAAATCCCGATACATCGATTGAAGAGCATTTGAGGGAAACGGGCGCTTGGACTTCCGCTGGCGGTGCCCGGCGTGTGACATCGGGTGTGAGGCATGCGCGAGCTAAGCGGGCAACCGCACATTCTCAATCGCCGCAAACATAAGTATTAGCCCTTTACAGGTTTTAGGCGTCCAGCGATCTATGGCCGCCGTCTCAGCGTGATTGCGCCAACACCAATCGCCATATATTGAGGGCGCCCATCGGTTGTCTTCCGGCTTCACCAAGATAGAGCCGTTCAAAGAGAGCAGCATAGACGCCAGAAATCCCCTCGCTGGGGCTTCTATTTCGGCGGCAGCGCGAAAGGCACGCGTCAAGCCCGCGACGCGGGGTGGGCTGCCGCCAAGGCCTTTTTGGCCAGGATCGCGGCGGAAGAGCGCTGATTGCCGGGCGTCTGACGTGGCTGGTCGATTTTTTGATACCCCACAGCAATCGCCTCCCGATCGGGCGTTGCAGAACCCGTGGGATCCCGCGACCTGCCAAGGCCGTTCAGAACAGATCCGGGGCCAGGCTGCGGCCCGGGCGCCTTAAACCGGATATCGGCACACAGATCGTCGAGGAATCCAAGACGAAAAAGCCGTACTGTTTCGCGATGCGATCTACACAAACTTGTGGCCATGGTGAAATGCACGAACTCGGAACCGCTCCCTGGCTTAACAGATCAAGCGCCATGCGCGTGCAGGCGCAGGAACAACTCCGTAGCCTTCTGCGCCCGGCGCTCGATGTCCGCTGCCGCCGGAGGCTCGGCAACACGCAACAAAAGCTGCAGCTGAATGCCGCCCAGCGCCAGGCTGGTAAACTGTACCGCCAGGTCTTCGGGTGTGACGTCATCGACGAGCAGGCCGCGCGTCTGGGCGTTGCGCAGGAACTGGGCGAAGGCCCGCCAACTGGCGTCGTGGCCCTCCGAGTTCAGCGTGGCCGCCAGTTCCGGTGCGCGCGTCGATTCGGCGATCGCCAGCCGGTAGAGCGCCAGCACCGGCTCGTCCGTGAGCAGGCTCAGCAGCGCGGTGGCAAGAGCCGTCAAGGCGCGTTCAAGCTCCTGGCGGTTGACGATGTCCGGAAATTCGAGCGGAACGGGCAGGCGGGCGGTGCGTTCCTTGATCCCGGCCACCAGCAGCGCCCGCTTGCTGCCGAACAGCGCATACAGCTCTCGCTTGGAAATCTTCGCCCGCGTTGCGATGTCGAGCGTGCTGGCGCCCGAATAGCCGTGTTCGAAAAAGGCGGCGAATGCGGCGTCCAGAATGCGCTCGCGCATGGGCTCGCCGGCGGCCGGCTTGGCGGGACTGCTCTTCTTCAACGCGCCCTCTTGACTTGGTACTGGCAAGTACCGTACATCGACGGTCTGGTACCATACGGTACCAGTTGATCGGCCCGGACGAAATAGGGCGTCACGATATTGTTGAGGCCCGCCGCTAGGTTTGCGATTTGCCGGCATGCTGACGGGGGATTGTCGATCCGATGACCATGCAAGGCGAGGAGCGCAGCCAGGCCGTCGTCCGCCTCGAACATGTCGACAAGACCTATGACGGCGAAGGCGTCAGCGTCCATGCCCTCAACGGCATCAGCCTGGAGATTCCGGCGCGGCGGCTGGCCATGATCATCGGCCCGTCGGGCAGCGGCAAAACCACGCTGCTCAATCTTATCGGCTGCATCGACCGGCCGAGCGCCGGGCGCATCGAGGTCTGCGGCGAGGATGTGGCCAGGCTCAACGACAATCGCCTCACCGATTTCCGCGCCCGCAACATCGCCTTCGTCTTCCAGAACTTCAACCTGTTTCCCGTGCTGTCGGCTTACGAGAATGTGGAATATCCGCTGTTGCTGATCGGCATGGGAACCAGGGAACGCCGCGCCCGCACCATGGCGATGCTGGAGGCCGTGGGCCTTGCCGATCATGCGCGGCATCGCCCCAATCAGCTCAGCGGCGGGCAGAAGCAGCGCGTGGCCATCGCCCGGGCTTTGGTCAAGCATCCCCAGATCGTCCTGGCGGACGAGCCGACAGCCAATCTCGACAGCCATACAGGCGCGCAGATCATCGCGCTGATGCGCAAGGTGCAGCACGAGAAGCAGGTCAGCTTCATCCTGTGCTCACACGATCCACAGCTGATCTCGCAGGCGGAAGAGACCTATGTCATCCGTGACGGGATGCTCATCGCGCAGGAAGAAGGCGCCGGTCCATGACGCTGTTCAAGATCGCCTTCCGCAACATCCTGCGCAATGCCCGCCGCTCGCTTCTGACGGCGTCGGCCATCGCCGTAGGCGCCATCGCCATGATCGTCTTCGGCCAGTACATGGGCTTCGTGGTCAAGGGCTTCGAAACCGGGGTGATCGAGCGCGATGGCCATCTGTCGGTGTTCCACAAGGGCTATTTCGATTTCGGCGCCGGCAATCCGGGCGCCTACAGCATCGCCGGCTATCGATCCGTCATTGGGCTGATCAAGGACGATCCAGTGCTCCGGCCGCTCATCAACGTGGTCACGCCGACGGTGACGCTTTACGGCATTGCCGGGAACTTCGCCATCGATGCCTCCAAGACCTTTCTGGGCGTCGGCGTGGTCCCGGCCGACCGTGAGCGCATGCTCCAGTGGGACGAATTCGGCATCAATGCCGAGGCCCTCAACGGCCGCCCGCATTATCACTTCCCGCTGAAAGAGGGCGATCCCACGGACGCCGTGCTCGGCATCGGGCTGGCGCGGATGCTGGGCCTGTGCAAACCGCTCAGGATTGCCAACTGCCCATCGCCGCCGCAGACCGCCACAACCACCATCGCCAACGCGCCGCCGCCTGACGTCAATCTCGCCGAGCTGGCGGCGCGCGATCGTCCGGCGCGAACCACGGCACGTCGCGAACCGCGCATCGATCTTCTGGCGGCCACCGCCAACGGGGCGCCCAACGTCATCAGCCTCAATGTCAGCGGCGCCCGCTCGCAGGGCTTCAAGGAGCTGGACGACATGTATGTCGGCATGGACATTTCGGCGGCGCAGGAACTGCTCTACGGCCGCGGCGAACACAAGGCCGTCAGCATCGTCCTGCAGCTTTATCACACCGCCGACGTGGCGCGGACGCAGGCGCGGCTCCTTGCGCTGTTCAAGGCCCATGGCCTCGATCTCGAAGTGCATGATTTCACCGAATTGGAACCACAATACAATCAGGTGATCGGCCTGTTCGGCGCCATCTTCGTTTTCATCGCGGTCATCATGAGCGTGATCGTACTGTTCACCGTCGTCAACACCATGAGCATGAGCGTGATGGAACGCACCGGCGAAATCGGCACGGCGCGGGCCATGGGCGTACGGCGCAGCGGCATCCGTCGCCAATTTCTGCTCGAAGGCTGGATGCTGGGGGCGATCGGCGCCACCTCCGGCGTGGTGCTGGCCGCGGTCATCGCGGCGCTGTTCAACCGGCTGGGTCTGACCTGGACGCCGCCTGGACAAGCCAGCCCGATCCCGCTCCTGCTGCTGACCCGCGGTATGTGGGGATTTGAGGCCGCCGTCTGGCTGGCGCTGATCGCGATGGCGACGATTGCCGCGCTCATGCCCGCCAACCGGGCGGCGCGCATGATGATCGTCGACGCGCTGCGCCATGTGTGAGGCATAGGATGAAACGGATTTTAACCGCGTTCGTTTTCGCTGCATTGGCCGCCTCGTCCGCATCGGCTGCGGACGCGCCGCCCTCGGCGCAGGAAATCGTCGCCGCCACCGATCAGGTACGCAATCCGGCCGAGCCCTTCCGCCTGACCAACACGCTGGTGGAATATATCTCCGGCCAGCCGCGCGACCGCGTGGTGCTCACCGTCTATGCCAAGCAAGATCCACGGAGCCGCGAATTCAAGAACCTGGTGCGCTATGTCGCCCCGGCGCGCGACACGGGTAAGATGGTGCTGATGAACGGCACCGCCATGTGGTTCTACGATCCCTCGTCCAAGGCCAGCGTGCGCATCTCGCCGCAGCAGCGCCTGATGGGCCAGGCCTCGGACGGCGACGTCATGACCGCCAATTTCGCGCGCGACTACAGCGCCAAGCTGCTCGACGAGGAGATTCTGGAAGACGCCGACCGGCAGAACCGCCATTGCTGGCATCTGAATCTCACCGCGGCCACGTCCGACGCAGTCTATAGCCGGATCGAATACTGGGTGGAGGAAGGCAGCAACCGCCCGGTGAAGGGCAAGTTCTATTCCGACAGCGGACGGCTGCTGAAGATCGCCTATTACCACCGCTACGAGGAGCAGTTGGGCGCCATGCGGCCGGCCGAAACCATCATCATCGATGCGGTGGACCAGAACCTCGTGACCACCATGACGACCTCGGACATGCAGGCGCAGGCCATTCCCGATTCCTGGTTCCAGCGCGAATACCTGCCGCATGTGAACGGCCAATGATGCGCGCGCGCGCCGCGCTCTTCGCGTTGGTGCTATGTAGCCCGGCCGCGGCGCAGGAGAACAACGACCTCAATCGCATCCCCCAGGCGGTGCTCAATGCCCCCGCCGCACAGTCCGCACCGGTGGCGAGGGCGCATGGGAAGTATTTTCTCGAGGATGATCTGAGCGCGACCTTCGTACAGGGCGATCTGGCGGTCGCCTCGCCCATTGAACCCTCGCATTGGGGCAACCGCACCAGCCTCGATGCGTTCGACCGCTGGCCGCTCGGTCACAATATCGCCTTCGTCTTCAGCGACCGCTTCGACCTGAGTGAAGCCGACGGCATCGGCTTTCCGGCCGGGGCCGCGCGCAACGATCTGCGCGAGGCTTATCTGAGCTGGGAACCGCTGCCGCAGACTTATCTCGACTTCGGCCGCATCAATCTGAAGAACGGCATTGCACTGGGGTTCAATCCCACCGACTTCTTCCGGGCGCGCACGGGCGTGAGCCAGTCTTCGGCCGATCCTTCGGCGCTGCGCGAGAACCGGCTGGGCACGGTCATGGTGCGCGCGCAGACGATCTGGAACGGCGGCTCGGCGAGTTTCGCCTATGCGCCGCGGCTGGCGGGGGCGCGGCCGCTCGCTGGCCCGCGGCCGGGCTGGGTCGATCCCCTGTTCGACCAGACCAATTGCACCGACCGCTTCCTCTTCGGCCTCAATCTCGATCTCGGCGACCTCAGCACGCAGGCGCTGCTGTTTCACGGCGGCAGCCGCACCAGGCTGGGGCTCGATCTGTCCTATCCGATCGGGCGCAGCGTCATCGCTTATGGCGAATGGTCCGGCGGCCGCGACACCGGCCTGACAGCGCGGGCCATCGCGTTCGGCCAGGCGACCGGCACGCTGCCGGCCGGCGCCCCGCTGCTGCCGCCGGGCGCCACGGCGCGGCGCTTTCTCAGCGATCTGGCCGTCGGCGCGTCCTGGAGCAGCGAGGCCAAGGTCACGCTCAATCTCGAATATCACTTCCATCAGGCCGGGTTCTCCGGCGGCGACTGGCGCAACTGGTTCGCGGCGGGCGCGGCCGATCCGGCCCTGGCGCCCGAACTGTGGTACATCCGCGCCTACGCCAGCGACGCGCAGGAACCGATGAGCCGTCAGCAGATCTTCCTGCGCGCGGATTGGCAGGACGCGCCGGTCAACGATCTCGAATTGTCCGGCATCGCCTTCGTCAATGCCGAAGACGGCTCCTCGATGGTGCAGCTGGCGGCGGACTACAATCTCGACAACAACTGGACGGTGAGCGCCTATGCCGGCAGCGATTTCGGCGGCGCCCAATCGGAATGGGGCAGCCTGCCCGAAGCGGGCAGCATCGTCTTCCAGGTGGACCGCTATTTCTGAGTTCGTCTTGTCTGCGCTCTTGGCGCGCCGCGCCCCCAGCGGCGGCAAAAATCGGGCGCCACCCTGTCGAACATTCTACGGCTGAATTGGTTCAAAGTCAGGCCTAACGGAAACTGCTCTAACTTATCCGCCACGGCGCCCAGATGCCGTGTTATCGCCGCGGCCTCCATTGCATCCTCATACCGTATCTGGAAGCCTTCATCGCCACCGCGACCAGTTCGCCGACCGAGGCGTACCACTCGGTTCTCGGTCATGCATCAATCCACTGGCTTGGCGGGCCGAAGCGGCCGACATCAATCGCCGTGGAATTCCGGATGCGCTTCGTCACGACGTGCGATAAAATGGTGGGCCATAGCCCCACCGTGATGCCACGCCAAGCGGGCGTATACGGCGTGTTCCAGAACTTTCTTCTGATCGCCGTTCAACGCGTTATCCAGCTTTTCAAGGGTGGGCATCTGCGCTTTCAGCGCGTCGACGCGGGACTGCATCATTGTCTCGGCGCGCTGAAGATGTTCGATTAGCGACGGCTTTTTCTCCGGCATCTTCATATCGCTACACGCTGTGGACCGTGCCTTAGCATCGGACAGCACAACATCCTTCCACTGCTTGAACAGCGGCCTTTGTTCGGACGTTATCGCGAGTTTGACCTCCAGAGATGCCATCCCGCCGACCGCCCGGGCATACCGGTCAGTGCACATTTCCGCATGATGTTTTGCCATCTCTGCCGAGCTCATATGCCAAGGGCGGTGTGACATCGGTGTCCCGGGCGGCGGTGCGTCCTGCGCTAGGGCGATCCCCGCGTTGAGGACGAACGGGGCGATGACGGCTATAAGTATTCTGCGGTTCATGGCAGCCTCCAGGATTCGGAATGCGCCACGTTTGCACAAGCATGTCTCCGAAGTTTGAGCGCGCGTTTGGAAATTGTCGCAGTGTGTCGCTACCTGTATTTTCCGCAATCAGGAGGCTTGTGCGCTCGATGGTACGGTCACCGCTCTACGGTTTCGTGCCCAGCAGGTTTCCGTTGATTCCGTACAAACCGGTCTCTCTCTGCCGAAGGAAATCGTTTCGATCCGGGAGGCCGAAACGCCCAGGCTGACCAGATAGGACTTCACAGCGCTGGCGCGGAGCGCGCCGAGCGCAAGATTGTATTCACGCGTACCGCGTTCGTCGCAGTTGCCCTGGATGGTTACGTTGACTTGGGCGTATTTCTGTAGCCAAGCAGCTTGGCGCTGCAAGGTTGCGCGGTCGGAATCGCTCAGCTCGGACTTTTCGTAGTCGAAGTACACCGTGTCACCGACATTGACCGTCAAATCCCTCAAGCTGCCGGCGGTTATGCCCGAGTCAAACGTCCCCACTCCCGACATCGCCGATTGGTCTTTTGTCGAAGAAGCAACGGGCGGGACATCTTCTCCAACGTCTGGCCGGGGAGTGCAACCAGCGAGCGCGATCAGTAAGATAGCGGCTGCGAACTTAAGGTTCCTAGAGAAATTCAGCATCGGCATAATCCGTTGAAACCTTCTGGTATTGAGTGACAACACCGTAAATGTGCCGTTCCCATCCTGGATGGGCAATCGAGCGGGAGATTGCATGCACCAGCACCAATCGGTTCGGGATTTATAACCAATTGAGATTGGCCGCAATATGACGAGCGGGCGGCATCCCGAACCTCACAAAGTTGTAAGTGTGCAGGCCAAGAAGCTTGAACCGCGGGTATTGCTGGTTACCTCGTCGAAGGTTTGGGGTGGGCGGCCACCAATGCGACATTGCGGTCGCAGCAGCCGCCTGTCAGCGGCCTATGGAGCAGCTTCGGTGCTGGCAGCGCTTGCGCCGGCTTGTTACCCCAACACAAACTGAACGTACCGGGTATACTCGTCCCCGCCAGACATATGCTCGGCGCTGCATGGAAATCCTGCATCCGTCTCGCACCCGATAGCAAGCGGCAAGGCCCCGCCCATATCGGCCGCGACGTTAAAGCAGAAGGAAAACCAGACGTGCCGCCCGCTGCCCTCGGAGCCGACGAAGTACGCCAGATATTCGGTCCCGCCAGATGGAGCGGTTTCCGCCTTCAGCTCAAAAGCCGAAACAGCGGACGGATTATAGGGTGCGATGGTGCTCTCTTCCGAAAGCACGTTCATTCGACTCGGCACCTCCGCGCCACTGAAGAGGAAATACCGCGTCTTATTGATGACCGACGCGATGATTTTGGTGGAAGGGGGCGCCATTTCGTCCTCCGCCGTTATGGCTTTACTTTCTTTGGCAGCGCCTCGGCTTCGGCCGGCGTGAGTTCGATCATCCGCTTCACAATGCACGCTTCCGGGATGTCATGCCATGACGTGGCGACATGCAAATCCCAGTCGACCGAACTGCAGATGCTATCCGCTCCGTGGATCTTTGTGATGAGGAAGGCGCCGGGCTCCATGAGCGTCTGGCAGCGGCCGGAGAGATCAAGGCGGAAATAGCGGTTCATGCTGACGCGGAGGTAGATCGTCTTTGGGTCCGCCGCCTTCCAATTGTCAAGCTGGTTCGAAAAGAAGCAGTGCTCCCTCGGGCTGCTTTTCGGAACAGGCTGAGCGGTGGCCGGAATGCACATAACACCAAGCATCGCACACGATGCCAACGCCAACCATGCTCTCACAGGATCCTCCATTGGCGGGAAACAAAACGCCGCTCTTCGGCGTCCGCTGCCGCCTGCAGCGCTTGGCGACGAAGCGAGCATATCGCGGGTCCATCACAACAACAATCAAGCGGATATTATTCTTAGCTTACCTTTGCCCATGCGGCTTGCCATCGAACTTGAGAAAATGCGCCTGCGTCTTGTGCTGGTGGCTGCCCCACGACCAACCGACGCCCTGCTTATGATGCCGACGCTCCCACTCGATCTTGGCGTGGTTCGCCCGCGTCTTATGCTGGCGGCTCTCCAATTTGAGCGCGTGTCCTTGCGTCTTGTGTCTACGGCCGAGGAACATGTCGACCGCCGCAATACGTTCGTCCTGCACCCCGGCTACGGCTGCTGGCAGAGTTGCCTCCTGGGTTGAAGGAGCGGCCGGAGGATGGTCATTCACGGCAGCAGAACTGGTGACGACCACCCCAAACGAAATCGCCAGCGTCGAAACAGCGCCGAGCAAGACCCGCGTTCCTGCAGAAAAAGAATCGCGGTTGGAATGATCATGTGCCATGTCGTCCTCCCTTAGCGTAGGGACAGTGCCTGGTACAGAATCCGCAGATGAAGCGCCTTGCGGTCTTCGATATCTGCTGGTTCCGCGCCTCCCGTTGATGCACCATAGGCGGCGATTGCCGTGTCCATATCGAGTAGGCGGCCTTGATCCGTGGTTGGCATCGCTACGATCGTACTTGGTGCAGTGCCAAGATCGCCCGCGAGCATGTTGAGCGCGTCGTCGAACCATTGCAGATAATCGTCGGCCGCCTGAATGAAAAGGTCAGCCTCCTGAGCTTCCAGGAAATCGGCGATTGTCCCCTCAGTCAAATATTCACCCTCCGACCGCGGATGCGGCTCCAAGCGGCTGAACTGTTCCTCCTCACCAACGACAATGTGACGGCCTAACGGATAGAGACGGCAAACCAACGGTCGGTCGGCGTGCACGGTACAGCCGTCGGGTGCCAGGAACACACAGGCACCGGTTTCGGTTTGTTGCAGGACAGTACCCGCGCCGTCGACGGTCCACTCTGCACGAAACAGCGTCGTGGTCTGGCCGCGATTGCGGGCCAGCCGGGCGACCTCATAGGGGTTCACTTGGATCTTCTTGTGATGGCAGCAACGCGAACAACGATGACAGATGTATCCGAAGCGCTCCTCACGCGCGGGCAACAGCGATTCCACTGCTTGATCCATGAGCACAGCCGCTCTCTCGGAGACTGACCGGATACACGATCGAAACCCAAAATAGCACAAGGCGACCGGCCGGCTCAAAGAGCAATTCAACACGTGCCCATGAACCACCGGTGGCGTAACTTCGATCTGGTTGAACAATCCGGCCCCCTGGCGGCGTGCCTATGTGACTATGCGCCTGTCGGTGCGAGCAATTCGCAATGCGCACATGGCCGAGATGTGAAGGCGACGTAATGACGATGCGCTGTCTCCCTCGGCGGACTTCCGTTCAACCCGCACTGGTTATCAAGCCGAAGACGCACTGGCATAATAATGGTAGCTTGTGCCTTGCGACCGGCCGCGATGCTAAGGGCAACCGGGAGGAGACCATGTTCTGGATCATCGGCGCCATTCTGCATGCCACGGCATTCGCCGTGCTCGGCTTCTTTGTGCTATTCGCCGCCCGCAAGGCCGAAGGATGGCTGCGCGGCCTTGGAAATCTCGTCGGCGCCTGGCTGTATCTTCTGACCGTTCTTGCAGTCGCATGTGCCGTCATCTTACCGGTCGCCGGCGGGCGCCTGTTCGGTATAACGATGCCTGATCACATGGGATCCATGTGGATGCGCCATTGGCAAAACGATTGTCCGCAACTGGCGCCCGGCGCTACGCCGACAACACCCGCCATGCCGGTTCCGCCCGCAAAGCCCGGTTGACCGTCGCCCTTCGCCAATTTGGATAGATTAGCGGTGCGCTGCTGATGATTGCTTTGCACCTGCCGCCTGCCAATCGCGCCGTTCAATCACGATTTCGCGTCTTCGACGAGCGCGGTACCGTGCTCGCCGCCGGGATTTCGCTTCAGGATGGTGCGCTCGGCTTTGTTCGCGAGAAAAGAAACGGCCAGCAAAGGTCCGGTGCCTTCCGGAATTTACCGAAACTCCAGCCTGTTGTTGCATTTAGGGCGCAGCAGCCTTTCATTGTAAGCTGGGCGCTGGGAGTTGGTTAGTGAAAGCGCCCACCGGGCCGCCGGCTCGCTGTTTGTTCAGTCCTACGGGTCGGCGGCTCCCTCACTGGCGGATATGGCGATTGGCTTGCCGCGCATGAGACGCGAATTCAGAGATGGCCCCAAGATATTGAAGGTTGCCGGATTCGACCCGTGCCCGTAGCGGTACAGCCGATCGCTGGTGAATAGGTCAACCGATGTCGTTCAGGAAGATGGCGCCGACCGCACGGGCGCCAACAAGAACCAGTACGGCAGCTACACCGCCGTCATTTCTCGCTGCGGATCTGATGGTCGTGGGAACCATCGCTTCGACCGGCACGGTTGTCGCCGAAGGCAACATCCTAGGGCCCTGCTATGCCGCCCAGTTCGCTATCGGTGAGAGCGGTTTCGTTCAGGGCAACGTGACCGCACCAGAGATTTCCGTCGCAGGTCATGTCAAAGGTGATCTGCGGGCCGTTAAGGTTCAAGTGCATGCACACGGCGTCGTGGATGGCGACATCTGCTATCGAACACTTTCCGTCGAGGCGGGGGGACTTCTCAATGGCACTTGCCGCCAGGCCGGCGATCCGCTTGCTGACATGGCAAAAGAACCTGGCGAGCAGGTTCCAAACCCCGCGGCCGGCATTTCTCTGCGCGCGAACGAGGTGGCGCGGAAATAGCCCATGCGGTCTGTGCATTCCTTCATGACAAACTATCTCATCGTGACGCTCCCGTCGGCTTCGGCCACGCGGATTAAGGTTTCGTAAGAGTGGCGACAGCCTGGGGACAGACTTGGCCTGCCCAGAGTTCGCCATTGCCTAGCGCAGCTGCGCCTCGGCGTGCAGCCGGCGCAGGTACAGCAGGCGCGAATCGGAGAGCGTGGCCAGATCGTGTGCCGCGTGGAACCTGAGACCGGCCTGCGTTCCGTTGCGCCATACCAGCTCAGCCTCGAACGCGGTGCCGCGCTTCTGATCGATGAGGAAGAAGGCTTTCGGGATCACAATGCTGCCGGCGATACCGATGCGAGCGCCGGAGGTCGAGATTTCGCGGATGGCGCAGTCGTAGGTATAGGCGCCGTCGCCATAGACGATTTTGCCGCTGGTCAGCGTTCGCCGGCGCGGAACCCCGCGTCCATCAATGCCGTTTGTTGTATGGGTACGCCGGTCTTCAGACACTGCACGTCAACTCACGCATGAACGACAGACCTTAACATACGATTCATGATCAGTCTCGTGCTAGAAACCTCTCGCCGACGCCCAACCCATACCGTGATTGCCGAAAATCGTCTCTCCAGCTTAGAATTGCCGAGTACGGCATATCCTGGTGTCAGGAGGAGAAGCCATTATGGACGAAGAGGTGCCAAGCGCACCGCCGGCAATTGCCCCGGTACTGCGTCTGGCTTGCGTCATCCTTGAAGCCTATGTCCGAAAGAACACACTGTCCGCGGGCGATGTTCCGGCCGCGCTTCGCAGCATCTATCGCGCGTTGATGCTACTCCATTCCGAATCGGCACAGACGCTATCGTCCCCTAAGCCGGCCGTGCCAGTGAGGAGATCCATCGCGGACGAGTATCTCGTGTGCTTGGAGGATGGGTGCAAGCTGAACATGCTGAAGCGCCACCTGTGGGCGCGGCACGGGTTATCGCCCGATGATTATCGAGCCAAGTGGGGACTGCTGTCCGATTATCCCATGACTGCGCCGCAATACGCGAAGACCCGTTCAGCCCTGGCCAAGAAGGCAGGTCTTGGCCGGCATCACTGGACAGGGACGGAACGCGGACCGAATGGGGTACGGCAAAAACGAAATCCGTGAGATTGAGGTGTGTTCTTCGCGGTGAAGGTACGAGTCGGTCATTCAGCTGCCCTGCGCCGTACCTAGTTTGTTGCGCAACCTCATTCAGCGCGCCGCACCGTGATCGCCTTGTGCCAGGCGCAACCAGCGCCTTGCCAGGGACGGGAGCACCAGCAGGTTCAGCGCCGTCGAGGTGACGAGCCCGCCGAGGATGACCGCGGCCATCGGCCCCTCGATCTCGTTGCCGGGCGCGCCGGCGCTGAAGGCCAGCGGCGCCAGCCCCAGCGCGGTAACGAGCGCCGTCATCAGGATCGGGACCAGCCGTTCGCGCGCGCCGCGCGCGGCGGTCGCCGCCGTCCTGGGCTGCCCTTCCACCTCCACCAGATGCCGGTAATGGGCGATCAGCATGATGGCGTTGCGCACGCTGATGCCGAATAGGGTGACGAAGCCGATGAGCCCGCCCAGCGTCAATGTTCCACCGGTGAGCACGGCCACGGCCACGCCACCGACCAGCGCGAACGGCAAATTGACCAGAACCAGTGTCACCGCCCGCATCTCTCTCAAGGCCAGAAACAGAAGTAACACTACGCCGATGGCCGCCAGCGCGCTGTGCGCCAGCAGTTGCAGCGTCGCGCCTGCCTGCGCCGCCGCGTCGCCGGAAAACACCGGATAGATACCCGCAGGCCAATGGACCTGACGCGCCAGCACCTGCCGCGCCCGCGTCACGAAACCGCCAGCCGTAACGCCGTTGAGGCTGACCGTCACCGCCTGCATGCGCTGGCCGCCTTCGTGCAGGATCATGAAGCGCCCGCTGGTCATGTGTAAGTCAGCCAGCGCAGAGAGCGGAAGCTGGTGGCCGTCCGGGGCCGTGATCGGCAAGCGCCCGATCAGTGTCGGATCGCGCCGCAGCGCCGGCGGCAGCGTGACATCGACATCGAAGAGGCGGTCGCCCTGAACCACCTGTCCCACCCGCGCCCCGGAATAGGCCGCCTCCACCGCGTCCAGCACACTGGCCGGTGCGATGCCGTAGCGGCTCAGGGCGGCCGGGCGCAGTCGGATGGCGAGTTGCGGTTCGCCCTGCGGCGCCTCGATCTGCACATTGGCGGCGCCACGCAGGCGCGACAGCACGCGAGCAACTTCGCCAGCCTTGCGGTCCAGCACATCGAGATCGTCGCCATAGATGTCTACCACCACCGGCGCGGTGTATCCGGAAAGCGTTTCCTCGATGCGCTCGGTGAGGAACGTGTTCACCGAAAACCGCGCGCCCGCGAATTGCTTTAAGGCGCGCCGGATGCGGTTCAGCGTCTGCTCTTGGCCCGATCCCGACAGCGGCTTCAGATCGACCTCGAATTCGCTGCTGAAGATCGGCGCCGGGTCTTCGATCCGGCTGGCGCGTCCGGTGCGCTGGGCCACCGAGCGCACGCCCGGCACCTTCAAGAGCGCATCAGTGATGCGCGGACCCAAGGCTTCGGAAGCCTCCAGCGAGGCGCCGGGCTGAAGGCGCATATGCACGATGTAATGGCCCTCGCGCAATTGCGGCAGAAATTCGCCGCGCAGGAAGAAGAGCGCAGCTAGTCCCGCCACGCAGGCCAACGCCACGGCCGCGATGATGCGGCGCGGCTGGTGTTCGACATGGGTAAGAAGCCGCCCGTAGTGCGCCTTGAGCCGCGTCTGCAAGGCCGGCTCGGTGGCTTCGGCGTCGTGCGGCAGAAGCGTCAGAGCGAGGGCCGGGGTTACCGTCAGCGCCACGGCGAGAGACGCCAGGATCGCAGCGATATAGGCCACGCCCAGCGGCGCGAACAGCCGCCCGGCCACACCGGACATCGTCAAGACCGGCACGAACACCAGCGTGACGATAAACGTGGCATAGACCACGGCGCTGCGCACTTCGAGGGACGCGGCGATCACCACATGCCAGAGCGGCGAAGGCGTCTGCGCCTCGCGGTTGAGCCGCAGACGTCTTAAGATATTCTCGACATCGATGATCGCGTCGTCCACCACCTCGCCGATGGCAATGGCCAGCCCGCCCAGCGTCATGGTGTTGAGCCCGAAGCCCAGCCGCTCCAGCACCACGACTGCTACCAGCAGGGACAAGGGAATCGCCAGCACCGAAATCAGCGCCGCGCGCGTGTGGCGCAGGAACGCGAACAGCACAGCGATCACCAGCGCCGCGCCGATCAGAAGTGCCAGGCCCAGATGGCCGATCGCCGTTTCGATGAACCCGGCCGGGCGGAACAGCGCCGGATAGAGCCGCACGTGCAGGGTTGTCAGCGCCGGCACCAGCGCCTTGAGCCGCTGCTCCAGCGCAGCGGTGACCTTGAGCGTGTCGGTACCATACTGCTCGGACACTACCAGCATGATGCCGGGATGGCCCATGATGGTGGCGCCGCCGCTTCTGGGCGCCGGGCCATCGGTGACCGCGGCGATGTCGCCGAGACGCAGCGTCTGGCCGCCCTCTGCCCGCAGTGTCACAGCAGCGACGGCGGCGGCGGTTTCGGGCTCGCCCTTCGGCATCAACACAATGCGCTGGTTGGCGTTCTCCACGAAGCCGAGGCCGGTATGGGCTGTGGCGTTCTGCGCCGCCGTGACGATGTCGCTGAAGGACAGGCCATAGCGCGCCAGGGCGTCGGGATGGACCTGGATCTGCACCTGCTTGACGGCGCCGCCATAGATGCTGACGTCCGAGACGCCCGGCACTGCCAGGAGTTGCGGCTTCAGCGTCCACTCCGCCAGCGTGCGCAATGCCATCGGCGTCTTGCTGCGCGAGGTCAGGCCGATCGTCAGCACAATGCCGGCGGACGAGGACAGCGGCAGCAGCACCGGCGTTTGGGCCCCTTGCGGCAGATCGGGTGCGGCGCGGGCCAGCCTTTCGCTGATGCTCTGGCGCAAGGCGGTGAGATCGCTGCCCCGCCGGAAGGTCAGCGTGATCATGCTGAGGCCCTGCAGCGAGCGCGAACGCATAGTGGCGAGACCGCTGGCACCGGCGAGCGCATCTTCGAGCGGATGGGTGACGAGGGTCTCGACCTGTTCGGGTGCAAAGCCCGGCACTTCCGTCTGCACGATGGCCTGAGGCGGCGCGAACTCCGGGAATACACTCCAGCGCGCCTGTGCCAGTGCCAGCAATCCGTAAGCGACGGCCAGCACCGCCAGGGCGATGACCAGCCCGCGAAAGCGGACGGCAAAGGAGACGAGTGCGTTCAGCACGATGCCGCGCTCTTAGTCGTCATCGTCGCCGCCTGCCGATTGCTGCGTCGTCGGCGGCATCCGCTCCTGCGATAACAGCAGTTCGCCGCCGCGCACCACCACGCGCTCACCGGTATGGAACCCCGTGACCTCGAACCATCCGCCGACCGCGCGCGCGGATGTAGAGATCTGACGCCGCGTGAAACGGCCTGATGGGGTCTCGACATAGACCCAGGACGCGCCCGCGTACCACAGCACCGCGTCATCGGGCACGATCACACCCGCGATCGGCTTTGTTCCCACCGGCACCAGCGCGGACAGCCGCTGACCGCTGCGCAAATCCTCTGCCACGGTCCAGTAGAAGAACGTCGGCCCCTGAACGCCCGTGTCGGACCTGGGTGAAGGACCGATCAACGCGGCGTTCTGCTCGCGGCCACCGGCTTGCAGGATCGCGATTGTCGCGGCGGGTTGGGCCATCGTCCCGATGGGCAGGGCAACCGCAAGCAGCATACGGCGGCCTTGCACATAATCGGCGAACGCATTGGCGCCTCGGCTCGCGATGGCCACCAGCTCTGCACCCCATTCGGTCCGCGCGCCGGCGCGTGTGCTGGCGTCGCTGGCAATCGCGGAGACCTCTTGCGCCTGTGCCGCCGCCGCTGCCGCCACGGCCGCCTGTTCGTCCCGCTGCGAGACAAACTTGTTATTGCGGTAAAGCACCTGAAGCCGTTTGGCCTGCGCTGCGCTGGCGACGGTCTGCTGCTGTGCGGCGCCCACCGCCGCGCGCGACGTGGCCAGTTGCGCGGCCAGCGCGACCAGCGGCTGCGGATCGGTGACGGTGGCGATGCCTTCGACGGTCGCGCGGTACTGCGTGGCCTGAAGCGGCGCGGTGGCGATGCCGCTGGCCTTGATCTCCGCCGCGGAAATCGTGACCGATGCAGCGCAGGCTGGAGGGGAGCCGGACCATGCGGCCGCACCTGCCAGCGCGATACCGCACAGAATGGATATCAGTGTTGACGACCGGGTTTTCACGCACCGGGTCTAGTCCCGCCGCGATGGCCAAAGCCGCTCAATTCGATGACAATTTTGTCATTCTGCGGAGGGTATGGCCGGAAAATACAGCGTCACGGTCGTACCGTTTTCCTGCGTGCTTTCAATTCTTACATCGCCGCCATGCAGATCCATGATCGTCCTGACGATGGAAAGACCGAGCCCGGTGCCGCGCCCGGTTTCGGCACTGCGCGCAGGATCGGCCTGATAGAAGCGATCGAAGAGATGCGGCAGATGCTCTGGCGATATCGGTTCCCCGCTATTATGAACCGCCACCGTCGCCGCGCCATCGGCATCGGCGGCAATGCTTATGGCAACCGCGCTGCCAGGCGGCGCATGGCGCAGCGCATTGCCGAGCAGGTTGGTCAGCGCCTGACGGAACAGCACCGGATCGGCGTCCACCGGCGTATCGCCGCTGACGGCGATTTGCACGGCCTTGCGCGCCGCGACTGTTGTCTGCTGTGCAATGACCCACTCTGCCGCCTGCGCCGCAGCAAAGCGCTGCCGATGCAGGACTAACTCGGCGTGTTCCGCGCGCGCCATGAACAGCAGATCCTCGATCAGGCTGTTCAGCCTGCGGCATTCCTCCAGGCCGGATTCCAGCGTGGCGCGGTATTCTTCGGCGCTGCGCGGCCGCATCAGGCTGACCTCCAACTCGCCGCTGAGATTGCCCAGCGGCGTGCGCAGTTCATGCGCCAGATCGGCGGAGAAACGCGTCAGCCGCGCAAACGCTTCTTCCAGCCGCCCCAGCATGGCGTTGAAGACCGAAACCAGTCCCACGAGTTCCGCCGGCCAGGGCGGCTCAAGCGGAATGCGCGCCGAGAGCTGTACCGGCGTGACACCGCCAGCGGCCGTCACGATCCGGTGCAGCGGCGCCAGCCCGCGGGCGGAAACAAAGCGCCCTGCCAGCACCAGAACCGGAACCAGCAGAAGCAGGACGAAGACCATCGCCCGCCGCATGTCTTTCAGCAAAGCAGCGTCGCGGCTGACATCGAGCGCGATTTGGATCGAGATGTCCTGCGGCCGGGACAGCCCCTTCAGCCGGATCAGAGCGAGAACCCATTGGTGACCGCCAGCCGCGAAAGGTCGCGCGCGGCCGGCGTCCAGGGCCGGAAAATCCGAGACCGGAATCGTACCCGCCATGCCGGGCGTCTCGCCCAGCATCTGTCCATCGGCGGCGAAGACACGTGCTTCGTATTCGCGCAGGCGTGTGCCGGTGGTCTCCTTCATGATCTCGGCGATCAACGCGTCGGGATGTCCATTGTCGTCGTTCAGATCGGCCTGCAATTCGGCGGCCTTGGCCTCCAGAAAGCGCGCATGCTCGGCACCAAAATTGACGCCGAGGCGCCAATCCGCGACGACCGCGAACACGACCATCACCATGAGCGTAATCAGCGTATAGGACAGCGTCAGCCGCGCCCCGATGGACAACGTCCGGTTCGCGCGCCTAAGCGTCATCGCCGTCCATCATGTAGCCGGCGCCTCGAATGGTCTGCAGCAGCGGCTTGCCGAAGGGCGTATCCACCTTGGCGCGCAGCCGCCGCACCAGCACGTCCACAACATTGGTCTGCACGTCCGAACACAGGCCCCAGATACTTTCGGCGATCAGCGTGCGCGACAGCACGCGGCTGGGGTTACGCATCAGGAGAAGCAGGAGCGCATATTCCTTGGCCGTCAGTTGCAGCGGCCGCCCCGCGCGCTCGACATGATGGCGCAGCGGATCGAGCAACAGATCGTCCAGCCGCAGGATGCCATCCCCCACTGGACGCACGGCACGGCGGGTAAGATTGCGCAACCGCGCCAACAGTTCGGCGAAGGCGAAGGGCTTGATCAGGTAGTCGTCACCGCCGATTTCAAAGCCGCGCACCCTGTCCTCGACCCGATCGCGCGCCGTCAGGAACAGCACCGGCGTCGCATTGCCCTCAGCCCGCAGCGCCTTGACGACTGACCAGCCATCCGCGCCGGGCATCATCACATCGAGAATGGCGGCATCAAAGCTATTCTCCTGCAAGAGCACCAGCGCATCGCCGCCATTGCCCGTGGTTTCAACCGAGAAGCCCTGCTCGCGCAGACCCTGCTCCAGATAGCGGCGGGTCTTGGCTTCGTCTTCGGCGATCAGAATTCGCATGCAGCTCTCGCGGGGCGCAGAATATGCCCCAACATCCCTTGAGACCGATGAAGGCCGGGCAACCTGGCCTATCAGGCAACACTATCACAGAAAGGCCTCCGTCTGCTTCGCAGTATATCCAGAAGCGCGACAGTCGCTATTGCGGGCGCTCACGCCTGTCGTGGTCGCGCGGCGGCTCATCGCGCCGTTGCGGGCCTTCGGCTGGATGTTGGGAGGTGGCGCTTTCTGGAACCGACCGGATTTGAGGCGCAGTGGCCTGTGGCGGCGGTGAGAACGGTCGCGTCTGGACATGACTGAAACTCTGAGCCGGCGCGCCCACATGGGGAGGCGTTGTCGGCCGCTGGACGCGCTCGAACTGCTGCCATGTTCCCCCGGCGCCCTGATCTTGAGGCGGCCGGTGATCCGGTTCACCGGACTGTAGGCCTGCGCGTCCATTGTCCGACGCAGGTACCTGATCGTGGTGTGGAACAGGCCGCGCCTTGCCTATCCAGTCGCGATATCCCCAATTCGGATTGTTTGGGCCTCGCGGCTGAACAGCAGCTGGTGGCATCGTCTCGTGCCCCGGTGTGACGCGATCAAAGGGGCGCGCCGCACCGGGAGACGCGGGTTTCCGGAACCGCTCGCCACGCTGCGGCATCCACGTTGGGCGTTGCTGGCCGCGGCTTGCCGCGCGCGGCCAGTTTCCTTCCCGGCGGGGCGCCCGCGTGCCTGTGATGTCGCCGTGTGCGGGGATATGGGCATGCGCCGGGTTCTGCTGGAACCATTGGGGCATGAGTTGGGGATGCCGTTGCCGCTCGCGACGGCGCACATCCTGGCCAAGATCGATGGGCGTCGGACGCATGGCATGATGGTGCAACACGTCATCCAGCGATACCGGATGGACGGGACGAGGCAATCTGTCCGGGTCGATGCCACGGTTCACGACATAATTATGATCCGTCGCGTAATGCGTATCGTCATGAGTATGACGGAAGAAATCGCGGTCATCGTCCTCACGCCGCACATAGCGGTGAAAATGGCGCTCGCCGAAATGGTCGTTGTCCACGAACGTCCAGAGTGAGAAGAATGTGGGCGAGAACCCTGATCCGTACCAATCGCGATAGCCATAGTCGTCGTCGGCATAGTCGCCCCAGTCCCCGCGGTAGGGTTCGTCGTTGTCGAAGAAAGAATCGTCCGGCGGCATGGGAAACCAACCCGTGACGCCGTCGCCCTCGCGCCAGATCACCCAGCCCGGGCCCCAGACATAGCCCGGCAGCCAGAGCCAGCCGTCGTCGGGATCGAAAACCCAGCGCCCGTAGTGATAGACGATGTCGCCCCAATCCTCGTCGGACACCCAATACCAGCCATAGCGCGCGGTATAGACCCAGTGACCGTCGTAATAAGGCCGGAAATCCGGACCGACATCCTCAGGTTGCCAAACGTAGCCCCAGCGGTCGCTCTGGAACCAGTTACCGTAAGGCGCCAACTGGTCGTAAAAGAAATCAAAATCGACCGGCTGATCGTCGACCGCATAGATTTGAGCCAGCGCCGGCTGCGGCGCAACCAGCCCGATCGCCACTGGCGAAACGGCGAGCACCGTTGCCAGGAGCAGTGAGCGAAGGCTGCAGGTCATTGGCATGGTGTTCTTCATCGGTGCTTCACGGCACAGCCTAACATTTATTTTGGCGAAATTCTGACGCGCTTCGGCAATTCGCCGTCTGACATTCCGGCTCATAGAGGCGGCCAAACGTGGTTTTGCCGAGAATGTCCGAAAAATCGCTATGAAATAACACCGGCAAGCCCGAGGCGCCCAGACGCGCCCTACCAAGACCACCTTGCGGCGCGAAATATCCTTCAGTGATCTGGTTCGCGGAAGAGACCCGATCCGCTAACGTGCTTTATTTCCGAAGCCCTGAGCGCGCGGGACCGAAGGCGCGTGGAACGCCGCCGAGCGTCATTGCACCTTCAGACGCCGGAACATCTGGACCTTCAACTGATCGAGAATGAGCAGGTATGCCGCAACGACCGCCAACAGCAGAAGGATCAACCTCAGGCTGACCGGCGCCATGAGAATTCCCGTGCTCGCCATCGTGCTCACCACCGCAAGATCGATGATCGAACTGACCATCAGCCACCGGCTCGGCGGGGAACGCCAGAACGGGCCGCGCTCGCGCACCAGATAGACATTGCCCTGCCCGGTGGCGACCAGCATGACGAACACCAGCGTCTGCAGCTCCGGCAAGTTCAGGCCGAGGACATCGCGGCCGAAGAAGAACACGGAGAACGACAGGATCAGCACCAGTCCCGCCAGCAGGCCGCCGCTCAGCATCAGCGTGCGCACGTTCCAGCGGTCCGGGCGCTGGGAATAGGCGACATGATCGGTGGCGATCGACATCGTGACGAAGTCGTTGGTGAAGAGCAGCAGCACGATCAACAGCGGGGTGATGACGAAGCTGTGGGTCAGGATCACGCCGATGGTCAGGAACACCGCGATCTCCAGCGTCTTCATGATCTTGTTGATCGTGTAGGTCAGCATGCGCTGATAGATGCGCCGGCTGATCCTGACCGCGGTGAGGGCGTCGATGAGGCCCGGGGCGGTGAGCGCGACGCCGGCGGCGGCGCGCGCGACATCGGTGGCGCTGGCGACGGCGATGCCGACATCGGCCTGCTTGAGGGCCGGCGCATCGTTGACGCCGTCGCCCGTCATGCCCACGACGTGGCCGGCCGATTGCAGCAGCCGGACCAGGCGAATCTTGTGCTCGGGAAAGACCCGGGCGTAGATGCCGTAGTCCAGCGCCCGGTCCTTGGCGAGATGGTCGAGCGTGTCGGCGGCGGCCACCGCGCCTTCGATGCCGACCTGCCGCGCGATGGTGCTGGCGGTGGCGGCGTTGTCGCCGGTCGCCATCACGACGCGGATCCCCAGATCGTTGAGGCCCTTCACCAGCGCGGCGGAATCGGCGCGCGGCGGATCTTCCAGCGCCACGAGGCCGGCCAGCCGCAAGGTCGTGCGGTTGTCGCCCTCGGCCACGGCGAACACCCGCGCGCCGGAGGCCGCGAACTTGTCGATCGCCTCCGAGGCGCCAGGCGTCGCGCCGGTCAGCGCCAAGACGGCGTGCGGCGCGCCTTTGACGACCCACAGTTCGCCATCGGCGCGCTGGTAACGGCCGAGCGCGTAACGGTTGGCCGGATCGAAGGGCAGGAACTCGAGGCGGGACGGCGCATCGGCCAGCACATTGCGCGTGCGCGCCGCATCCAGAATGGCAAGGTCGATCGGGTCCTGCGTGGCCGGGTCTGAAGCCAGGGCCGCAGACCGCAGCAGCTCGTCGTCCGACGCCGCAGCGAAGCGCTGCATCGCGATCAGCGTCAGGCGGTTCTCTGTCAGCGTGCCGGTCTTGTCGGTGCAGAGGACGTCCATGCCGGCCGCTTCCTCGATCGCGGATAGCCGCGTCAACAACACGCCGGAGCGCGCCAGTTCGGCCGCGCCCAGGGCAGTCGCCAGGGTGAAGGTTGCCGGCAGCGCCACCGGCACCGAGGCCACCAGCAGGATCAGCGCGAAGGGCAGCACCTCGCGAACCGGCAGCTCGGCCCAGGTGGCGTAAATCAGCAGCGCGGCGATCAGCACCGCATCGATGGCGATGAGAATGCGGACGATCTTGAAGATCATCACCGACAGATGGCTGGTCGAGCGCGCGGTCCGCACCA
>JAGWZW010000088.1 GCA_018971835.1 Alphaproteobacteria bacterium
GATGCTCTACAATCACGTCGTGTGACGGCGTAATCCCTTCTTGCGGCATCCTCGTTGTCGTCCCGCACGGGCGCCGGTAGATTCGCACAACGGCCGGACGACCGGCTGCGGCAAGGGGCGGGACATGATTGTGGTGGTGATCCGGTCGCGCGTGCGCGTCGAATTTGCAGAGCGCTATTACGAACTGGCGGACCGGATGGGCGCCATCGCCCGCGCCATGCCGGGCTTCATTTCGTGGAAATCCTATCAGGCCGACGACGGCGAACGGCTTTCCATCCATGAATGGGAATCCGCCGAGCAGTTGCGCGCCTGGCGGGAGCACCCCGAGCACGTCAAGGTGCAGGCCCTCGGCAAGCAAAATTTCTATGAGGCGTACACGATCTACGCCTGCGACAACCCGCGGACGATCCGTTTCAAACAGTCTGCATCGGCCCCGGAATCGAAATAGGATATGGCCGTGAGCGCTATCGTGACGGAGGCGAGGGGGAAGAAATGAGGCTGTCGGGATCCATGCGAATTGGCGTAGTCGCTTATGCCGTTTGGCTGGCGTTTGTCGGTTGGTACGCCTATGGAGCGATTTCCCCTGTGATAGAGAAAAATGCGGCGATCCAAAGAGGAATCAATGATTGCTTAGGCGGAAGAACTGACTTTGGTGCAGAGGCCGACTGTGGCGGAGTATGGGAAGTAGGAACCCCAGGCCCCTATGAAGCACTCCCTATCGCCCCTTACGTCCTGATGGCATTAGCGCCTCCAATCTTAATCCTGCTTAGTTCGCTAGCATTCGTCTGGATACGTCGCGGATTCGAGCGGGACCGAAATTCAAATTAGGCCGCTCCCCTTGCAGCGGCGCGCTGCAATCCCCATCTGGCTTATATTCCCGAAAAATCGATCAGCCGATCAGCGAGCCGCTAGACGTGCTCGACTGAGAAGCCATCAGCATGTTCAGCGCGTTCTGGTAGCTCGCGGTCTGGTTGGTCAGATAGGCCGGTGCCGTGCCGGAATAGTTGCCCGGGCTGCTGGTCCCCGAACTCGGCGGCGCGTTGCTGGTGCGGTAGGCGTTGGAGATCGAGCTGAGCACTGTCAAAAGCTGGGCTGCGGCGGCGCCGGCATCCGAACTGGTGGAGAGATCCATCGCGATGGCGCTGAAACCCAGCCCGAAGGTCTGCTTGGTCGCCGAACTCGACGACGATCCCGTCAACGCGGACGAGCTGGATGTGTTCGTGGTGGTCACGCCGTTGGCGATGGTGCCCGCCGCGAGGCCGAGCCGTCCCAGGGCGTTGAAATCGGTGGGGCCCGCGATCAGGGTGGCCGAGATGCCCTTGTTGACCGCAATCTTGAGCGCCTCGCCGTTGTTGTAGGTCACCGATGCCTTGCCGCTGCTGCCCAGGGCGATGTTGAGCTTGTTGGTGAGCGATTGCAGCGTTTCGCCCGCATCGATGGTGATGGTCGCGGTGTTGCTGGCCGCGCCGTTATCGATCTTGATCTGGAAGGAATCGCCGGCCCTCAACGTGCTGACCGAGGAAAGATCGACGGTCTGGTTGATGTCGATGGTGCCGCGCGGCAGGCCGAGCGCGTCCAGCACGCTGGACCCGGTGGGATCGATGGCGACGCCGGCGCCGGTGGAGGTGCCGCTGGCGCCGCCATATTGCTGCGTCCAGTTGACGTTGCCCGAGGAGTTGAGCGCGGTGACGAAGGCGTTCTGCGTCCCGATGGCGCTGCGTGTCTGCCCGGCGAAGGTGCCGGTGGTGGTGCCGGTGAGATAGACGGTGCCTGAGGAATCCACCGTCAGTTGCCCTGCCGTGTCGGTCCCGCTGGTGCCGATATAGGTGACGGTGTTGGCGCTGACGGTGGTGCCCGCATCGGTGAAGCTCGCCACGAAGGCGTCAAGCCCGCCCGAGGTGCTGCCGATGACGCTGGCCTGTCCGCCGCTGGTGAGCGCGCCGTTGGTGCTGGTGCCGGAGAGATAGACCTTGCCGCCGGAAATCGCGATGCCGCCGATCGAGCCGCCAGTACCCAGCGCGCCCAGGTTCTCCTGCCACACGGGCGCGGAGGTGGCATTACCGCTCGCATATTTGGTGAGGATGGCGTTGCCGTTCTGCACACTGGCGACATAGAGGCTGCCGTCGCTGGCCACCGCGGTGGCGGCGACGCTGTCGGTGCCGCTGGTGCCTATTTGCTGCTCGTAGACGATGTTGCCTTTGGAATCGAGCTTGGCGACGTAGCCGTCCTGTCCGCCGGCATTGGTCTGTCCGCTGCCGATGGTGCCGCTGACCTGTCCGCCGATATAGATATTGCCGCTGGCATCGACGCTGACGGAATTGGCGGAATTGTTGGACAGGGTGGGAATCTGCGTCACCCAGGTCTGGTTGCCGTTGCTGTCGTATTTGGCGACGAAGCTGTCGGTATTGCCGTTGCCGATGCCGCTGGTGGTGAGGTTGGCGGTGGTGGAACCGGCGACCACGAGATTGCCGCCGGCATCGAGCGCGAGCGAATAGGCGTTGGCGCTGCCGGCGCTGCCCAGCAGCTTGGACCATTGCAGGTTGCCCGCGGAATCGTACTTGGTGAGCACGACATCCTGTGTGCCCTGATTGAGCTGGTTGCCGAAATTCCCGGTTGCGGTGCCCACGGTGTAGACGTTGCCGTTCGAATCCACCACGGTCGATTGCGCAGTGCTGTTGCCGGTGGTCGGGTTCAGCGTGGCGTTGAACGCGCCGGTGGGCGAACCGCCGGCGATATTCGTCAGCTTGATGAGACGGCCCTGCTGATCGGCCGCGGTGGTGGTGCTGGTCGAGCCGGTGGCAGTGGTGGTCGCCGTGGCCGAGCCGCTGTTGCCGGCGAGGTACAGCGCGGGCGTGGCCGAGGCCGAGGACAGGTTCAGCGCTTCGCCGCTGCCTTCGGTAATGGCGATGCCGTAGCTGGCCTTGGTCGGATCGTTGATCGAGCCTTGCGTCATCACGCGGCTGAGGCGCGAGCTGAAACCGGCGGCGGAAAGCTGCTGGTTCACGTAATTCACGATATTGTCGATGCTCAACGTGCCGGAGATGTTGGCCAGGTTGATCGCCACATTGGTGACGGTGCCGCCCTTGGTGACGGCGATGTTGAAGCTGTCGGAACTGGAAACGCCCGCCAGCGCATTGCCGATGTTCGCGTCGGCGACGATGGTGCCGCCCTGATAGGCGAAGGACGCCGAAGGAACCGAGACGCTCGAGGTGACGGAGGATTGCGGCGTCGCCGCTTGCAGCGTGAAATTGTTGAAGCTCTCGGTGGAAATGAAGTTCTGCACCTGCGTCAACCCCGCCTGGAAGCGGGTGTTGAGGCCGGCGAACTGGCCGCTGGTGGTGCCGCTGCGCTGCGCCATCTTGGCGAGATATTGCAGATTGCTCACCGCGGTGTAGAGCGAGAAGAGCTTCTGGTTGTCCTGTTCGATCTTGCTGGAGGCCGTGCTGCCTGGCGAAAGCGGCACATTCGAAGTGTCGATGAAGTTGGTGAGGTTGAGAACCTGCGCATCCTTGACCTGCTGCGCGGGCTGGCCGACGGTCCAGGGCGGCACGTCCTTGGCCGTAGCGCTGTTGCTGCCGGTTCCCGAAGTGGAGCTAGTGGTCGCGGCTGTGCCGGAGCCGCTCGTCGTCGCAGCCGACGTCGCCAGTTGCGCGCTGTAATAGCTGATCAACAGCGACGTACTGAAGGATGGCAATGAGATCGTACTCATCGGCCCGCAAGTTCCACCAATGCGCGGCAATTCTCGGCTTCATGCGCTTAACGGCGCACTAATTTCCATGCTTAACGCCGTCTTTACGCCGGGCGCGCCACAAGGGGACATGAACCATTCCGCTCCCGCCACGGCCGATCCCTATCGCGACGGTTTGCGGCTTTGCGAAGCGGGCCGTCATGCCGAGGCCATCGGCCGCTTCGAGGCGGCGCTGGCCCGCGACCCCGCCGACAGCCGCGTGCTCTTTGCGCTCGGCAATACCGCGCGCGCGCTGGCCATGCCGGAGGCGGCCGAGGAATTTTTCCGCCGCGTGCTGGCGTTGGAACCGGGGCGCGTGGAAGCGCTGGTCAACCTTGCCAATCTGTTAAGGGCAAACGGCAAACCGCAGGCGGCGATCGCCCTGCTGGAGCCGGCGCTGGCCCGCGCGCCGCAGGCGGCGGAGCTGTTTCTGGCGCTGGGCTCGGCCCACCGCGAAACCGACAACCGCGCCGAAGCCGGGCGGCACTGGCAAAAGGCGCTCGAACTGCAACCGGAAAATCCGGCGGCGCTGGGCAATCTCGCCGATCTCTTGGCCGACGCGGGCGATGTGGACGGGGCGCTGGCGCTCTACGACCGCGCGCTGAAGCGCGATGGCAAGCATGCGCAGGCCCGCCTCAACCGCGCCATCCTGCACTTCCTCAAGGGCAACCTGAAGGACGCCTGGCGTGATTATGCCGCGCGCCTGAAGGTGCCCGGCAAAGCGCCGCACACCGATCATCGCCTGCCGGCCTGGGATGGCGGGCCCCTGAAAAAGCTGCGCCTGCTCGTCACCGCCGAGCAGGGCGTGGGCGACCAGCTCATGTTCGCCAGCATGATCCCCGATCTGGCCGCGCGCGCGGGCGAGGGCGGGGTGATCCTCGAATGCGAGCCGCGCCTGCTGCCGCTGTTCGCCCGCTCGTTTGCGGGCGTGAAGGTGATGGCTGCCACGCTGTCGGCGCAAGGCGGCGCCGTCACCGCGCATTACGGCTGGCTGAAAGGCATCGGTGGCGCGAACCGCGCGGTGGAGATGGGCACGCTGCCGCGCTACCTGCGCCGCGCGCTGGGCGATTTTCCCGCACCGAACGCCTATCTCGTGCCCGATGCGGAGGAAGTGGCACGCTGGCGCGCCTGGCTGGCGGCAAACGGCGACGGGCCCGCTGTCGGCATCTGCTGGCGCAGCGGCAAGGTGGGCGGCCTGCGCAATCTGCAATACGCGCCGTTGGAGGAATGGGGCCGCTTTCTGGCCCGCGTGCCGGGCCGCATCGTTTGCGCCCAATATGATGCGGCGGCCGAAGAGGTCGCCGAACTGGAACGGCTCAGCGGCCGCTCGCTCCTGCTGCCGCCCGGCCTCGATCAGAAGCACGAACTGGATCGCACCTCGGCGCTGCTGTCGTCGCTCGATGCGGTCGTCAGCGCGCCCACTGCGGTGAGCTGGCTGGCTGCCGGTGCCGGCGTGCCGACCTGCAAGGTGCTTTACGATTCGAGCTGGACGGCATTCGGCTGCGCCCACGAACCCTTCGCGCCGTCCTGCACGCTGATGCGGCCGGACGCGCCGGGCAATTGGGCCTCGGTGTTCGAACGGGTTCTTCTGTCGCTTACTGCGCGACCCTGAGCGGGGCTGCGCGTTTCTCCGCCAAGGCCAAAACCAGATCGGCGGCAATGCGCGCTGCGCCTTCGCCGTCCACGGTCATCAGCCCGGCCGCGCGCATTTCGCGCCGCCGCTGCGAATCCGAAAGCAGCGATACCACGGCGTCCGCGATATCCACGTCGCGCGCCTCGTCCGCCACGCCCAGCGACTGGCCCGCGCCGGCGCGTTCGAAGGCGCTGGCCGAAAGCGCATGATCCGCCGTCAGGCCCAGATAAAGCGCGGGTACGCCATAGGCGGCCAACTCGTAGGCCGTCACGCCGAAGGCGCAGAGCGCCACGTCGGCGGAGGCGTATTCGATGGCCAGATCGTCTGCGCCTTCCAGCGTCTCGAAATTGGGCGCCAGCCTGGCGATGTGCTGCGCCACGGCGCCCTTGTCCTTCATGCCGGGGCCGATGACGAAACGCGCGCGGAAGAAGGGCTCGCAATGCGCCAGCACCCGCGCCGTGCGCAAGGTAAGGCCCAGCGGGTCGCTGCCGCCCATCGTCACCAGCAGCACCGGCAGCGCGGAGGTCGTGTGCACCGGCGGCCGCGCCTTGGAAAGGCCGAGCAGAGCCCATTCCCAGCCGATGCGCGGCACGCAGGCAGAGCCGCTCCAGTCGAGGGCGAACGCCTGCGGCACCGGCGGATAATAGGCGAGATCGGCGGCCTGCCGCCGCTCGGAGGCATCGTCGTTCACCGCGATCAGCGGCACCTGTTGCGCGAGCCGTGCGAGGCCGGCGCGGCCGATGCCTTCGCGCATATCGCAGATCAGCAGGTCCGGCGCGTGCCGGGCGATCAATGCAGAAAGGGCCGCTTCGTCGCCAGCCGCGTCGATGGCCGCGCATTCGAAGCCCGCGGCGCGTACCGGCTCGCGCGCATCGGCGCTGCCGTTCACCGCGAAGATGGCGCCGATCCCCTGCCGGTCGCGCAGCGCCTTGGCCAGCGCCACCATGCGCTTGACATGGCCGTAGCCGAACTGCCCGCCGCCGTCGCAGCGGATGAGCGCCAGCCCGCTCTGGGCGCGCAGCGCCTTCTGCTGCACATGGCCGTTGAGCCGGCGCAAGGCCGGCTCGCGTTCGAGCAGCAACAGCAGATCGGCCAGCGAGGCCTCGCCCGCCTTCGCGGCCAGCCGCTCGTGGACGGCTTCGACGAAGGCCAGATCGTCCGGCGTGTCGATGGTGAGCCGTCCGCCCTCGCGCGCCAGCGAGGGGTAGGGCCGGGCGCGTGCGACGCGCACGAAATCGGGATGCAGCTTGAAATAGCCGGTGACGTGTTCGCGCGCGACGGGATCGTGATGGGCATCCATCATCAGCTTGTCGAGACCGCGGCGGCTGAACGGGTCCACGCCCTCGTGCGCGGTGGTGGCGCCGTCTTCCAGCAGCACGTAATCGGCGTTCTGTTCGATCAGCGCCATCACCAGATGGTCGATGAAGCCGGCATCGACGAAGGGTGCATCGGCATTGACGCGCACGATGATATCGGCATCGAGCAGCTCGGCGGCGCGGGCGAAGCGGGCCAGCACATCGTCCTCAGGTCCGCGCACCACGGGCACGCCGTGTTCGCGGCCGAACTGGACGATGGCGTCGTCGAGCGGATTGGTCGAAGTCGCGATCGCGATGTGCTCGATGAACTCGGAGCGTTCCAGCCGGTGCACGATGTGCCAGAGCAGCGGCTTGCCCGCCACCGGCCGCAGCACCTTGCCGGGCAGGCGGGTGGAACCCATGCGGGCCTGGATCACCGCGACGATGCGCAAATGATCGCAAGGCTCGGGCGGCAGAAAATCGGGGCCGAGCAGACTCATGCAGCACTCTCCCATGCTCGTCGGACGTGCAGCAGCGGCCGCATCCCGTCGCTGGGATCGGCGCGCCACTCGCGGTCGGCGGTTTCGGATGGCTGCGAAGTCTTGAAGCCCGTGCCATCGGCATCGACGCTTTCGCGGATGCGGGCGATGACGGGAGCAATCTCTTCAGGAAGCCAGCAATGGCCGGCGGCGTATTCGGCGCCGTGGCCGTCGAGGTCGAGATGAAATTCGACGGCGCTCGCGTTCCAGCGATGCACCGCGCGCTCGACGACGGAGGGCTTGCGCGAATGATCGGACCAGCCCACCGGGCAGCCGGTGGCCGCGCGGATGGACTCGATGGCCGACAGGTTGGCCTCGTTCACCGGCATGGGATAGGCGGAGACGCAATGCAGCACGGAGATCTCCGTAGCGCCGGCGCGTTTGAGCGTCTCGGTGGCGGTGACGATCTCCTCCATCGTTGCCATGCCGCTGGACAGCACCACCGGCTTGCCGGTCGCCGCGCAGGCTTCGAGCAGGTCCGTGACCAGAAGCTCGTAGGAGGCGATCTTGTAGAAATCGACATAGGGCTCCAGTTCCGCCACCGCTTCCACATAGAAGGGCGTGCAGCAGAACTGGATGCCGCGTTCCTTGCAGCGCTCGGCCAGCGGCGCCAGATGCGCCAGCGGCAGTTCCCAGTTGCGCCGGGCCCGGTGCTTCTCGCTCCTGGCCAGTACGATGGGCGCGAACATGCGGTCGATCTTGAAGAGCTGGAATTTCACCGCGTCGCAGCCCGTCTCCGCCGCCGCATCGACAAAGGCCAAGGCGCGCGCAAGCTCCCGGCCGTGATTGCTCGAGGCTTCGGCGATGAAAATCGGGCTTCGGTTGCCGCTCATGCGAATCGGATCCTGCTGCTCTTAACCGTTTTTAAAGGCCATAGGGCTAAGAGAGAGTTAACGAGGGGCAAAATCGGGTAACCGAAATGGACGCACGGGCGGGCACGAAGCGGACCGGAATTTCGGCCGAAGCCGAGGTCGAAACGGTGGTGATCTGGCAGACCCATCAGGGTCCGCGCCTCGCCGCGGTCAACGGCTATGACATTATTGCCTGCGAGATGTGCGGATTTCGCCACGCCGTGCCGCTGCCCGAGCCGGCGGCGCTGGAGCGCGAGTATCGCGAAAAATACTACAGCGAAGAAAAGCCCACTTTCCTTGTTCATGCCGGCGAGGATCAGCAGTGGTCCAAATTGGCACAGTCCGACCGGCTGGAAAGTTTCGAGCGCATCCTGGGCAAGGGGCGCCGCCGCCTGCTCGACATCGGTTCCGGCCCCGGATTTTTTCTGCAGACCGCGCAGGCGCGCGGCTGGCAGGTGCTGGGCATCGAGCCGTCGCGCCAGGCCGCAGCCCATGCCCGCGCGCTGGGCGTGGAGGTGATGGAAGGTTTCTTCGATGCGCAAAGCGCGGGCGCGCTCGGTCGGTTCGATGCCGTGCATATGAACAACGTGCTGGAGCACATCCCGGCGCCGATCGAGCTTCTGATTCTGGCGCGCGAATGCTTGTCGCCCGGCGGAATTCTGTGCGTGAACGTGCCCAACGATTTCTCGCCGCTGCAGATCGCGGCGGCGGACGGCGGGCTGGGCGAATGGTGGCTGGTGCCGCCGCACCATCTGAACTATTTCGACTTCGCCTCGCTTTCCGATCTGCTGTCGCGGCTGGATTTCCGCGTGGTGGAGCGCAGCACCAGCTTCCCGATGGAGGCGTTCCTGCTGATGGGCGAGAATTATGTGGGCGATACCGCGCTCGGTCGCGCCTGCCACAACAAGCGCAAGCGCTTCGATCTGGCGCTGGAAGAGGCCGGGCAGGGCGAAGCCCGCCGCGCCTTCTATCGCGCGCTGGCTGAAGCCGGCATCGGCCGCGAAGCCGCGCTGATCGCGGTCAAGTCGTGAGCGGAAAGACCGCGGCCTTCTTCATCGTGTCCAGCGGCCGTTCGGGTACGGCCATGCTGACGAAGGCGCTGTCCGCCGCCGGCGATATCGAGATGCACCACGAATACATGGTGCACATCGTCCAGAAGCTGGGCGTGCGGCGTTATCTGGGCCTTGCCGATGCCGCCGAGGCGATGCAGGTCTTGCGTGAGACGCACGCCGCCGCGGTGCATTACAGCACGGCCGGTCATTGGGGCGATTCCTCCAACAAGCTTTCCTGGCTGATTCCGGAACTGGCCGCGCTCTTGCCGCAGGCGAAGTTCGTCCATCTGGTGCGCGACGGGCGGAAAGTCGCCGGCTCCTATTTTCGCAAGCTGGGCGAGGAATGCTACGACGACCGTTCCACGGCGATCCTGCAGGCGCATGTCGACGACCCCGCGCGCCATCCCGCCCCGCCGCCGGAAAAGAAATACTGGTGGCCGCTGCCGCGCCGGGCCGATCCGGGCGCGGCGGCCTTCCGCCGCTTCGACCAGTTCTCGCGCATCGCCTGGCATTGGGCCGAAATCAACCGCGTGATCCTTGACTCGCTGGCCGCCCTGCCGCCCGGGCGCAGCCATTTTGCGCGGCTGGAAGACCTGCAGGCTGATGCGCAAGCCGTGCGCACGCTTTTCCACTTTCTTAATCTTTCCTACCGCGACGAGCACGGCGCCCTGTTCGCTCGCCCTCACAACGTCAATCGCCCGGAAGACCGGCTGCTCGACGATACGCAGCGCCCGGCCTTCGCGCGCATCGCCGGAGGCATGATGCAGCGCCTCGGCTATGCGGGCCGCGCCGAGTACGTAGTGAATTATTAACGACGATCGGCGGAATATGGTTAGCGAAAGACTAGCGGGGCTCTTCCATGAGCGAGACTTGCGAACTCTGCCGCCGGCCGGCGCTGGAGCCGGTCTATGAGGCCGAGGGCTCCGGCCGCGGGCTGAAGATCCATCTCTGCCGCCATTGCGGCCTGCTGCAGAGCCTGCCGCGGCTCGACCGCGCGCCGCGCCGGACGGCGGCGGTTTCCGGTGGCGCCGATTGGGGCAATGTGCGCTATGGCAAGGGCTTTCGCACCGCGGCCGCGCTCTCGGCCCTGCGCCGCCACAGCGACCTGTCCTCCGGGCTGGTGCTGCTGGACGTGGGCTCCAATCGCGGTAGCTTCGTGCGCGCCGTCGTGGAGCAAGCGCCGGGCGCGCATATCGTCGCTATCGAGCCAGACGAACGCGTCGCGATGTCCTGCCGCGGCCTCGAACGCACCGAGCTTGTCGTCGCGCGCATCGAGGATGCGCCGCTCGAAACCGGCCGCTTCGATATCGTCCATTCCTGCCACACCATCGAGCATCTGGCGCACCCGGCGCGCGTGCTGGCCGATCACTGGCGCGTGCTGAAGCCTGGCGGCCTGCTGGTGCTCGATGCGCCGTCCACCGCGCTGCTGGATTCGGACGACATTGTCGAGGAATGGTTCATTGACAAGCATCTTTATCATTTCTCCGTGCGCACGCTGATGCGTCTGGTGGCGGCGACGGGCTTCGACATCGTCGAGCCACCCGATCCCGCCGACCGCGAGAACCTGCTGATCGTCGCCTGCAAAGCGGATCGCGGCGCACCGGTGCTCGGCACCGATCCGCGCGAGGTGGCCGCCGCCGAACGGCTGATCGCGGCCTATGGCGCGACGCGCGCGCGCAACCTGACGGCGCTGACGGCGATGGCGGCGGAACTGAAAAGCCTGGCGCCGCGGCGCGTGGCGATGTGGGGGGCCGGCCGTCTGTTCGATTCGCTGGTGGTGCATGGCGGCTTCATGCCGGAGCTGCTCGCTGGGCTGATCGATGCCCATCTGAAGGCGCATGTGCCCATGCGCCACGGCTGCGCGCTCAAGGCACCGGAAGCGCTGCCTGAAATCGATCCCGGCGTCGTGGTGGTGATGTCGCGCGGTTTTGCCGGCGAGATCGCCGATCATGCCAAGCAGCTGGCACCAGGCGCCGAGATCATCACCTACAGCGATTTGCTGGCGCGCGCCCGTCATCGCCACGCCGCCTGACGTCGAAGAGGATACGAGAGATGGGATTGGCAAAGCCGATCACGGCCAAGGATGCCGACGAAGAAGACAAGGCCACGCTTGAAGGGCTTGTCGCCGATGTCACCGCTGCCGCGCGCTTCACGCGCCAGCACGCCATCGCCGCGATCTATCACGCCGGTTCCGGCCATCCGGGCGGGGCAATGTCGTCCGCCGATATCCTGGCCGCGCTGTTCGGCGCGGAACTCAATCTCTGGCCCGACATTGTGAACGACGCCCATCGCGACCGTTTCGTCTTGTCCAAGGGGCATGGCGCTCCGGCGCTCTACGCGGTGGCGGCCCATTACGGCTTCTGTTCGCCGCGCGCCGCGCTCGCTCTGCGCAAGCTGGGCAGCCCCTATCAGGGCCATCCCCATGTGCTGGATCTGCCCTGGGTCGAAACCTCCACCGGCTCGCTAGGCCAGGGTTTTTCGGTGGCGCTCGGCATGGCGATGGGGCTCAAGCTGCAGAAAAGCCAGGCGCGTGTCTATACGCTGCTGGGCGACGGCGAATTGCAGGAAGGCGAGGTGTGGGAGGCGGCGATGTGCGCGGCCCATCACAATCTCGACAACCTCTGCGCCATCATCGATTACAACAAGCTGCAAAGCGACAACCGCAACGATGCGATCATGCGGCTGGAGCCCCTGGCCGCCAAATGGCGCGCCTTCGATTGGGCGGTGGCTGAAGTGGACGGCCACGACATCTCCGAACTCTTGCGCACCTTCCGCCGCGCGGCGGCCACCGCCGGCCGGCCCTCCGTCATCATCGCGCACACGGTGAAGGGCAAGGGCGTGCCCTATATGGAAAACATTCCCGCCTGGCACGGCAGCGTGAAGCTGACGCGCGAGCAGGCCGAAGAGGCGCTGGCCGCGCTCGGTGCGCAGCGGGATGAAATCAGGGAGTTCCTCGATGACCGCAACGGCTGAAGCCCCCGCCCTGATCGGCTCGAGCGGCGATTCGCTTCGTGAAGCCTTTGGCAAGGCCCTGGCGGCGCTGGCCGGCGAGTTCCCCAAGCTGGTGGTGCTCGACGCCGATATCGCCGGCGGAACCGGCGTGCATCATTTCCGCGCCGCGCACCCGGACCGTTTCCTGCAATTCGGCATCGCCGAGCAGAACATGATGGCGGCGGCCGGCGGGCTTGCCGCGGTGGGCCTTCTGCCGGTAGTGACGACCTTCGCCGTCTTCTGCCTGCGCGCGGTGGAACAGGCGCGGCTGTCGCTCGCCTACACCAGGCGCAACGCCAAGATCGTGGCCTCTCATCCCGGCCTCGATGTCGGGCCCGATGGCGGCTCGGCCCAGGCGCTGGAGGATATCGCCGCCTTCCGCGCCATTCCGGGCATGACGGTGCTGTCGCCCGCCGATCCGCTTGAGATGGCGCAGGCCACGCGCGCCATGCTGGAATTCGACGGGCCGGTCTACATGCGCACCGGCCGCAGCCCGGCAAAGCGCCTCTTCGATGAAGATCACAAATTCGAAATCGGCAAGGGCCAGATCGTGCGCAAGGGCAAGGACGTCACCCTCGTCGCCTGCGGCGTGGAAGTGGCGCGCGCGCTTGAAGCCGCCGAGCATCTGGCAGAGGAAAAGATCGACGCCCGCGTCGTCAACATGGCCACGATCAAGCCGATCGACGCCGGGCTGCTGGCCCGCTGCGCGCGGGAAACCGGCGCCATCGTCACCGCCGAGGATCACAACATCTTTGGCGGCCTGGGCGGCGCGGTGGCCGAGGCATTGGCGGCGAGCAATCCGGTTCCCATCGAATTCGTCGGCGTGAAGGACACCTTTGGCGCTTCCGGCGAGCCGGAGGAACTGGCCGAACATTTTGGCATCTCCGCACCCTTCATCGCCGAAGCGGCCAGGCGCGCCATTGCCCGCAAAGGCAAGGGCAAATGAACCGCTTCTCGCTTTCCGGCAAGTGCGCTTTCGTCACCGGCGGCAGCCGCGGCATCGGCCGCGCCATTGCGCTGGGGCTGGCGGAGGCGGGCGCCGATGTGGCGCTGTCCTATCGCGAGCGGCGCGATGAGGCCGAAAGCTGCGTGCGCGAGATCGAAACGATGGGCCGCCGCGCGCTGGCCCTCAGGATGGATGTGACGGAGCGCGCCAGCATCGAAGCGGCGGCGAAGGATGCGCAGGGCTTCGGCCCCATCTCGATCCTCGTCAACAATGCCGGCATCAACAAGCCGACGGATTTCGACCGGATCGAGGATGCGGACTGGGATCTGATCCTGGCCACCAATCTCAAGGGACCGTTTCTCTGTGCGCAGATTTTCCTGCCGTTGTTGAAATCGGCGGGCGGCGGCTCGATCGTGCACATCGGCTCGGTCAGCGGGCAATATGGCGGCCCGCGCACGGCGCATTACGCGGCCTCCAAGGCCGGGCTGATCTCGCTGGCGCAGGTGATCGCGCGCTTCGGCGCCAAGGACAATGTGCGCTCCAATGTTGTCGCGGCCGGGCTCATCGCCTCGGAGATGGCAGCGGCCGGTATGGCGGCGGCCAGCGTACAGAAGGCGGCTGAAAGCATCATCCTGAAACGCATGGGTACACAACGCGAAGTGGCCGATGCCGTGGTGTTCCTGGCGTCCGATGCGGCCAGCTACATCACGGCGCAGACGCTGAATGTCAATGGCGGGCTCTATTTCTGATGGATAAGGCGATCCTCATTGTTTCCGGCGGGAT
>JAGWZW010000089.1 GCA_018971835.1 Alphaproteobacteria bacterium
CCGCAGCAACAGGCCGATCTTCTCCACGATCAGCCGCACCTGCTCGCATTCGCAGTCCAGATTGCGGCGGGCGATTTTCGCGTCCGCATTCCAGCCATCGGAGAGGATGCGCGCGCCCGCGCTGATGCGCAGTACGGCGGTTTCCTCGCCCTTGCCGGAGACGATCGCGACCGGCTGGCCGATATGGCAGAACTGCGCGGCCACCAATTTTTCGAGGCCCGTGGCGGATGGCGGCAACAGGCCCGACACATCGCGATTGAGCGCGTGGTACATCTTCGCCGCCGCCTCGGGCGAGATCGCTTCGCCATTGCGGCGCAGGATGAACGGCAGGACGGTGCGCGTGTTGAATTCGCCGTCGTCGATGGCGTCGCTGGCATCGCGCGGATCTTCCGGCAGCAGTTCGAGCCCGCCCTCGCCGATCAGACGCGAGGCGGTGGCGATGAATTCGCCGGTTGCATCGCGGCGATAGCTTTCCGGCACCGCACCATAGGCTTCCATCTCCGCCAGCGCCGCTTCCCAGCGCAGCCACGCCCCGGCATTGAACCCGTCCGGCGATTGCGCGCCGATGGATTGCCAGCGCCGCGGCCAGTCTCCGGCGTTGAAGTAGTCGCGAAAGCCGTGCGGCAGCAGCGTATCGCCATCCAGCCGCGCGGACAGCGAGGCCGGCACCAGCAGCGCCCCGCTGAAGGGCGGGCCGGTAAAGAATTTTGAGCCGGTGAGCAGCACCATCTCGCCGCGCGAAAGGTAAGTGCGGATGCGCTCGAGGCTGAGGCGCATCTGACAGGCATCGACCACCACCTGCACATCGTTTGGAAAGCGCGCCTCGATTTCGGCCAGGCAGGCCTGGCTCGGCAGCCGGCGCCACAGCTTGGAGCGGTCCATCGTCTGCAGCAGCACCTTGCGGCCTGCGCGCACCGCGCTTTCGACCGCCGCGATCACGGCGGCGTCGATCTCTTGCAGCGTGCGCGGCTTGCCGTTCTCTGCGCACACCGGAACGTCGATGCGCGCGAAGCGCCCTTCCAGGCCGGAAAGCGCCTCGCCCTTGGTCACGCTATGGCCCAGCGCCGTCAGGGTGCTGAAATGCCGTCCGGTGAGCGCGAACTTGGTGCCGCTGCCGGTTTCGTCGGCGGCGACCACGATGCCGGTGAGCGGGCCGCCCAGCAGCGTTTCGGTCAGAACCAGCGCCTGAAGCTGCGCATCGGTGCCGGACGGCGAAAACACGATCTCGGTCCCCGAACCGGCAAGCCCCAGATACGCCAGCAGCCGCGCGCGCATGGCTTCGATCCGCTCGTCGAAGGCGCCTTCGCGGTCGATGACGGCGGCGACCAGCGCCATGCGCGCCGCATCGGCGGCGGCATAGGCGCGGTCGGAAATCGAGGTCGCAGTGGAGGAGGCGAACGTAAAGGCTTCGGGCCGCGGGAAGGCGCGGCAGCCGTACCCGTTGAGCCGCGTTTCAGGATCGAGCGCCAGCCGCGCATCGCCGCCGGCCGCGAGCAGGAAGTCCAAGGGCGCAAACAGCGAGCCCAGCAGGCTCTTGGCCCGCTTCAGCCGCCGCCGGGAAACGGGATCATGCGCAAACGCCTGAACTGCGGACATCGCCGGTGCCTCCGCCGGCCCACGCCCCGCATCGGGCATCGCCGGATGGCGGCAATCCTTGCTCCATCGTGGTTAACAGGGCGTTGTGCCCAAGGACACGCGTAGCCGAAATCAGCGTTTTCCGGGCGGCACCGAATGGGCGCCCAGAACGATGCCGTTCACAGTCTTGCCATACATCCAGGTCGCGCCATCGTGATACTTGGCACGCGTGTCCGCCACCGAGCCGGTGAAGCGCGGATCCTGCGGACGCTCGTGACTGTCCACGAAGGCGGCGACGTCCCAGGCCTGCTGATCGGAAAGCGTGCCGCCACGGCTGAACGGCATGTTGGCCTTGATGAAGGCGGCCGCGTTCTTGATGTTGCCCATGCCCGCGCCCCAGTTGAAGGAATGGGGGCCCCAGAGTGCGGGAAACACCGTGCGCCCGTCTGGGGCGGCCTGTCCCTGGCCATCCGTGCCGTGGCAGAGCGCGCAGTTCTGCTCATAGACCTTTTGCCCGCGTGCATAATCGAACGGCCTGGCCGGCATCTGCAGATTGGGATAGCCACGGCCCGGCAGATCGGCGCCGGTGGGCGCGCCCTTGGCGAGAAAGTAGGAATAGGTTTCGAGCGCCACCAGCGTTTCGCTGCCCAAGGGCGGCGCCTTGCCGTTCATGCTGAACTTGAAGCAGCCCTGCATGCGCTCTTCAAAGGTGTTCACATGCTTGTTCTTGCTGCGATAGGCCGGATAGGCGACATAAGCCGCCCACAGCGGCGCCGAGCCTGCCAGCCGCCCGCGGCCGATGTGGCAGTTGGAACAACTGAGCGTGTTGCCGACATACGGAGCGGCGAAGCGCTGCGGGTTCTGAAAAATGTTCTCGCCCAAGCGCACCATCTTGCCGAAATCATCGTTCGGAATGGCGTTTTCGGGCGGCGGCGCGAAGCCTTGCAGCACAGGCTTCGTCGTTTCCTCCGCAACCGGATCGCTCGCCGGTGCGCCGATTGGCGCGCCGTTCACCGGCTGGCTGGAGAAATAGGCGGCAACCGCCGCAACCTGATCGGCATCGAGCTTGGAGGCGATCGCCGTCATCAGGCCGAGCGGATCGTCATGCCGCGTGCCCGCCTGCCAGGCGCGAAGCTGGGCCACGATATATTCCGATGACTGCGCGGCCAAACGCGGAACCGTTCCATCCGTGCCCAGCGCATCGGGCGCATGGCAGCTTTTGCAAGCCGGTATGCCTTTACTCCAATCGCCGCGCGCAGCCAGCGCTGCGCCGGCCGCGATCAGTTTCGGATCGGGCACCGTATCCTTGGCCCTCGGCGGCGTCTGCCCGGAAAAATAGCCTGCCACCGCTGTACGCTCCGGCGCGGTGAGCGCCGAGGCGATAGGATGCATTACGCTGTTGGCGCGGGTGCTCGAGGTGAAGCTTTCAAGCTGACGCACAATGTAGCGCGCATCGAGCCCGGCAAGGCGTGGGATACCCGCCGCCGGCTGACCCGCGCCTGTCTCGCCGTGACAGGACGAACAAGGCGGCGCGCCGTTCTTCGAGCCATGCATCACCAGGTTCAGCCCGGCATCGGCAAAGGCCGGGCCGGCGGTCAGCAGCGCCAGCGAAACAATCACGATTCCGAAGCGCATGGTTCCCTCCCGGCCGCGACGAACGTCAATCGGCCTTGGTCTTGTCTTGTTTTATATACGGCTTGAAACCGTAACGCTCAAAAATGGCCAGCGAGGCCGGCGAGACAATGAAGGCGAGCCAGGCCTTGGCGGCTTTCTGGTGCGCCGCGTCCTTGGCCATAGCACCGGCGTAGATCGCCGTGGTGTTCTGGTCCGGCGGGATGTCGATGTGTGCGATGGGGTGGCCGGCCTGCTCCTGAAACATCGCCTCGGATTGCCAGGTGACGCCGGCATCGGCGAGGCCCTGCAGCAGAAACAGCGGCGTCTGGCGGTGATGGATATGGGTGAGGATGGTGCTGCCGTCCTTCACCTTCGTCTCGTAAACCTCTGTCCGCAGCGCCTCACCGCCCGCCTTGACCAGCGACATCTGAATCTGCCGCGCGATGCCTTCGAAGGCCGGATTGGGCATGGCGAGCCTGATCCCCGGCTTGCCGAGGTCGGCCAGACCTTTGACATGCGCGGGATTGCCCTTGGGCACCATGATGGCGAGTGTGTTGGTGACATAAGGCAGCGCCGGACCGACCAGCGTGCCCTTGCCGATCAGTTCCTGCACTTTCTTGAGGCCGGCGAAATAGACGTCCGGCTTCACCGTCCAGGTCATGTTACCGGAGGTGACGGTGCCGCCGGCGTCCATCTGCTTCACCAGCAGCCCCGGCGGAATCGTCTCCCAATAGACGCGACCTTTGTATTCAGGATGCTTCGCTTCGAACGCCTTCACCAAGGGCGACATGGCAAAGAAGTAATTGCCGCCGACATAGAGAACCAATTTCGGATTGGTCACGTCGCCGTGGAAATCGGCCAGCGCATCGGCTTCCGGCACGGTGAATTCGAACCCGCGCTTCACCGCGTCGTTGTTCTCGCCGTGCTGCCAGGGCGGAAATATCTGTCCGGCATAATGTGGCGGCTCGGCCTTGCCCTGCCAGCCTTCGCCTTGCGCGAAGGCCGGCAGCGCCAGAACGCAGGAGAGCACCATGCCACAAAGAAGCTTGCGCATGCCGCGCTCCTAGTTTTTCGCGTAATGAAATCCGGCTTCCTGCAGTTCCGGCATGGTGCCGACCGCGCCAGGCGTCAGCACCACGCCGGGCAGCAGATGATTGGTCAGTTCGGCGGCGATCTGATCGACGGAGAGCTTGTCCGGGTTCTGCCCTTTGGCGTGCAGCTTGGAAGACTGCTCCCAGATCGCATTGTGGCAGGAGAGAAAGAACACGCCGCGCCGCATCAGCGCCGGAATGGAATTGTCGTGTGGCGAGAAGGCCCCTGCCTCGTCTTCGTAGTTCTTTGGATCGCCCGACCCGGCGGCGACTTCCACAATCAGCGCGTTCTTTGGGAACTTGTCACCCGCCAGCTTGGCGATCCCGTACTTGTCCCACATCGCCTGATCGTAGAGCGCGAGATTGGCCGAACCGTGCACCACCGCCACCGCGAGGAAATCAGGATGCCCGAACGACCAGATTTGCGCATTGAGTGCGTTGCGCATCAGATTGAGCCAGGGCCCGCCGATGTCGGTGCAGTCCCAGGCCTGTTTGGGCCGCGGCTTGTAAACCTTCAGTTCGGCGATGGCTTCGGCGTCCCATTGATCGGCATGATCGAGAATCATCGGCACGGTTTTGAAATCGCGCCGCCGCGGCGCCTTTTCCAGACGCGCCATCAATTCACGCAGCCGTTTCGCACCCGGCACGGCAAGGCTGTCGTCGGCCTTCGCAGCAGCCGCTGACGACAATGGCACAGCACCGGCCGCTGCAAGGCCCACGCCGAGCGTTTGAAGCGCACGTCGCCTGTCCGTGGAGATAGTCATCGCGGTTCCCTCTCTTGCTCGTCTGCTGACGATGTTTGTTCAAGGAATACCGCGCCGATTCCGTTCTTACTAACGCATTAGCTGCGTAGAATCGATCGCAATTGCCGATAAATCGTAGGCGCGAATTTTGCCGCTCTTTGGCCGGCGGGCGATGTCCAACTCAAGAGCCGTGGTAGCCGGATCGGCAACTGACCGCAGCGCTGCAACCGAGGAGTATGAAATCCCGTCCATGTTTGAGCGCCGCAGAATTTTTTTAGGTAATTCCTTAGCTATTGCAAAAGCAATTACGGTAATCCGCCTGCCCACTATGTATCTTTGATTCCAGATACTTGAAACTGGAACCTGAGGCCTGTGCGACACCTTTCTTAGCGCATGCAACATGTCACGAGAACGACTCCCACAAACACCTAAACTTGACGTGGAAAAGCGGTGACGTAGACTTATTCAATAACACCACCGCAAAAGCGGTCTTAAATGGGAGGTTCATCATGACGCGTGCCAACTCGAAGAGCAGCTTCGCCATTCTGGCCGCTGGCGTTGTGCTTGCGTTTGTCGCTCTGTGGCTCGGAAACAGCGCTTCCGATGCAATCGTCACTCCCGGTTCCGGTTACCTGCCCTTCTTCCTGATCGCCGGCAGTTTCGTGGTTTTCCTGGGACTTGCGGTTTGCGCACCGTTGAGCCTGTTCGAGTCGATCGTGGCCAAGCCCGACGTCGGTCCTCTCACGATCGCACTGGGCGCAGCAGTCGGCCTGCTATGCACCGCCTATTTCTTCGGGCTCGCCGCCACGCCGCTGACGAGTGCGGGCGAATGGACGGGCCCCTGGTTGTGGCTCTGGATTGCAGGAATTCTGCCGGCGCTGGCAGCCGCAGTGCATGCCGCCCGGAGTGCATAACCGCGCCTACGGTTCACCAGCGCTTGCTTATGACAACGGCGGCCCTTGCCGGGCCGCCGTTTGCGTTCAAAGAAGTTCGTGCAAGGCTTCGGATATCCGCTCCGCGGTAAGGCCGAAATAGCGATAGAGATCGGCGGCCTTGCCTGAAGCGCCAAAGCGATCGATGCCGAGCACGCGGCCCTGGCTACCGGCGTAGCGCCACCAACCGGCAGTGGAACCGGCTTCAACCACCACGCGGCGTGTGACCGAAGTCGGAAGCACTGCGTCACGCCACGATGCGTCCTGCCGGTCAAAGACATCGGTGCTCGGCATCGAGACGAGCCGCACTCGTAAGCCTTGCGCCTGTGCCTCTTTGACCGCTTCGGCGGCGATATGAATCTCCGAGCCGGTGGCGATCACCAGCGCGTCCGGCGTTCCCTCGCAATCGAGCAAGACATACCCGCCGCGCGCGATATCGTTGGCACGCGCTGCATCCGCCAGCGGCGGCAAGGCCTGGCGGGTCAGCAGCAACGCGGCCGGTCCGTCCTCGCGCGCCAAAGCAGCTGACCATGCAACTGCCGTCTCCACCGCATCTGCGGGGCGCCACACGCTCAGGTTCGGAATGAGCCGCAGACTGGCTGCATGTTCGATTGGCTGATGCGTCGGCCCATCTTCGCCCAGGCCGATGGAATCGTGGGTGTAGACGTGGATCACCCGCTGATGCATCAGCGCTGCCATACGCACCGCGTTGCGCGCGTAATCGGAGAAGGTAAGGAACGTTCCGCCGTAAGGAATGAAGCCGCCGTGCAGCGCCAGACCGTTCATGATGGCGCTCATGCCGAATTCGCGTACACCGTAATGCAGGTAATTGCCGTCGGGCTGGTCGGTGCTGATTGCGCGCGACGCCTTGTGCATCGTGTTGTTGGAACCGGTCAGGTCGGCCGAACCGCCGAGCATCTCGGAAAGGGCCGCTCCGAATACGTTCAGCGCGCCTTGCGAGGACACCCGCGTGGCCTGCGGGCCGGCTGCTGCCGCGGCCGCAATCGCCTGCGACGCCACCGTGCCGAAATCGCCCGGCAGCTTGCCTTCCATGCGGCGTTGCAATTCTTCGGCCGGCGCCGGGTATTGCGCGCGATAGCGGGCCCACAGCTCCTGCCACGCGGTTTCGGCAGCGCGGCCTGCCGCTTGTGCGTTCCAGGCCACCCGTATGCCATCGGGTACCACGAAGGGAGGCGCCTCCCAGCCGAGTTGATTGCGCACGGCGGCAATTTCCTCGGCGCCGAGCGGCTCGCCATGCGCCTTGGCGGTACCGGCCCGCTTGGGCGAGCCATAGCCGATGACGGTCTTGCAACAGATCAGGCTCGGCCGCGAAGGTTCAGCCTGCGCGGCACGAATCGCGTTTTCCACCGCCACGGCGTCGTGCCCGTCCACCGACCGGATCACCTGCCAGCCATAGGCTTCGAAGCGCAGCGCCGTATCGTCCCCGAACCAGCCGCGGACATTGCCGTCGATCGAGATGCCGTTGTCGTCATAGAGGCAGATGAGCTTGCCAAGGCCGAAGGTGCCCGCCAGCGACGCGGCTTCATGCGAAACCCCTTCCATCAGGCAGCCGTCGCCAGCAAACACCCAAGTATAATGGTCGATGACTGGCAAGCCTGGACGATTGAAGCGCGCGGCCAGCACCTTCTCGGCCAGCGCCAGGCCCACGGCATTGGCAATGCCCTGCCCCAAAGGCCCGGTCGTCGTTTCTATCCCCATCGTCAGATCGCGTTCCGGATGGCCGGCCGTGCGCGACCCAAGCTGACGGAAGCCCTGCAAATCCTCAAGCCCGACCGGATAGCCGCTCAGATGCAGCAACGCGTAGAGCAGCGCCGAGGCATGGCCGTTGGACAACACGAAACGGTCGCGGTCCCACCACGCCGGATTTGACGGGTTGTGCCTGAGAAATCCCCGCCACAGCACTTCGGCCATGTCCGCCATGCCGAGCGGCGCGCCCGGATGGCCGGAGTTGGCCTGCTGGACCGCATCGATAGCCAGAAACCTCAGAGCATTCGCCAGTTCGCGGTGCGTAGGCATAGAACCTCCTTCGGCCCTCGCGAGGCATTCACCGCGAGAACCTTGCTTCGAACTTTTTCTACTCAGGTGGCCTAACGCGCTTCGGCCGCAGCCCGGGCATTGCGGGCGAAAGCGCGCACCCGTTCCGGATCCTTCACGCCGCGCTGCCCAGGGCGATCCGTCCGGGTGAACGAATCCACTGCCCAGGGGCGGACGATGCGCACGGCCTCGGCCACGTTCTCCGGCGACAGCCCGCCGGCCAGCACCACCGGCACTGGGCTTTCGGCCACGATGCGCGCGCTGATGTTCCAATCGTGAGGCTGACCGGTGGCGCCGGTGACGGGGCTCTTGGTGCTGCCTGAATCCAGGATGAGATAGTCGGCCAGACGCGCATATTCGCGCGCGACATCGATCGCGCCCGGTCCGTCCACCAGCACGGCCATCATCAGCTTGACATCGCCGATCTGCGCTTTGATGCGCTCCACCACGTCGAGCGGCAGTTCGCGCGCCGCCAGATGCAGGATACGCGGCCGCGTCGCTTTCACCATGCGCACGATGCGCTCCACGTCGGTCCCCAGCGACAACGCAATGGTGCTTGCGCGATCTTCAACGGCCGCGAAGATCGCGCGCGCCTGTTCGGCGGTGCAGTCCTCGACCACTTCACCGTCGTTCTCGGACACCACGCCGATCAGATCGGCGCCGGCATCCACCGTGTCGATGGCGTCCTGCACGCTCGTAATGGCATAAATCTGTACCTTCATTGCTTACTCCCACGTCCAGGTAGCGCCGTGTTCGGCGGCGCTGGTGAGGATGACGCGCACCCCGCCCACCGTGTCGCCGAACGTCTCCAGCGTCTTTACAATCTCTTGTGCCTTGTCGGAGTCGGCATCCGTAAACCCGAACAGCGCGGGCCCCCAACTGCTCATACCAACACCATGCAGCCCAAGACGGCGCATTTCGTTCATCGTGCCACGCACTTCTTCGTTCTGCCGCGCAATCTGGATGCGCTTGAGCCCGTAACGCTGCATGCCTTCGAGCCCGTCCCCAAACGCCTCAAGGTCGGCTTCCATGATCGCGGGCAGAACCTTGAGCAGCGCCAGCCGGGCCGATTGCGCCGCCTCGTCGGACGGCACCGGGCAATGCTCGAGGAACAGCGCTTTTTCTTCATCGCCATGCGTAATGCGCCCAGCCGCCGGCAGCGCCAGCACCACGCGCCATGAGCTTGGCAGGTTGGAATGAAAAAGAATGGGCGGCGCCGAGAAGCCCGCCGAAGCTGCGGACGGCGCGAACATCGTCTTGCCGCCGGGCACGCCGAAGCGGTGGCCGCCATCGGCGAGAAAGCCGCCCGTCACGAAGGCGGCGCAACCGATGCCGCTGGTGCCGCCGCGCTGGCCGATGCGTTCGATCTCGGGAAGCTTGAGGTTCAGATCGTACAGCAGATTGAGCGCCTGGCCGAACGCCAACGCCAGCTGCGTTCCGGAGCCCAGGCCGCTGTGACCGGGGATCGCTTCCTCAACCTCGACGGCGACACCTTCGATGCCGAACTTCTCGCGGAAGACCTGCCACATCGACGTGAATTTGCGCCTTGTGCCGTCCGACACCTCAGCCGGGCCGCCGATCGAGATCGTCTCCGCGCGCCGGGCACGAAGCACCAGACAGGGATCTTCAAGCGTCAAGCCAAGGCCGCCTTCGACGCGACCGATTTCGCCGTTCATATCGATGAGCCCGAAGGCCAGGCGGCTGTGCGTGCGGATTCTGAGTGCAGACTGCGTCATTGCGATCAACCGAACCGAACGCGCCGAACGCCGGCGGCAAACACACTCCGGGCACAGCCGCTCCACGCCGTGCGCCTGTCGAACAAATAGAAAGCTGACACCGCCCGATCTCCTGTTTCCTCACCTTGTTATCTGTAAGGACGTTATGTCGGCGCGGCGACCGGTTGGGAAACTGAAAATGCAGTCGAAGCTATCGATTTTTGCTATATGTCGATTTGGCCCGTCGAGGATGCTTCAAGTGAAGCTAAACCAGCTCAGAATCTTTCTAGCCGTCTATGAGAGCCTCAGCACCGCGAAAGCGGCCGAATTGGTGCACCGCACACAGCCTTCGGTTTCAGCCGCGATCAGTTCCCTCGAGCGGACCCTGAACCTCAAGCTGTTTGAGCGCAATTCGCGCGGCATGGAGCCGACGCCGGCCGCCGCCGCCCTTGCGCAACGTGCCGCTTCCGCGCATGCCCAATTGCATGCGGCCGAGGCGCATTTTGTGGATCTCGGCCACAAACCGCCGGGGCTATGGGAGCGGGCCACGGACCTGCAACTTCGCGGGCTTAGCGCGCTGGTTCACCACGGCAGCTTCCTACTGGCGGCGCGCGCCTTGCGATGCAGCGAACCGAGCATGCACCGGGCTGTCAGCGCGTTGAGCCAGTTGATCCGGTGCCCCCTTTGGAAGCGAGCTGGACGGGGTATCGACCCCACTCGCGAGGCGCTGATCCTGGCAGAGGGGATTGGCCGGTGCGAATCGGAAGTCCGTCTCGGGCTGGAGGCGGCGCAGGAGATCAATGGCATCGTCAGGGGCCAGTTGCTGATCGGCGCGTTGCCGACCGCCCGCCCCGGCTGGCTTCCTGGCGCAATCACCAGCACCCTCAAGCGCCACCCGAGCAGCCGGGTCTCCGTCATGGACGGGCCCTACGAGGAACAGCTCGTTGCCCTCCGTCACGGCCGGATCGACATGATCATCGGGGCCTTGCGCGCCTCATCGACGACCCGCGACCTCGAACAGGTTCCGATCTTCGAGGACACCCTATCCATCGCCGTGCGGGCCAGCCACGCGCTGGCACCCCGCTCCAAGCGCGGCAACAGACCCCTGGCGTCGGCTCGCCTCACATCCCTGAGCTGGCTGCTGCCCCCGGTTGGCACTCCGCCGCGGCAATGCTTCGACGATTACCTGCAGGCCAGAGGCCTGCCGCCTGCACAATGCGTGGTCGAATGCAATTCGCTCGTGACGATCTGGTCCCTGCTTATGGCCACCGATTGCGCCGCCGTCATCCCGACCAGCCAAACGCGCTCGGAACTGATCCGGGGGTGCCTCAGCGTTCTGGGAAAACCTATTGACGGCTCCCGGCACCCGGTCGGCCTCGCGGTCCGGCGAGGCTTTACACCCACCCGGCTGCAGAGCGTTTTCATCGATAACCTCAAGAGCGCAAGCGCGGCGCTGGTGTCCGGTTAGACGCGATCGCCAAGCCGCGGTCCGATCTGGTCGCCGTTTGCTATGATGGGACGGGGGGATATCAGGGACGCGGCCGCCTGCCAAATCAGTATAATATATTGAATCAAATAAATGTTCTGGATCGAGCCCACTGGGAGAGGCTGGCGATGTGGGGAATTTAATTTGAACGTGTCGAGTACAACGGAATTAGCCCTACAACTCAGTGCACTTTACTGTTGCCTCGCGTCAGCGTGAAGGCGGCTTCTGCGAGCATTTCCGCCTTTTCTTCCTCGCTTAGGCCGGCCATGCGCGCCTCGATATAGTCATTTATTCCGTCCCAATTATCGCCGCACTGAATATATGCCTCTCGAACCCACTCCCCGATCTGGCACGCGAACGAAAGATGTTTGTTCATCATCCTGCTCATCAAATTTGAAGAACCGCTCTAGCTAAGCATATCTACCGTGCTCTCCCTATCTGAGATGAATCGTACATCTCAACGTGGGGAGACACTAATAATGAGTGGGAAAGTAAATGAAGCGTTAAGCGGCCATAATTCGGTCCGTGTCGAGGTCGTGACCACACTTGAGCAATTGCAGCACGCCTATGCCATCCGTGCGATCTGTTTTATGGAAGAAAATGGCGTTGCCGCTGGGCAGTCTTATGACGGTAATGACTTGCAGGCGACTCATGTTATTGCTTATTGTGGCGATGAGCCCATAGGCGCCCAACGCATCCGGTGGTTCAAGGACTTTGCGGTAATTGAACGTACCGCCTTTCGCCGGGCATACCGCAACCCGCGCTATCTCAAAGCCGCTTCGGAATTTGTCTTTGCCCACATCGCGCGCAAGGGCTACACGCGCGTTATCACCCACGCCATGCCAGTGTACGCCCGCCTGTGGCGGAGCCTGCTCGGCTTCAAAGAGGTTCCGGGCAAGGAACCGGTGTACTTCGCCGGACATCCTGAGCCCTATGTCGAACTCGTCAAGGAACTCAATGTCGGCAACGACGCGATCACCCTGGCGACCGATCCCACAGTCCTTTTCCGTATCGAAGGCGAGTGGGACGCGGCGTCGAAATATGAGGCCCACCTCTAGCCGGCTCGGAGAGAGTATGCAGTGAACGATTGTTATGAGTACCTTCAACGTGTGAAGGAGATATATGCAGAGACGTTGACGCGCCTAGCGCATCACAACGATTCGACTGCGTTGGAACTATCCGAGATATTTGAGGATATCGGCAATCTCTACCTCGACATCGCGGCAGACGTCAGAGCGCGATATCTTGAGGCCCAGCAAGCAGCTGCGCCGCCGCCGCCGACAGCGGGGCCGAGTTAGCGGTGCAAGTCTGCAACCTGAGTTCGGGCGCAAACCACGGGTTCGTCGGGGAAAAGACGGTCGAAAGCCAGTCATACACCAGCCGGACCGGCCGCGCGGTAAGCCTTTCCGTATGGGAGAGAATGTAGATCGGGACCGAGACATGTACGCCGAGGTCAAGCGGCACCGTCACCGGATCGACCAGCGTATAGGTACCCAGCAGACCGATCCCCAAACCGGACTTCACTAGCAGCGCATACGCGAAGGAGTTGTCGCACTGGTGTGCGATTACCCCTTGCGCGACAAGTTCATGCCAGTTTTCCCAGATGCCGGTGTGTGCGGAATAATACTCGCTATCGATAAACAGGTGCCTTTCCAGGTTGCTGCGGTTGGGCATGCCGAAGCGCTCGACATAGGCCTGGGTCACGACCGGCACGAAATGAATATAGCCGAGCCGCTGCGCGGTGATGTCGCTCTGGCTGACCGGCCCGAATGCGATCATCACGTCGGTCTGGTTTTCGCGCAGGCTCGTCAGATTGATCGGGTTTCGGATATGTAGCTGGATCTTGGGAAATTGCTCGCTGAATTCGATCAGGTTCGGCGCTACAAAGAGGCCGGCAAGGCCCTCGGTGACGCTTAACCGCACTAGGCCCTCGGCCTCGTTCTTTTCCGCCTTCAGGCTGTGGGAGATTTCGAAGAGCTTTTCGTCGAGGGCGATCAGGGATAGCGCAAGTTCCTTGCCCCGCTCCGTCAGCTTGATACCCGCCTGGGTCGGCACCACGAGCTGCGAGCCGATAACGTCCTGAAGCCGCTTCACCTGCCGGCTGACCGTCGGCTGGCTCATCTTGAGCTCTTCGGCCGCCCGGTTGAAAGACTTCGCCTTCGCAACGGCAAGGAATACTCGAAGCTCGCCCCAGAACGGCCCACTCAGAACGCGCGGATCATCCAGCGGCGATCGGTTGAGGCTTTTCTGTGATTGCTCGAAGGGTTCCATCATGGCCACAGCGTAAGCAGGAACTCCATTGGCCCCCAGGTCACACGCGAAATATCCCGCGCTTTCAATATATTATACTCAATAATTTTAGTACGCGCAAAGTACAACTACAAAGAGGCTATCAAGGCAATGAACCCGCAGCCGAAGTAAACGAATGCTTAAGACCGACGCCTTGAGTGTCCGTCCGGGGACTTTGTGAATCGGACGAATCGGTTGGTGCGACGATGGGCTTGAAGGTCTGGAATCTATTGTGATTCCTTATGGGGCACCGATTCGTTTTGGAGGTGCCCCATGTGGACGGCCAAA
>JAGWZW010000090.1 GCA_018971835.1 Alphaproteobacteria bacterium
GGCCGGTTCGGATGAACTGGCTGTCCGGCCCGGTTCCGCACCGGAATGCCCAGGTAGCTCAGTCGGTAGAGCAGCGGACTGAAAATCCGCGTGTCGGTGGTTCGATTCCGCCCCTGGGCACCATAAAATCAAGCACTTGGCAAATCGACGGAACTGGCGGGCAGCGCTGGGGTCACACCTCAATTCGGGGCAAACGGATATCGCCGCTTTCCGCTGCGCACGCGTGGCGCATTGGACTTGACCTGCTCCCGGTTTTGGGGCCACGGCAGGTTGGAATATTCCCGTTATGCTGAGCGGGCCGGGGTCATGAGGATACGATGCGTTCCGGAACCGGGCAGATGTTCGGGCTACCGCGGCGCAAACAAACCATTTTCGGAGCTAAATACATAGCGCCCCTGTAGGTCGCCGATCACCTCAGGCAGCGTGGCGACGCTATCGATGATGAAGCGCACTTTGCTTTCGGGCATCAGCACGCTGAAATTCAGGCGTGTAAAGCCAGGTTTATTCGCCTCGTTGCCAGCCAGTATCTCACAACGGAGCCGTTCGGACTCGGCGGGGCCAATAGAGAGTAGGTGGTGGGCATACGGCCCGGCACAGGCACAGCCACCGCGCGCCTGAATGCCAAATCTGTCGCTCAGGATGCGCGTGACAAGTTGGGGATGAACATGGCCGCCGCGCGGATCCTTGATGAGTAACGAAAAGATCGGCAGCCGAGGCGCCGTGAGCGACCCTAAAATTTCGAGGCCGTCCACATTGTGCCAGGATCCGATTGCGAGGTTGGTCAGTTCTGCATTACGCCGGGCCATATATTCCACGCCAATGGCATCCTTGATCAAAAAGGTGAGCGCAGCCCGCACATCGCCGACGTAATTCGGTGTCCCGGCCTCTTCCCGCTCTTCAAGTTTGTCGACGTAATCATGAACACGTGATGAGACGAATTTGACTGTCCCGCCGCCAGAGGTCATCGGCCGCGTTGTCACCACTGTGTCGCGGCGTACGATCAGCACTCCTGACGACGCTGGCCCGCCTACAAACTTATGCGGCGAAATCGCTATGGCGTCGATCTCGACACCGGGCGCGGGGGTCATGCTGATCGGCAGGTACGGGCCGCCGCCAGCATAATCCCAAACCATCAGTGCGCCCGCGGCTTTGACGATCCGTGTGACGGCCACAACATCGGTCGTGATTCCCGTGATGTTCGACGCTGCCGAAAATGCGCAGATGACGCGTCTGGCTGCCCTGCTTTCGTGAAGCACGCGGGACAGTTCTGCCATGTCCGGACCGCCGGCCGTTGCTTCACCGATCTCGACGACCTCGGCACCGCTTTCGCGCCAGGGTAGGATGTTGGAATGGTGTTCATAGGGGCCGATGATGACGCGCACGCGCGCATCATTTCCCGCACGGAAAAAATTGGGAAGGAATTGGAGACGGCCCGCCGGACGCGGGATGCGCTCCGACGCTGCAAACAGTGTCACGAGCCGGTTGAGGGCAGCGGTTGCACCGGCGCCGCAGAAAATGACGGCGTGACGGCTGTCCGCGCCACAAGATCGGGCGATCGCCGCCCTGGCACTGTGGCGCAAATGCGTGGAATAGGCACCGCAGAACGACGCTTCAGTATGCGGATTCGCATAGCGCGGCAGAACTTGGTTCGCCACGAAATCTTCGACCTGCCTTAAGGGCCGGCCTGAGGCAACATAATCCGCATACAGCAGAGTCTTGGGTCCGAAGGGCCCGTCGAAGACAATGTCCTGGCCGATCAATCCGCCGCAGATATTGGCCACGGGATCTTCGCAATTGAGCGAGGCGCGGAACTCGTCGAGGAGGTCGTTGGGATTTGAAACAACTGACGACGTCATTTGCACTGCCTTGCGCGATATGCCCTGCCTTACGCGGTAGAACGGTCGCGACATTACCAACGGCCGCCCTTGCGCATTTCACCTATTTTCCGCAGAATTGGCTCGAAAAGTGGTCAAACGATCTGGAAAATGGAAAAACTTGATAATTTTGATCTCAAGATTCTCACCGTGCTTCAGCAGGCCGGCTCGCTTTCCCAGCGCGAACTGGCCGATCGTATCGGCCTGTCCCAAAACGCCTGCTGGCGGCGCCTGCAGCGCCTTCAAGCCAGCGGAATCATCCGCGAATCGCGTGTCGCCGTTGATCTGCCGGCGCTCGGATTGGACTTGACAGTTTTTGTTTTGATCCGAACGCGGCATCATTCGATGGCATGGGCCGAAACCTTCCGCAAACACGTGGAGCGTCTGCATGAGGTAACTGATTTCTATCGCATCGGCGGCGAATGCGATTACCTTATCAAAGCCGTCACGCGCGGGATGCCCGGCTACGACGCCTTTTATCAGAAGCTCATCACGGGATTCGACTTCCTTTCGGTCCAGGGTATTTTCTCCATGGAGGCAATCCTGGAAAGCCGGGCCATCGACCTGACGCGCCGTGACAATCACGGCGTATGAGGCGCTCCGGTCCGGCACGCAACTCCTGCAGACCAATCCCGCTGTACCTGGAAAAACTCAGCAGCTTCAGCGGTGTCTTGCCTAGCGGTTTGGCCCGCTTGGCTACTTTCCTATGTCCAGCGGAAGTGGCAATGCTGTTGTCTGTTTCAATTCTTCCATGGAAAATGCAGAACTTACATCCGTCAGCTTTGCAGCTCTTATCAAACGCTTATAGACCTTGTCATAGGAATTGATGTCAGCAACCTGTAGCCTCAGGAGATAGTCTATATCCCCGCTCAGGCGATAGAACTCCATAACCTCGGGGATTGATGCGACGGCTGAAGCAAATGTGTTCAGCCATTCTTCGGAGTGCTCCCCGGCACGTACCGTGACAAATACCGTCACGCCCACACCGAGTTTGGCGGCATCGAGCAGCGCAACGCGCCTACGGATAATGCCATCCTCCTCTAGACGCTTGATCCTTCGCCAACATGCGTTCTGCGAAAGATGTACCTGCTCGGCTACGGCGCTGATCGATATCGTGCAGTCCTCCTGCAGGATCGCCAGGATCCGCACGTCAGTTGCGTCGAGGGAAAGCATGTCGCTCATGTGACTGTCCTCCGGCTGCTGTCGTCGTAGGAAATCGCGCCTCTTTCAGTCAGGGGCAGCAGCCCATTACGCTAGGCGAATTTGCCTGCACTGAACGACGTGGAAGGCACTGGTATCAGAAAAAAACGAATCTACTCCAGAAAAGGAAGATAAAATCCCAAAATTATGCCGCTTATTGGCAAAGTTTGGGAACAAGTTTGATATTTTTTCTTATACTATCGCAATTTGAGAGGGGTAACCGGATGGTCGCTGAGCATGGCGCAATCGGTCTGGGAAATGGGACCGAAGGCGCGGGAGGGCGCCATTCAGCAGTTCAAGCCGAGTTCAAGGAACGCCAGGGCCGATTCAAGCAGGGCGGGGAGTTAACTGTCGTGCTTGCGCAAATGTACGAAATTGACCCGAAAAAACGAACGGGATTGAAAGCAGGATCAGTAGTTGCGCAAACCGGGCGTAACCGCGATTGTGTTAAGTATATGAGAGGGGATTCTCCATGCTAAAAATGCCAAATGCGTTTCGCAAGACAGCCTTGCTTGCCTCGACGGCGGTGGTTGCATCGTCCCTGCTGTGCCTAGCTGCAGTTCAGCCAGTCCACGCGCAGGACACGGGCAAGATCACTGGAACCAATACGGCACAGCAGAAACCGGCAGACGGCCAGGTGGAAGAGGTCGTTGTGACGGGTATGCGGGGCGAATCACGCTCGCGCCTCGACACGGTCTCGCCCGTGGACGTTATTACGACGCAAATGCTCACACAGCAGGGTACGACGGAAGTTGCCACCGCGCTCGCCAACGTTGAGCCGTCCATTGATTTTCCGCGCCCGGCCGTGACCGACGCCACCGACGCCATCCGCCCGGCCACCTTGCGCGGCATGTCACCCGATCAGACCTTGGTGCTCATCAATAGCGTGCGGGGGCATAGCTCTGCGCTACTCAACATCAACGGATCTGTTGGGCGCGGTGCGGCGGCGGTTGACCTCAACACGATTCCGTCCGAGGCACTGGAGTCGATCGAGGTGCTGCGCGACGGTGCCTCGGCGCTATACGGTTCCGACGCCATCGCCGGCGTCGTGAACTTGCGCCTGCGCCATGCCAGTTCCGGTGGCGGCGCAAACGTGACCTACGGCATCTACGATACCGATGTGAACACTGCGCGCGACAGCCGTCACGTTGCTGGCGAAGGTTTGGTGACGGTTGGAGGATGGCAGGGCCTGGGCTTGGGCAGCGACGGCTTCCTGACCGTCTCAGGCGAGTATACTCACCGCAACCCGACCAGCCGTGGCGATCTTGACCCGCGCCTGACCGTCCCGAAGGTCGACAGCCGCTACGGCGATCCGGAAGTCGGCAGCTATTCCTTCTACGCCAACGCCGGCAAACCGATCGGCGCGAACTGGGAGATTTACGGCTGGGCCGGCTATCAGGATCGCGACAGCAAGTCGGCGGCCTTCCCCCGCATCCCCTCCAGCGTCGCCTCGAACGGACTGGCTTCGATCTATCCCAACGGCTTCCTGCCACTCATCCAGACGCGGTCACAAGACATGACGTTCACCGGCGGGGTGCGCGGCGAGGTTGACGACTGGGACGTCAATTTCGACCTCAGCTACGGCCGCAACAAGATCAAGTTCGATACGCTGCATTCGGCCAACTACAGCCTCGGAACGAGCACGCCGCTCAGCTTTTATGATGGCGCCATGAGCTACGATCAGCTCGTGGGCAATATCGATGCGTCGAAGAAATTCGACGTCTTCCAGTCGCTCACTGTTGCCTTCGGCTTTGAAGGCCGGCGTGAGGGCTACGGTATCGATGCCGGCGATCTGAGCAGCTATACCGGCAGCGGGGCGCAGGGGTTCCCGGGCTTTTCGCCGGCAAACAATGTTTCAAAGGACCGCTCCAACGAATCGATTTATTTCGATCTGGAAGCGCAGATGACCGACAAGCTCCAGGTCGGCATCGCCGGCCGCGGCGAGGACTACTCGGATTTCGGGACTACGGCGACCGGAAAGGTGTCGGCGCGTTACGATTTCACGCCCAGCTTTGCGATCCGCGGCGCCGTTTCGACCGGCTTCCGCGCACCCTCTCTGCAGCAGGAGTACTTTACGTCGATTGCCTCGGTTATCGTGAACAACAATGTGGTCCTCACGGGCACCTTCCCGGCGACATCTTCAGTAGCCGAAGCACTTGGAGGCAAGGCGCTTGAACCAGAGAGGTCGACGAACTTTTCGGCCGGCTTCGTCTTCCAAAAGGGTGCCTTCAACGTCACGCTGGATGGCTACATCATCCATGTCTACAACCAGCTCGGCCTGTCCGAGAACATTCCGGCCTCGTTCAGCCCGGACGTTGCTGCGCTCCTCGCGCCTTATAATGTTGCAGCCGCACGCTTCTTCATCAATGGCCTTGCCACTACAACCAAGGGCATCGATCTTGTCGCGAACTACCAGCTGGAGACGGACACAGCCGGTCTCTTCGACTTCACCCTCGCCGGCAATATCAACAACGTGGATGTAACGAGGGTTCCGACGACCACCTCGGCGCTTAATCCGGCGCCGACGCTCTATGCCCGCAGCCGCGTCCTGACGATGGAAGAAGGAACGCCCCGTCAGAAGGCGACGGGCTCGGTTGTGTGGTCGCGCGGCGAATTTGGAGCCACGGCACGCGTTACCTACTACGGAAATGTGATTCAACCCGGCACGACGGCGGCGTCCGATCTGTCGGTCGGGAGCCATGTGATCTCCGATCTCGAATTGCGTTACCAACCGAGGAACGACCTTACCTTGGCGCTCGGCGCGGACAATCTGTTCGACGTCTATCCCAAGGCGGTTCCGGCCGCGCAGGACGGTTCTGGCGTCCTGGCCTTTCCGTTCTACTCGCCGTTCGGATTCAATGGCCGGTATATCTATGTCCGCGCCGGACTAACTTGGTAAGAGATTTTTCATGTACAAATCCGTTGTCGCCGCCGCCGCGCTGGCACTTGTGGTTGCGTCTTCTGCGGCGGCCGGGCCGGCCATCTCCACTCAGGCGCTGGATGTCACCGGCTCCACGGCGGCGCGGGCGGCGTTGGCGGCGGCAAAGCCCGTCACTGCGCCGCATGCGATGGTGGTGAGCGCCCAGCATCTGGCCACCGAAGTGGGCGTGAACATCCTCAAGCAGGGCGGCAACGCAGTGGATGCGGCAGTGGCCGTGGGCTACGCGCTGGCCGTGGTGCATCCGTGCTGCGGCAATATCGGCGGCGGCGGCTTCATGGTGATCCATCTGGCAACTGGCAAGAACGTCTTCCTCGACTTCCGCGAGAAGGCGCCGCTCGCCGCCACGCCGACCATGTTTCAGGACGCCTCCGGCAATGTCGTGCCGGGGTTGAGCACGAAATCCTACCTCTCCATCGGCGTGCCGGGCACGGTGATGGGCCTGGACGCGGCGCTGAAGACATATGGCACCATGACGCGCCAGCAGGTGATGGCACCGGCGATCGCGCTGGCGAAGAACGGCTTTGTGCTGGAAGCTGGCGATATCAAAATCCTCGATACGCGAGCCAGGCAGTTCGCCGACGAGCCCAATGTCGCGGCGATCTTCCTCAATCACGGCAAACCCTATCAGGTCGGCGACCGGCTCACGCAGTCTCAACTGGCCGACACGCTTCAGGCGATCGAAGAAGGCGGGCCGGATACATTCTACAAGGGCTCGATCGCGCACGCGGTAGTGGACGCAAGCAAGGCACATGGCGGGCTGCTGAGCCTGAAGGATTTCGCCGATTACACCGTTGGTTGGGACAAGCCGGTGCGCTGCGATTACCGCGGCTACACCATTCTTTCTTCGCCGCCGCCGAGTTCGGGCGGCACGACGGTGTGCGAAATCCTGCAGATCATCAAACCTTATCCGTTCGGCAAATGGGGCTATGCTTCGGTCAAGGCCACGCATTATCTGGCGGAGGCCGAGCGTCACGCCTTTGCCGACCGCAACACCTATCTGGGCGATCCGGCCTTCGTGAAGAACCCGATCGCACGGCTGCTGTCCGCTTCGCATGCGGCGCAGATCCGAAAGCAGATCAAACCGGACGCTGCCACGCCGTCGTCTGAGGTTTCCGGCAGCTTGGGTGCGGCGGAGGGGCAGCACACCACGCATTATTCGGTGGTGGACGCCAAGGGCAATGCTGTCAGCGTCACCTACACGATTAACTTCCTGTTCGGCAGCGGCCATATCGCCGGCGATACCGGCTTCTTCCTCAACGACGAGATGGACGATTTCACCTCCAAGCCCGGCGTGCCCAACGCCTTCGGGCTGGTGCAGGGCAAGATCAACCAGGTCGAGCCGGGCAAGCGGCCCCTGAGTTCGATGACGCCGAGCATCGTGCTGAAAAAGGGCAAGCTCTTCATGGTCACCGGTAGCCCTGGCGGCTCCACAATCATTTCCACCACGCTAGAAAGCATGATCAACGTCATCGATTTCGGCATGAACATGCAGCAGGCGGTGGATGCGCCGCGCGTGCATCAGCAATGGCTGCCCGATCTGGTGATGGTGGAGCCGGGCTATCTGACGCCGAGCACGCAGACCGCGCTGGAAAAGATGGGTTACCACGTCAAATCCGTCGCCTCTTGGGGGGCGGACGAGGCGATCCTGCGCAATCCGAAAACCGGGCTTCTGGAAGGTGCCAACGACGCCCGCCGTTCTTCAGGACTGGCGGCGGGGTACTGAGGGAAGGTGCACTCGCCGCGCTTGAAGGCGCCCAACAGTGGTCGCTGGCAAGCGAATGCTACGGTTGAAGCGGTTAGCGGATTCGCTCGAAGCGATCTAGATTGGGTAATGGGCCTTGCGTAGCGCAAGCAAGCCGCTCGCTATGGCGCTGGAATGGTGCGCTCGCTCGTGGCTTGCGCTGGTAGCGGACCAGCGCGTGGCGGACTCCAGGGCGAAATTCGCTGGCAATTTCGTACAGCTTGGCTTCCACCCCGGATTTGCAGTGTCCGTCACCTTGCCGGGAATCATCGAGGACTAGCGTGCCGGAGCCATGCTGATGAGCGCGGAGCGGGTAGGGCCCGATGAAGCGCATCGCATCGGCCTGGTGGACGAATGCGCCGGGGACGAAGCGCTGCGCGACACGGCGCGGGTCCGGGCGCACGCAATTGCCCGCAACGCGCCGATCGCTGTGCAGGATTTGCGCGCTGTGCCGCGAAGACCGTTGCTTGCTGCCGTTGCCGAGGCGCTCGGCTGCGAACTGAAAAGGCGGCTCCAGCATATCCGCACCAGGGATTTTGCCGAGGGCATCGGCGCTTTGCTGAGCAGGCGCCCGCCGGTATTTGTCAACGATTAGCGTTGCGAGATCTGGCCGTGGCGTCGTTCAAGCGGCGCGCCGGCCAAGCGCAGAGCCGTCCACGGCCAGGAGAACCTTGACTCGCCAGGATTGCAGGCTCGCTGTCATCCGGCTTCAAGCGCTGTTTCCAGTGAAAATGGCTGGCGTTGATCGAGCGCAATGACACATCTGCCGGGCGATCCTTCTCGTATCAACGGATCGTTGGTGGCCGGCCAGGTATGGCCTGCCGCGCGTGCGCCCTATGAGGATCATCGGCGGTGTATCGGGACGAGGCGGGCGATGGTTGAAGCAGAGGTGCAATGCGGTCTGAGTTCTGAAGAGGCGGCGGCGCGGCTGGCCACTTATGGCCGCAACGAACTGCCGAGCCACGAACACCGCAGTCTGCTGCGCATCGCCTTTGAAATCGTCCGGCAGCCGATGTTCGCGTTGCTCCTGGGCGGTGGAGTGATATATCTCCTGCTGGGAGAGCCGATCGATGCGGTGGTTCTTCTGGTCTTTGCATCGTTGTCGGTATCCATCAGCATCGTTCAGGAAACGCGCAGCGAGCGCGTGCTGGAGGCGCTACGAAATCTTGCCAGCCCGCGCGCACTGGTGATCCGCGACGGCCGGCCGCAACGCATTGCCGGCCGCGACGTGGTACCTGACGATATTGTTCTTGTATCCGACGGTGATCGCGTTCCGGCGGATGCCCTGCTGGTCGAAGTCAACGATCTGCTTGCCGACGAATCGCTGCTGACGGGCGAGTCGGTGCCGGTACGAAAGCGCGCCGCTTCGGGCGCGGAGCCGGCGACTGCGCTGGGCGGAGAAGATCTGCCGTTCATCTACGCAGGCACGCTGATTGTGTGCGGCAGCGGCGTGGCGCGAGTGACGGCCACCGGGCTTCGCTCCGAAATGGGCAAGATCGGGCGCTCCCTTCAGGGTATTGTTACCGAGCAGCCGCGGCTGCAGGCGCAATTGAGTTGGCTGGTACGCGATTTCGCGTTTCTGGGAATCATTGTTGCCGGTCTGGTCGTGCTGTTGTTCGGACTGTTGCGCGGGTCGTGGCTCAAGGCCGGGCTCGGCGGCATTGCCATCGGCATGTCTGTGATGCCGGAGGAAATTCCGCTGGTCCTGGCAGTATTCATGGCGATGGGGGCGTGGCGCATCTCGCGCGTCCACGTCTTGACGCGCCGCGCCGCCGCGATCGAAGCCTTGGGATCGGCGACGGTGCTTTGCACCGACAAGACCGGCACGTTGACCGAAAACCGCATGCGCGTCGAACTGGTAGCGCGCGACCACGCGCTCTGGCACCGCGCCGACGGCCCAGCCTTCGGCGATGACATCCGTGAAGTCTTGCATGGCGCGCTGGGGGCGAGCGCGACCTTGCCCACCGATCCGATGGACAGGGCCATTCATGAACTGGCCGGCGCGATCGAGGCGCCGCCGCGCGCCCTGGTGCAGAGCTATGGCTTGAGGCCGGATCTTCTTGCCACCTCCAACCTCTGGCGCGAGGGTGACGGCGTATCGGTTGCCGCTTATGCCAAGGGTGCCCCGGAAGCGATTGCCGAACTGTGCCGCTTGCCTGAAGCGCGCCGCGCCGAGTTGCTGCGTCAGGTTGACGAACTGGCGCAGCAGGGCGTGCGGCTGCTGGCCGTCGCGCGGGCCGATTTCGTCCCTGACGGCCATGAACTCCCCGAGAGCCAGCGGGATATCCCGTTCGCCTATGTCGGTCTGGTGGGCTTTGCCGACCCCTTGCGCGACACCGTCCCGGCAGCGGTCGCCGAATGCCGCTCAGCCGGCATCCGGGTCGTCATGATTACGGGCGATTATCCCGTAACCGCGCGCGCGATCGCCGAGCAGGCCGGCATCGACCACGGTGGCATCGTGACCGGGGACGAACTGGATCGGCTCACGGACGACGAACTGGCCGAGCGCATGAAAACGGCCGCAGTGTTCGCGCGTGTCCGCCCTGCGCAGAAGTTGCGCCTGGTCGAGGCGCTCAAGCGCGACGGAGAGGTGGTCGCGATGACAGGCGACGGCGTCAACGATGCGCCGGCCATGAAGGCGGCGCATATCGGCATCGCGATGGGCGGGCGCGGCACCGATGTGGCACGCGAGGCCGCTTCACTCGTGCTGCTGGACGATGATTTTGCCTCCATCGTCGCGGCAATCCGGCAGGGGCGGCGCATATACGACAATCTGCGCAAGGCGATCCATTACATCATCGCGGTTCATATCCCGATTGCCGGGCTGGCGCTGCTGCCGTTCTTGTTCGGCGTTCCTCTTATTCTGATGCCGGTTCAGATTGCCTTGCTGGAGATGGTGATCGATCCGGCCTGTTCCATCGTGTTCGAATCCGAACGCGAGGAATCCGACGTGATGCGACGGCCGCCGCGCCGCCCCGGCAGCCAGGTGCTGCCGCGCACCAGCGCGCTGTGGGCAGCCCTGCAAGGAATCGCCGCGCTGGCGGTGGTGGGGCTGGCGCTTTTTCTTGGTGCCCGTGTCGGTATGCCGGAAACCGACTTGCGGGCCTTTGTGTTCACGGCGCTCGTGCTCATGAACATCGGGCTGATCCTCGTCAACCGGTCCTTCCACGCCTCGTTGCGTGACGTGCTGATGCGCCCCAATCCTGCGCTCTGGATTCTGGCCGGCGGCGTTCTCGGCGTGCTCGCGATTGCAGTCTACTGGCCGCCGGCGCAGGAGCTGTTCCACTTCGGGCCGCTGCACCTGGACGACCTCTCCATTTGTGTCATCGCCGGGCTGGGGTTCATTGCCGCTCTTGAGCTCAGCAAGCGCTTCGGGCTGGGGAGGGAGATGTGAGCGGGGATCGCCGTCGGAATATTCCCGGCGCTAAGATGGTTCATCGCTGGTGGGCGCGTGTGGCGCAACCGGGCGCCGGTTCTGGCGCCTGGCGCCATAGGGTTGCGCATGTCCGCTCGCGCTGGTGAGCGCATGCTCGCTGCCGTACAGGCCCATCAGCGCGGCTTCAACCAGGAGGTGTCCGGCAATCGCGGCCTCGAATGCCGCTCGCCGGGGCGGAGAGGCAAATTCCAGCGTGGTGTCGAGAGCATAGAGCCGGAAGACGTAGCGATGCGTACCAATCACCGAATTTGGACCGAAATAGCCGGTCCGCTTCCAATCGTTCAGCCCTTCATGGGCGCTTTGCGGCAGCGTCTTCGCATTTTCCGGTAATTCGCGGACGGTCGGTGGAATGTTGTACAGTAGCCAGTGCAGCCATACTGTTTGGGGTGCGGTGGGATTGGGGGCGTCCGAATCTTCTACGATCAGCGCAAGACTGACGGTTTCGGGAGGAATATCCGACCACGACAGGGGTGGCGAGACGTCCTCGGCTTCAAAGGTGTGCCGGGCCGGGATTCTTTCGCCTTCAGAAAACGCAGAGGACACAATCTTCAACGCGGGGTATCCTCTTCTTTTGCGCAGTCACGCCGCGGTCGAACCTTAAGGTTTGCTCAGCGCTACATATATCAGAACTCCGTGGCCAGCGCTGGAGCATGCCATCAATCGCACCTATTGTCGCACCTGAATATAACATTGATGTAAAATATTGCTTTAAGCGATTTGTCGCAATAGTCTTCGACGAAAGAATTTACGATGTTTGCGATATCGCGAGGTTTCCGGTCCGGCGGATGATTGTCGCGGGGAGTGGCGAATGACAGTGCAAACCGCATTGCAGGGTGATGCGATCGGAACCTGCCCAGGTGCGCGGCATTCCCGCCTGCCGGCGTGAGCAATCCAGGCGCGCAATGCAAACGCCCGGTCACCGCGTTAACAAGCGCATAGCACTGCTCACCGCGGGCTTCAGGGTGTTTTATCTCGCCGCGGCGCTATGGGCTGTTCTGGCGGTGCCGCTATGGCTTGCGGCTTATGCGGCGGGGTATGTGTTGCCGACCGGCAGCCCTCCGCTCATCTGGCATGCCCACGCTATGATTTACGGCTACGGCTCGGCCGTTCTCGCCGCGGTGCTGCTCTTGTCGCTACAGGGCAGGCCGCTGATGGTGATGATCGCGTTATGGCTGACCGGTCGCGCCGCGATGCTGTTCTCTGCCGCAATTGGCGTGCGGTTTGCGGCGGCGGCAGAACTGGCATTTCCTGTCGTCTTCCTTGTAGTCATGGCCGAAGAGATCGTCGCGACGCGCAACTGGCGGAACCTGCCGGTACTGGGGGCGTTGCTGGCGCTCTTGTGCGGCGATGCGCTGGTGCAACTCGGCGTCACCGGCTTTGCTGATACCGCGCTTCTCGGCAATCGTATTGGCGTGGCGACGCTGCTGTTCATGATCGCTTTTGTCGGCGGGCGCATCGTACCGGATTTCACCCGGCAATGGATTGCAAAGCACCGGCCCGAGATCAAGGGGCCTGTCCCACCGGGCTTGCTGGACACGGTGGCGCTCATGGTCACTTTGCTGGCGCTTGCAGGCTGGGTGGCGGCGCCTGACAGAACGCTGACGGCATGGATGCTGTTGGCGGGCGGTGCCGCCGCGCTGGCACGCCTGGCGCGCTGGCAGGGCTGGGCAACGCTGCACGAGCCCTTGGTTGCGGTTTTGCATATCGGATATGGCTGGCTCGGCGCCGGGCTGCTGCTGCTCGGCGCCAACGGCTTTTTTGCGTTCATGCCCTCGCCGGATGCGCTGCACGCCCTCACGATCGGCGCCATCGGCACGATGACGCTGGCCGTCATGACGCGCGCGACTCTGGAACACACAGGTGCGCGCCTTTCTGCGGACACGGCCACCGTGGCTGTTTATGGCTTCATAACTGCTGCGGCCATTCTGCGGATTGCGGCGGCGGTCGCGGGCGACAATACGACAGCGCTCCTGTGGCTTGCCGGCGGATGCTGGGAGGGCGCATTTGTGCTTTTTCTCGCGTTCTATGGCGCGCGTCTGATTCGCCCCAGAACGTTGCCGTTTGCGTCTGTCAGGCGGCAGGTTGTCGGGCGGGGAGCCTAGACGCGGCTGTGGCCATCATTCCGGGGATGGCCGAAGCGGAGCCGCCCGGATGAGTTCTCTCAGGCGGTTATTAACGTTCCAAAGATACTGTTTTGCTCTGCGACCTGGTGTTGACGCAAAGCAATTACCTTGGAAGAACGCAACGTCAGGACAGTAGTGCGACGGTTTTGGCGATAGCGGGCCATATCTTGGGCTATTCTGGCCCCGCGGAAAGAAAGTCTCGTTCTATGACAGTTCTGGTTACCGGCGGCGCCGGCTATATCGGCAGCCATATGGTCTTCAATCTTCTGGAGCGTGGCGAGAAGGTTGTCGTCATCGACGACCTTTCGACTGGTTCGCGGGCTCTCGTGGCTGAGGAGGCCATTTTCGTCGAGGC
>JAGWZW010000091.1 GCA_018971835.1 Alphaproteobacteria bacterium
ACATCATCAGCGCCTGGTTGGTGAAGGAGATGTCGTATCCCGCCAGATGCAGCGGAATGAGCGGCGTGACCCGGAACTGTTCCAGCGGGCTCATCTGCACGGGCTCTAACGCTCCTCGTCGTCGTCATCGGCGGCGGGCGGGGGCTTTGTTCCCCGGCTTGCCGCTCTGTTCAATTCCATCGCCGTGCGTACGGTGTTGCGGATTCCCGCGGCCGCGCCCAGCAGAAAACACACGATCAGGAAGACCGGCCGGGTTCCGAAGGCCCGGTCCAACCCCCATCCAATGGCGCCTCCCAGCACCAGCGCCGTCACCATCTCCGTCGCGAACCGGTAGGCAATCCCCATCGGCGAAGGGGGCGGCTTGCGGTTCTTGGCGGCTTCGCGCCGGCGCATGTCTTCGAGCCGCGCTTCCAGCGCACGCAGGTCGTCAGGTTCGGGAGTGCGGTCGCTCATGGGCTTGCCCGACTTTTCCCCGATTGCCCTCGCAACGCAGACGTTTGCGGGCCTTCGCGGCTCCCTCGAAGGCGCGCGGACCATAGGGTTGGGTCTGGTGCCTGTCAAGAACATGAATTTCGAGTTAAGCTACTGATATTGTGAGAATAAGTCAGCCGCGGCGAAATGCGCGCATGGTAATCTGTTGCAAGCGCGAACGCTTATTCCGCGGCGACCACGCGTTCGGCCTCGGCCAGCGTCACCGAAACCAGCTGGCTGACGCCGCGCTCGGCCATCGTCACGCCGAACAGCCGGTGCATCCGCGACATGGTCAGCGCGTGGTGGGTGATCACCAGGAAGCGCGTGTCGGTCAGGCGGGTCATCTCGTCCAGCATGTTGCAGAAGCGCTCGACATTGGCGTCGTCCAGCGGGGCATCCACTTCGTCCAGCACGCAGACTGGCGCCGGATTGACCAGGAACACCGCAAAGATCAGCGCCATCGCCGTCAACGCCTGTTCGCCGCCGGAGAGCAGGCCCAGCGATTGCAGCTTCTTGCCCGGCGGGCGGGCATAGATTTCGAGGCCGGCTTCCAGCGGGTCTTCCGATTCGGTGAAGATGAGCTTGGCTTCACCGCCCTGGAACAGCTTGGTGAAGAGTTCCTGAAAATTCCTGTTCACCTTGTCGAACGATTCGATCAGCCGTTCGCGGCCTTCCTTGTTGAGGCTCTGAATGCCGCGGCGCAGTTTGGTGATGGCTCCATCGAGGTCGGCCCGGTCGGCCTGCAGCGTGCCGAGGCGCTGTTCGTGCTCGGCGGCTTCTTCCTCGGCGCGCAGATTGACGCCACCGAGCTGCTCGCGCTCGCGCTTGAGTTTTTCGACGCGCGATTCGGCGTGGTCGAGCGGCGGCAGTTCCTGGTCCGGCTTGATCTCGGCGCGTTCGGCCAAGTCTTCGGGCGCGGCGTCCAGTTCCTCGCGGATGCGTGTGCGCAGTTCTTCGATGCGGGCTTCGGCCCCTTCGGACAGGGCCTGGGCGCGGGCGCGCTCCTCGCGCGCGGCGGAAAGCGCCGCATCGCAGGCCTTGGCGGTCTTGTCGGCTTCGGACAGGTGTTCCTCGGCCTTGGCGCGCGCGTCGGCGGCTTCGTTGCGCGCCGTTTCGGCCGCGGCGATGGTGTCGAGCAGGGCGCCGCGCTTGACCGCGATGGCCTCGGGCACGGCATCGAGCGTGGTCAGCTCCTCGGCCATCTGCGCGGCGCGGGCGGTGTGGTCCTCGATCTGGCGGGCGGCGGCGGCGCGGCGCTCGTCCCAGCGCTTGCACTCTTCGCCGATCGCCATGATCCGGGCGGCGCGCTGGCGGGCGTCGCGCTGCAGGCCATCCACGGCGCTGCGCGCGTCGGCATTGGCGCTGCGGGCCTCGGCGGTGGCGGCGCGGGCCGCGGCCACCGATTCGCTGAGCACTGCGCCGTCGGCAAGGGCGGCGAGGGCTTCCTCGGCCTGCCGGGCCGATTCCTGCGCGGCATCGCGCGTCTGGGTGAGGCGGCGGATTTCGGCTTCCAGCGAAGCCAATCGCGAGGCCCGTTCCGCCGCGGCGCGGGCGGCCTTGGTGGCTTCGTTCTGGGCCGCCATCAGTGCGGACTCGGCGCGGCGGCGCGCCTCTTCGGCTTGGCGCAGCCGCTCCTCGGCCGCGCGCAGGGCCAGGCGTGCCGCCGCCGTGCTCTCCTTCGCTGCCGAATAGGCTTCGAATAGCGCCGCACGTTTGGTGTTGGCTTCGCTGACTTCACCGTCGAGTGCGACGAGGCGGTTGCGCTGGGCCAGGCGCACGGCGGAAGCCGAAGGTGCATCGGCGGACGACGAGTAGCCGTCCCACCGCCACAGGTCGCCGCGCTGGGAGACGAGCCGCTGGCCCGGCTTGAGTTGGGGCTGCAGGCCGTCGCCCGTTTCCGGCTCAGTGAGGCCCGTCATCTTGAGGCGGGGGGTGAGGGCGGGCGGTGCCTCCACATAGTCGATCAGCGGCTGGGTACCGTCTGGCAGGGGCGTCAGTTCGTGCGCCACGCCGAGGTCGCGCCAGTGTTGGGGCGCCGAAAGATCGAGCGGCGCTTCCAGATCGTCGCCCAGCGCCACGGCCAGCGCAGTTTCGTAGCCGGGCGTTACGGTGACGGCATCGACCAGTGGCGGCCACAGATCCTGGCCTTCGGGGCGCAGCAGGTCCGACAGCGCCTTGGCCTCTGCGGCGAGACGCTGGGCCTCGCGCTCGGCCTCTTCGAGCGGCTTGCGCGCCCCGGCTTCAGCGCGCTCGGCCGTCTCCACTGCGGCGCGGGCGTCGGGCAGCGCAGCACGTTCGTTTTCGGCGACGACGCGCGCGTTTTCAGCGGCAGTGCGAGCGCTCTCAAGGGCCTCTTCGGCGGCCCGCACATCCGGCGCGCCGGCGGCATCGGCCATCGCGCGGTCAAGCCGGGCCTGTGCCTCGCCGAGCTGCTTGCCGCTGGTGTCGACCAGCGCCAGCGCGACCTGGCGCGTGCGTTCATGGCCGCTCTTCTGCGCGTTCCATTCGGCCAGATCGGCGGTGAGCCGTTCAAGGCAGCGCTCGCTTTCGCTCAGCATCTCCGCGCATTCGGCGGCGCGCGCTTCGGCGGCAGTCAGCTCTTCGGCGGCATGGGCAGATTTTTCTTCGAGCGCTGCAGCTTCGTCGCCGAGCTTTTCGAGCGCCGCTTTGGCGTCGGCATCAAGGCCCTGCTCGCGGGCAAGATCCTGCTGGCTCTGGGCGATGCGCCCGCGCAGGCGCTGGGCTTCGTCACGGGCGCGGCGTTCCTCGGCATCGAGCGCGTCGCGCTCCAGCACGAGGCGATGCAGCGCCGCGGAGCGCTCGGCTTCCGTCTGACGCAATGGCGGCAGGGCTTCGGCCGCTGCCGCCTGGATGGTGGCGGCGATGGCGGCGCGGTCGGTGCATTCGGAGACAGTGTGGGTCGCCGCAGTTAACGCCTCGGCGGCGTCTTTTGTCTGCTTCTCGGCGGAGGACCAGCGCAGGTAAAGCGCCAGCGCCTCGGCCTTGACGATCAGGCCGGAGAGGTTGCGGTAGCGCGAAGCCTGCCGTGCCTGGCGTTTGAGGCTGGCGAGCTGCCCCTCGATCTCGCGGATCACATCGTCCAGCCGGCCCATGTTGGTTTCGGCGGCCTTGAGGCGCAGTTCGGCCTCGTGCCGGCGCTGGTGCAGGCCGCCGATGCCGGCAGCCTCTTCGAGGATGGCACGGCGCGCCAGCGGTTTCTGGCTGATGAGCAGGCCGATCTGGCCCTGGCGCACGAAGGCGGTGGAGCCGGCGCCGGACGAGGCGTCGGCGAAGAAAATCTGCACGTCGCGCTGGCGCACGTCGCGGCCGTTGATGCGATAGACGCTGCCGGCCTCGCGCTCGATGCGGCGGGAGACTTCGATGGCGTCGTACTCGTTGTAGGCGGCGGGGGCCGAGCGATCGGCATTGTCGATATAGAGGATGACTTCGCCGGTGTTGCGGGCCGGCCGGGCGGCGCTGCCGGCGAAGATGACGTCGTCCATCTCGCCGCCGCGCAGGGAGGATGGGCGGGTCTCGCCCATGACCCAGCGCAGGGCGTCGAACAGGTTGGACTTGCCGCAGCCATTGGGGCCGACCACGGCCGTCAGCCCGGGCTCGATGAAGAGCTCCGTGGGCTCGACGAAGGACTTGAAACCCGAAAGCCTGAGCCGCGTGAATTTCAACTCTGACGCGCCGTCCCAACGCAACTTATGGCCGCCCGCAAGGCAGCGGAACGGCAAATGATGTATCCGGCCCGCGCCAGCCCCCGACATGCTGGGGTCTGCCGCGTCCGGGCGAGATGGCATTTGTCCAGATTTCGCAGGGGGCGGTCAATCAACCCCGCGCACATTCCCGACTTATCCAAGGGTTCGCGAGGGGCGGGCGGCCCTGCCGGGGCCGCCGCTGCCCGGCAGTCAGGATTTGTTCTTCAGCAGGCCGTTCAGCACATCACGCAGCCCCGGGGCGGTCACGGCCTGGGGGGTGATTCGGCCATCAATGATGAAGGTCGGCGTGCTGTCGATGCCGTAAGTCTTGCCGGCATATTGGCCGACCTGACTTATTTTTGCCTGCACGTCGGCGTTCGAAGACGAGATGCAGTTGTTGACCTGATCCTCGCTCATTCCGGCGATGCGGCCCATCTGGATGAGCGCGGCGTGGACATCGGGAACGTTGTTGCCGTCCGGATCCCACTTGTCCTGGTTGCGATACATCATGTCGATAAACTGGAAATAGCTGTCGGACGGCAGGCAGCGCGCCATCGATTCCACCGCGACGTCGAGCGAACTGAGCGGAAACACCCGGAAGACGTAATAGACCTTGCCGGTATCGATGTACTCTTTCTTGAGGGTGGGGAAGACGTCTTCGTCCCAATGCGCACAATGCGGGCAAGAGGGCGCAGCGTATTCCACGAACTGGATGGGCGCGTTGGGCGAACCCTGTGCCTTGTCCCAGGCGCTGAGTTTGACGGGGAGCTTTGTGCCTTCCTGTGGAGCGCTCTCTCCTGAGCCGCCAGTATAGACAAAATAGGCAACCGCAAGAAGAACGACCGCCGCCACGGCCACGAGGGCGGAAAGAATCTGCTTGCGGGTCACGATGAGGTCTCCCTGACGGCTGCGCCGCCTAGTTTTTGGCAGAGTCAGGCGGCTGGCGCAATCGGAGCCGGGCCGGTGCTAGTGGTCCGATTCCAACATTCGCGTCCCGTCCGCGCCAAGCGCTTTGCGAATGTTGGAATCAAAGGACCACTAGCAACTATTTGATTCTGGTGGAGCTTTGGATTTGACATTCGCTTTCGGTGTTCGCGCCAGAAAGGGTAGCGAATGTCAAATCCGCTCCACTAGCTCTTCCGCTTGAGTTCGGCGTTCAGCAACTCCCGCATGGCTTCGGGGGTCATGAAGTCCTGCTGATGGAAGGCGCCGTCGACGAGAAAACTGGGTGTGCTGTCGATGGCATAGCTGGTGGCCGCGTACTGGCCGACCTTGGCGATCTGATCGAGCGCTGTCTTGTCGCTGATACAGCTTTCGACGCGCGCAGTGCTCAGGCCGGCGGTGCTGCCCATCTGCAGAAGCGCGGCATGGACGTCGGGGATCTCGTTACCGTCCGGATCCCACTTGTCCTGGTTGCGGTACATCATGTCCATGAAGGCGAAGTAGCTGTCTTTTGGCAGGCAGCGGGCCATCGCTTCCACCGCCATGTCGAGCGAGCGCAGCGGAAACACGCGGAAGACGTAATAGACCTTGCCGGTGTCGACATATTCCTTCTTGAACACAGGAAACACCGTCATGTCCCAATGCGCGCAGATCGGGCAGGAGGGGGCGGCGTATTCCACCACCTGGACCGGCGCCTTGGGCGAGCCGAGCGTCATGTCGCGGGGCAGCAGCGTCACAGTGTAGGCCGCAACGCCGTTATCCAGGCTGTCGCCGGGCTCACCGAAAAAGGCGAGATAAACGGCGCCGAGAACTGCCACGGCGGCCAGCACCGCCAGGCCGTAGACGAACTGCTTGCGGGTCACGGAGCACTCCTCGAGATTTGCCGCTCCGCTTTTGGCAGAGCGGCGCTTTCTGTTCAATCGGCAGCAGGGCCGCGCCGGCGCCAGCGTGCCAGCGAGGTTAAGGCCTCGCGCAAGCCCTCCGCCCCCCGGAACGCCAGCGACGGGTCGCATTCGGGAACGAGGGCGGCGCGCGGCGGCGCCCGCCGGAGCGGGCGCATGGCCAGCGGCCCCTGCACGAAGCGCAGGCGCGTCACCATCTCGCGGCCGAAATAGGCGTTGATGCGGGTGCAGATCTGCCGCGTCTCGTGGCTGAGGAAGAGCGAGGCGCCCGGCTCGGCCTTGAGCGTCAGGACGCCGCCAGTGGGGCCTTCGCTCAGCTTGAGCGGGCGGGCCAGCCGCGCCACTTCCGGCCCGGCGATCTCCGCCCAGCGCAGCACCAGCGTGGGGTCGGTGAAGCCCTTGCGCGCGAAGGCGGCGGCGGCCAGCGTTGGCGTATCGCGCGCCACGGCGCCGGCCCGCCCGCGGCGGGGCGGTGGCTCGCCGCTCTGTTTGTCGTCGCCGCTCTGGGTCATGGTGGACCGGAGATTCGTTTGCGGACGCGAGTATGACCGAACGCGCGCTGAGGACGCAAAGGCCAAAACCCGCCGACCTGCTGGCCTGGTACGACGCCCACCGCCGCGACCTGCCGTGGCGGGCGAAGCGGGGGCGGCGGGCCGAGCCCTATCACGTCTGGCTCTCCGAGATCATGCTGCAGCAGACCACGGTGCAGGCGGTGGGGCGCTATTACCGCGACTTTCTGCGGCGCTGGCCGAAGGTGGCGGACCTCGCCGCCGCGCCGCTGGACGAGGTGCTCGCCGCCTGGGCGGGGCTCGGCTATTACGCGCGCGCCCGCAATCTGCATCGCGCTGCGCAGGTGGTAGCGAACGAACTGGGCGGGCGCTTTCCGCAAACCGCTGACGGCCTGCGCGCGCTTCCCGGCATCGGCGCCTATACCGCGGGCGCCATCGCCGCCATCGCCTTCGACGCGCGCGAAGCGGCGGTGGATGCCAATGCCGAGCGGGTGATCGCGCGGCTGTTCGCCATCGAAGAGCCGATGCCCAAGGCCAAGGTGCGCTTGCGGGCGCTGACGCAGGATCTGGTTCCCGAAAAGCGCGCGGGCGATTTTGCGCAAGCCCTGATGGACCTCGGCGCCATGCTCTGCGCGCCGAAGAAACCGGCCTGTGGCGAATGCCCGTGGGCGAAGGCTTGCGTGGCGCGAAAGCGCGGCATTGCGGAGCAATTGCCGCGCAAGGCCGAAAAGCGCGCAAGGCCGCTCAAGCGCGGCGCCGCCTTCGTGGCGCGCGACAAAACCGGCGCGGTGCTGCTTATCAAGCGGCCGGAAAAGGGCCTGCTTGGCGGCATGTTGGAACCGCCGCTGGGGCCGTGGAACGCCAAGTTTCCGTCAGCGGACAACGCGCTGTCGCAGGCGCCGTTTCGCGCGGACTGGAAAAAGTGCGCCGGGATCGTGCGCCACGGCTTCACGCATTTCGAGCTGGAGATCGAAGTCTATGCCGCAAATCTTCCGCGCCGCCCGCCTATAACTGGCACTTGGGTTTCACCAGACGATCTCGGCTCCGTTGCGCTGCCGACGGTCATGCGCAAGATCGTCGCGCATGCGCTCACGCGGGGATGACGGAAACCGGCGCGATGGCGGCAAAGAAGTCGGCCAGCGCCGCCAGCGCCGAAGCCTGGACGTCCCGTGCGGCGACGGCATGGCCGCCGGTTGCCGAGGGCAGCGCGCGCGTGGCCGTGGCATCCGCGGCCACGGTGATGCGGTAGTCCAGATCGAAGCCGGCGCGCACGGTGGAACTGACGCACATATGCGTCATGAAGCCGGCGACGACGATCTGCTTGCGCTTCAATGTCTCCAGATGCGCCTGCAGCGTGGTGCGCGCGAAGCTGTTGGGCAAAGGCTTTTCGATCACCGTCTCGCCTGGCAGCGGCGTGATTTCCTTGACGAACTGGCCCCGTTCGCTTTTGCGGTCGAACATCTGGCCGGGATCGCCGATCTGCGCGATGTGGATCACCGGCGTTCCCGCGGCGCGCGCCCGCTTGAGCAGCACGGCAAGGCGCCGGATTGCGGGCTCGATGCCGCTGAGGGCGAGCGGGCCGTGGCGGTATTCGTTCTGCGCGTCGATGATGACCAGCGCGGCCTCCGACAGGCGCGAGGGTTCGAGCTTTGCGCCCGCCAGATCGAGCAGGGTTTCTGGTCTGGGCGCTGCTGCGGCGGCGCCTGCGGCCAGAACCGGCGCGGCGAGGCTCGCATGCATCAGCAGGCGGCGCGAAATATCGGACATGGCAGTCTCCGGCTACAGGCCGGCGGAATTTGCGCCTTCTTGCCGGGCTCTGGCAATTGCCGGAACGGGCGAGAGCTTATGCCCGGGCCCCGGCGGGGTTATCCCAGCTCCGCGCGCATCTTCTGGCGCAGCGTGTCGATGGAGACGAGCGCGCCGCCCTTGCCCTCGTAGTGCCAGAAGGTCCAGCCGTTGCAGGCATCGAGGCCCTGCACATGCGCGGCGATGCGGTGAATGGAACCGGAGGCATCGGCGCAGACCAGCGTGCCGTCCGCGCGCACCTTGGCGGTGTGGCGCTTGCCCGGTCCCGTCAGCACCGTGCCGGGCGGCAGCAGGCCGCGCTCCACCACCTGGCCGAAGGGAACGCGCGGCTCGGCGCGCTTCGACTTGGTGACTTCGATGGCTTCGTGCGCCGCCGGCGCCACGCCCGCGATGCGCGCGCGCGCGACCCTGGCATAGCGCGGGTCGCGCTCCAGGCCGATGAAGCGGCGGCCAAGCCTTTTGGCCACCGCGCCGGTGGTGCCGGAGCCGAAAAAGGGGTCGAGGATTACGTCGCCCGGCTTGGTGGAGGAGACGATCACGCGGTGGAGCAGGGCTTCGGGCTTCTGGGTCGAATGGGCCTTGGCACCGGCTTCGTCCTTGATGCGCTCGCCGCCGGAGCAGATCGGGATCGTCCAGTCCGAGCGCATCTGCAGCTCGTCGTTCAGCGCCTTCATGGCTTCGTAGTTGAAGGTATAGCTCTTCTGGTTCCGGTCGCGGGTGGCCCAGATCAGCGTTTCGTGCGCGTTGGTGAAGCGGCGGCCGCGGAAATTCGGCATCGGGTTGGTCTTGCGCCAGATCACGTCGTTGAGGATCCAGAAGCCCAAATCCTGCAGGATGGCGCCGACGCGGAAGATGTTGTGATAGGAGCCGATCACCCACAGCGAGCCCGAAGGCTTCAGCACATGGCGCGCGGCGGTGAGCCAGTCGCGGGTGAAGCGGTCATAATCCGCGAAGCTGCCGATCTGGTCCCACTCGTCGTCCACCGCGCCGACCCTGGAATTGTCCGGCCGGCGCAGTTCGCCTTCGAGCATCAGGTTGTAGGGCGGGTCGGCAAAGATCAGGTCGGCGCAGCCTTCCGGCAGCGCGCGCATGTTGGCCACGCAATCGCCTTCGATCACGCGGTCCACCGCATCCTTGAACGCGATCTTCGGTGCCGCAGCTTCGCTCGCCTGCGGCTTCTGCAACTTGATGATCCGGCCCATTGCCCCGCCCATGTGGATGACACGCGCGCAGGGTGATTCGCCGCCGAGTCGGCGTCAAGAGTCCCCTTGAAATCAAATGCTTAGGTGTGACTCAAAAGACTCACAGATTTGACTCTGCCGGCTTCTTCGGCCCCAACATCTTGTGGATGGGCGCAAAGGATCGGCGATGATGCAGGCAGGGGCCGAGTCGATTTATCGCAGCCAGATGGGCCTCGGTGCCGTAGCCCATGTTGCTGTCCCAGCCATAGCCCGGATGAGACTTGTGCAACTCGCGCATCAGCCGGTCGCGCGTGACCTTGGCGACGATCGAGGCCGCGGCGATGGACACCGAAAGCCCGTCGCCGCCGATGATGGTGTCGCAGCGGCAGGGCAAGGCAGGGGCGTCGTTGCCGTCCACCAGCGCGAAGGCGGGCGGCGTTCCGAGCGCGCGCACCGCCCGCGCCATCGCCAGATGCGTGGCCTGGCGGATGTTGAGCAGGTCGATCTCGTCCACGCTGGCCTCGCCTACGCCGACCAGCGCGCAGCCCATGATCGCCTCGTAGAGCGCTTCGCGGCGCAGGGCCGTCAGCTTCTTGGAGTCGTTGAGCCCGTCGGGAATGCGCGACGCATCGAGGATCACCGCCGCGGCCACCACCGGCCCGGCCAGCGGGCCGCGCCCGGCCTCGTCCACGCCCGCGACGGGGCCGGGATGGCGGGCAAGGTAACGGGCTTCGGCGGCGTAATCCGGCATGGGCCGAGTGTGGCAGAGCCGGGCGAGGGCCCGAAGAGCGGCGCCCTGCGGCAAGCCGCCTATCCACAGGTGAAAACGAGGCCGTGCGAATGCTGGCCGATGCGTTTCTGGCCGGAGAGCACGAACCCGGCCCGCCCAGCGGCGGCAATGGCGGCTTCCATTTCGTCCGCCCGGCGGCTGAGCGGGTTGGGCAGCCAGCCCGCGTGCCTGGCCGGGCGCCGCCGCAGTACCAATACGAAGCGGCCCTTCAGCGACAAGAGCGCGTGGAGCCGGACCAGAGTCGTCTCGGGGTCTTCCCAGAACTGGAAGGAATGCAGCGCCACGATGGCGTCGAACGGGCCATCGGCCAGTCGCCGGTCATCGCCCAGCGCGATATCGAGCATCGCCTTGCGGCGGAAGCGACCAAGCTTCTTCTGCGCGGTGTGCACCATCAATACCGAGGGGTCGCGCCCGACGAGGCGCTTGGCCTTCAGCCGGCGCGCCGCCTCGAACAGCACATCGCCGGTGCCGAAGCCGAGCTCCAGCACGCTCTTGGGTTTGACGGGGCGAAGTTGCTTGACGGTCCAGTCATAGGCCGGCTTGTTCTGCCGCCGCATCAGCCAGGCGAAAATGCGCCCTGCGACGCCGCTGGGGCGCATGGCCTGCGGCAATGCCTTTGGTTTCTCCGCCATTGGCCCTATCTACCAAAGAGGGAGCCATCAACATTTGATGATAGTCAAGGCGGGGCGGGCCTTACAGCAAGGCGAGTTGTTCGCCGCTTCGGGCGGGCCGGCGGAACTTGGAAAGGTCGAGCGCCTTGGACGGAGCATCGAGTCCGTAGCGCCGCGCGGCCAAGTGGAAGCGGCGCGCGATCATCTGCGCGTAAGGTCCGGCGCCTTTCATGCGCTGGTGCCAGGCGGCGTCGTAATCCTTGCCGCCGCGCATCTGGCGGATGAGCGAGAGCACATGGGCGGCGCGGCCGGGCTCATTTTCCTCAAGCCATTCGCGGAACAGCTCCTTGATCTCCAGCGGCAGGCGCAGCAGCACATAGCCCGCGCTGGCCGCGCCCGCTTCGGCGGCGGCTGCGAGCACGCCTTCCAGTTCCTCGTCGTTGAGGGCAGGGATCACAGGCGCGAACATCACGCCCACTGGCACGCCCGCTTCGCGCAGGCCGCGGATCGCCGCGAGGCGACGGCCCGGTGTGGCCGCGCGCGGTTCCATGCTGCGGGCGAGGTCGCGCTTCAGCGTCGTCACCGACAGCGCCACCTTCACCAGATTCAGCTCCGCCATCGGCGCCAGGACATCGAGATCGCGCAGCACCAGCGCCGATTTGGTGACGATGCCGACGGGATGGCGGAAGTCGTGCAGCACCTGAAGCACCTCGCGCATGATGCGCATCTGCTTCTCGATCGGCTGATAGGGATCGGTGTTGGTGCCGATGGCGATCAGCTTGGGCACATAGCCGGGCTTCGACAGTTCGCGCGCCAGCAGCTCCGCCGCATTGGGCTTGGCGAACAGGCGGCTCTCGAAATCCGCGCCGGGCGACAGGCCCAGATAGGCGTGGGTCGGCCGGGCGAAGCAGTAGATGCAGCCATGCTCGCAGCCCCGGTAGGGATTGATCGACTGCTCGAAGGAAATGTCCGGCGAGCTGTTACGGCTGATGATGGTGCGGGCGGTATCGGTCTTCACCTCGGTCCGGAGCGGGGGCAGCTCGTCCTCGCCCGCCCAGCCGTCGTCCGCCAGCACCCGGGCGTGCTTCTCGTAGCGGCCGCTGGCGTTGGAGCGGGCGCCACGGCCCCGGAGCCGCCGCAGGTCGGCGGTGATGTCGGTCATCGCGTTCATACCAGTACGATGTGAACACAAAGAGAACAAGTCAAGTACAAAAGCGGTTTTTAGGGGGCTTATCTCCATAAAAGAACCGTGCAAGCAATTTTCAGACGCATTCTTGCATTCGCCGGCAAGAAACGGTTTTGCAAATGCGAAAGCACCGGGCACACTAGGGGCATGATCAGCGTGGTGATCCCGACCCTGAACGCCGAGACGTTCCTGCCGCGCACCTTCGATGGCCTGATTCAGGCCACGGTGCGGGGGCTGGTGCGCGAGGTGATCGTGACCGACGGTGGCTCGGCCGATGGCACGCTGATCCTGGCGGACGGGGTGGGGGCGCACATCGTCCGTGCGCCGAAGGGCCGGGGCCAGCAGCTCGCGGCCGGGGCCGAAGCGGCGCGCTTCGACTGGCTGCTGTTCCTGCATGCCGATACGGCGCTGGAGGCCGGCTGGGAAGCGGAAGTGGAATCCTTCATCGAGCGGGCGAGCGTGGCGCGGCCGCGCGCGGCGGTGTTCCGCTTCGCGCTGGACGATTTCGGCTTTGCCGCGCGCCTGCTGGAATTTCTGGTGATGCTGCGCTGCCTGATCTTCGGCCTGCCTTACGGCGACCAGGGCCTGCTCATGCCCAAGCGGCTCTACCAGCAGATCGGCGGTTATCGCCCGCTGCCCCTGATGGAGGACGTGGATATCATCCGCCGCCTCGGCCGGCGGCGGCTGACGCGGCTGCGCGCCCGCGCGGTGACTAGCGCCGAGCGCTTCCGCAACGAAGGCTATCTGCGCCGCTCGCTGCGCAATCTCTCGATCCTGCTGCTTTACGCCCTGCGCGTGCCCGCGCCGCTGCTGGCGAAGCTCTACGGGTGAACGCCCCAAACCATTCAAGCCTGATCGTCTTCGTTAAGGCGCCGGTGATGGGCGCGGTCAAGACGCGGCTGGCAAAAGGCATCGGCCTCGTTGCGGCGACGGCGTGGAATCGCCGCTCCCTGATCCGTACACTGACGATGTTGCAGGCGGCGCGGCTGGGCTTCGTCATCGCGGCGGCGCCTTCGGCCTTTGCCCTGCACCACGCCTCAGCCGTCCGTGGACGGATCGTCTCGCAGGCCGGCGGCGATCTCGGCCGCCGCATGGCCCAGGCGGCGCGAGCGTCCGGCCCCAGCGTGATCGTCGGCGCCGATATCCCGGGGCTGTCGCTTGCCATCCTGCGCGGGGCGCTGGAGGCGGTGCAGCGCTTCGATCTCGTGCTCGGCCCGGCGCGGGACGGCGGCTATTACCTCGTGGGCGTGAGGAGCCCGGCGCACGTCTTCCATCTCTATGACAGTGTGCGCTGGTCGAGCGAACAGGCGCTCAATGATACGCTTGTGAACGCGTCAAAACATTGGCGCATCGGCTTTCTGCCCATGCTGTCCGATGTCGATGTGGCGGAGGACTTGACGCTGCCGCCTCAATCGTCGTCGCGGCGGCGGTGTTCCTCCAGCCGCGGCATGATCTCGACGAAATTGCAGGGCCGGTGACGGA
>JAGWZW010000092.1 GCA_018971835.1 Alphaproteobacteria bacterium
ACTGTTCCGCCCAGATTCCGAAGACGAGCCGGGCCAGCGAACCGGTGAGGATCGGCGCGCCGACGAGAAGGCCGAACTGCGTCTGGCTCAGGCCCAGCCTCGACTGAATCTGGATGCCTAGAATCGAGAAGATCGTCCAGATCGAGACACAGACCGCAAAGGCCAGGGTGGACAGGCCAAGGGCGCGCAGATGCCCCGCACTGGCGTGCGAATCTGGAGCCGAAATTTGCCGGGTCATCGGGCCCAAACCCTCCTGCGCTCTGACGGCAAGCAATTGTCTTTTTTATAATTATTGGCATTTGTCAATTTGATCCTTGATCTATATCAAGGTTATGGCCAAGCTGTTTGGCCAAAGATGACGCACCAAGCAACGAAAGAGCGCCACAGGATGGAGCTGGACAAGCTCGAAGCGGTGAAGGGCATTGCCACATTCGCGGGCCTCACCATTGCGGCCCAGAAGAGCATCGCCGCCGTATCTGGCCTTCAGCACATCAGCCGGGGCAGCACGCTTTTCCTCGAAGGCGAGAGCGCGCATTTTGTGTACGGCATCATCGAAGGCCACGTTGCGCTCCTCAGTGGCCGTCACGGCAACGAGACGATTGCCGACTTCATGGGCAAGGGAGAGATCGTTCTGGTACCGCCGGCCCTGCTGGACCTGCCTTACATGCTGTCGGGGGTGACGACGCAGGATACGCTCGTGCTGCTCATGCCGGCGCAGGCTTTTCGGGATATTGTTGCACGTGAAGCAGCCGTCGGCGCGGCCGTGGCCCGCGCCCTGGCCATGCACTGGCGGCTTCTTCTCAAGCAACTCAAGCAAGTCAAGACCCAGGATGCGGATTCACGGCTTGCCCAGTTTTTTCTGGACCACGCGGGCAAATCCTCCGGGAGCGCACGCTTCACGCTACCGGCGTCGAAACGCCAACTTGCCGCCCGGCTCGGCATGACGCCCGAGACACTGTCGCGCGCGCTGAAGCGGCTGTCGAACATCGGCGTCGTGACCCAGGGCGAGGAGATCGCAATCTCGTCCATATCGCGGCTGACCAGTTTCGTTCGCGAACCGCGCTGACGTTCGTTGACGCTTTCGCCCGAAAGGATCTGCCAGTTTCCCGGCGAGCCGCAATAACGCCGCTCTAGAGTGCAGCGATCGGACTAGGCTTGACGACCTGTGTCATAAGATCGTCGTTCCACGGACCGTCAACCTCGAACTGCGCAAGCGCACCGAGATCGAACGCTTCGATAAGATTGTGATTGAGATAGAGGTAGAGGCCAGGCTGGCGGAATGTATAGAGTGCCGCGCAGGCCGAGCCACCACGCACAAACCACGTCTCCAGATTGGTTTCAGGCGGGTTGGAGAACTTGCCGCTTTCCCAGACATAATCGCCATGGCCGCCAATGAGATGCGGGCGGCTATCGCGGTTTGCCTGGGAATGGACGATCAGCACGGTCTCGCCGACCTTGGCCTTCAGCGCATTGTCACCGGTCAGCGCGTCGACCTTGCCGTTGAAGACGACATGGGTGGGGATGAGCCCCTTCATCACCTTGGTCATGTCGCTAAAGCCTTCGAGAGGCGAACCATACTTCTTGAAATTGCCGTTGCCGTCGCGGGGAAGATAGAGATCACTCTCGCCGATATAGAAGACCTTGTCGTAGCTAAGCGTCTTGCCGTTCCGGTCCTTCAGTCCGTTGCGCGGCAACACCATGATGGCGCCATTCATGCCGGACACAACATGCCAGGGAACCATTCCGCCGCCGGGCGCACAGTGATAGACGAAGACGCCAGGCCGCGTTGCTTTGAAGCGCAATTTCGTTCGTTCGCCAGGCTTGACGTGGGTGAGCCCGCCACCGCCGAGCGCGCCGGTTGAGGCGTGCAGGTCGATGTTATGCTCCAGCGTGTTGTTGGCGGGATTGACAAGCGTCAATTCGACATAGTCGTCTTGATGCACGACCATCAGCGGTCCGGGCATCGAGCCGTTGTAAGTCATGGCCTGAAGCACCGTGCCCGCATTATCAATGACAAGGGGCTTTTCCTGGACGGTCAGCTCGAACTCTACGATCCTTGGTCCGGCGCTTGGCACGCGTTCATGGGCGTGGACGAAAGGCGGGGCAACGAGATCGACCTTGACGCGCGGCAGCCTGCCGATATCGGCCGGGGCCGTCTTCGCCTTAACTTCGCTTCCAGCAAAAGCCCCAGAAGCGACCAGTGCCGTGATCGTGCCCCCCATCAATGTGTCGCGACGGGTCACCATGATTATTTCCCTTCCATCGATGCGCCAAATTTGGTGGACGAAACTCACGTATGCCGTGGGACTGGCCGCGCCCTGTCGGTCCGGCAGTCCAAACGCCAGAAATAGAACGAAATCACGACGGCGATGGTGGCCAAAACGATGTAGGCAAAGAAGCCGCCGGCGTAGCCTGTTGTACCAAGCGCATCGACGACGGCTCCGAGGAACGGCGGCAGCACAAAGCCCCCGGTGGCCCCCAATCCGCCCACCAGGCCGGCGGCGCCGCCGACGGCTTCCGGAACATATTTGGGCACCATCTTGAACACGGCAGCGTTGCCGATGCCCATACCCAGTGCAATCAGAAGTTCGCCACCGAGATCCAGGCGGAAGTCCGTCCAGACCGTGAGGATGACCGCGCCACAAAGCGTGCCGATGAAAGCAAAGATGGCGGTTCGCTCGCCACCAATGCGCTCGGCGAGCACGCCGCCGAACACGCGAATCCCCGCGGCGACGAGCGAAAAACCGAGACCGCCCAGCACGCCCGCCATTCGTGCGTCGACATGATGCAGGCTGATCCAATAGATCGGAAACCAGGCCGTCAGCGCCAGGAAGCCGCCGAACGAGACAAAGTAGAGAACCACAAGGCCCCAACAGCGCGGGTCTTCCGCAGCCGTGATGACCGCCTGCCACACGGCTTCTTTTGGAAACAGTTCCTGCCCTTTGGCGCCCGCGATTCGCCGACTCGCCTCGACCTCAAAGCCCTGCTTTCGCAACTGGAAATAATAGGCGTCGCGCGCCAAAAACGCGTAGACGGCAGCGCCCACCAGCAGAAACGTGAACCAGGCAAAATAGGAACCTGCGAGGCCCCAGCTTGCAATCGCATAAGGCAGCAGAAGCGTGAACAGGCCCGGTGCCAGATTGCCGATCCCGCCATAGGCGCCGAGTGCGGTTCCTTGGTGATTCTGCCGATACCAGTATGAGACTTGCGGAATGCCGACCGAAAACGACGCCACCCCACAGCCGCTCAAAAAGCCAAAGATCACGATAATGGGATAGGCCGCCGCCGTCAGAGATTTGACGGTGATCAGGATGAATACCAATCCCCACATGCCGAGCAGCGAGAGGCCAAAGAGCGTCAGCATGGGAAGGCGGCCGCCGGCACGGTCAACCCAGGCGCCGAACGGAATGCGCAGCAGCGACCCCGTCAGTTGCGGTGCTGCGACCAAAAGCCCCAGCGCGAGCCCGCTAAGATGCATGTCCTGCTGAAAATGCTTGGCCGCCGGCCCATAGAGGGCAACCGCGGCAAAGCCGATGAAAAACCCCCAGGTGCCCATGACGAGTCCGCTGAAGGGCGTACCGCGCAACCAATAATCGCGCTCCGGCGCAACACTATCGCTTCCGGCCATCCCAACCACCTCACAGTTTCGGACACTGCGGCGTCTACGTATTGCTAACCATCAAGTTTTGCCTTGATCTATATCAAGATCGAATCACCTCAGATGTCTATTCTCCTGATGCCGACACCACGGGTGGCAGGATCGGCAGCGCAACACGGGCGGGGGTGATTATGATTTGCAGACCAAACAGCAAGAACAGAATCTGTTGCCTTCTCGGAGCAAGCGGATTGATGGCCGGCCTGATGCTGGCTGCTCCTGTCCCGGCCGTAGCGAACAGTCTCGGAGATTTCCTCACCAGCGGATCGTTGCTGCTCAACGCGCGCTATCGCTACGAACATGCCGACCAGAATGGCCTCTCCAAGGCCGCAGATGCCCACACCGTTCGCCTGCGCGCTGGCTATCAGACACCGGTCTTTCATGGCCTTCAGGCACTCCTGGAACTCCAGGCGACCGGGCATCTTTCCAACACGTTCAACGACACGGTGAACGGGCGCACGGATTACCCCGTCATTCCCGATCCCGAGAACTTCCAGCTCAACCGGCTCCAGCTTCGCTACACGGATGTCCCCGATACCGCGCTGACTGTCGGTCGGCAGGAAATCAATCTCGACGATCAGCGCTTCGTCGGCGCCGTCGGCTTCCGCCAGAACGAACAGACCTTCGATGCGGTGCGGATCGACAATTCAACGCTTCCGGGCCTGTTGCTCAGCTATATCTATCTCGATCGGGTCAACCGCGTCTTTGGCGTCTATAGCAAACAAAGCCACTTCAGCGGCGATGTACACCTGATCAATATCGCCTACGATCTCAGGCGGATCGGCAAGCTGACCGCCTACGCCTATCTGCTCGGTCTGGACGACGCACCATCGTTCTCCACGCAAACCTACGGTGCCTCTCTGGCTGGGCGGCAGCCGCTGTCCCGCTCCGCATTCCTCAGCTATCGCCTAGAGGGCGCCACGCAGCAGGCTTACGCTAACAATCCGCGGCGCTTCGATCTCACCTACTTGCGCGGCGAGCTGGGCCTCTCATCCGGTCTGTGGTCCGGCATGGGCGGCATCGAATATCTCGACGGAAACAATACCATCGGTTTTTCGACGCCGCTTGCGACACTTCACAAGTTTCAGGGCTTCGCAGACGTCTTCCTCACCACCCCGGCAAGCGGCATTGTCGACACCTACGGCAAACTGGGTGTAGCAAAGAGCGTCGCTCTCGGCGCGATCAGCGGCATGGCGCTGAGCGGCTGGTATCATGATTTTGCGAATCCGCATGGCGGCTCGCTCGGTTCGGAATTCGACCTGGATGCGACCGTCAGGTTTGGACCGCACGTCTCAACGTCATTAACCTATGCGAATTACGACGGCGTAAAGAGTTATGCGTCGCGCGACCGCATTTGGTTTACGGTCGAGATGTCGCACTGACAATCGGCCAATTGGACGTTTTTCAATCCGTACGCTTCCCGAATGCACCAGGTATCCACGACACAAACACCGCGTCAGGACACTTATGAGAACCCGTACGCCTTTGCGTCCAACATCACATCTTCCAGGGAATCGACGTCACGGATGATGAATTTGCCGTGGTCCTTCAAAACGGCAATGAGCCCAGCGTCCTTCAGCTTCGTCAGCATCCGGCTGACGGTTTCCACTGAAAGACCCAGATAATCGGCGAAATCACGGCGGCGCATCGGAAGCGTCAATATCTCGCCATTCTTGATGTTCTTGCGCTTGGCAAGCAAATGGAGAAATGCGGCGACCCGTTCCAACGCCGTCTGCCGGCCCAGCATCACTGTATGTTCATGCGTCAAAAAAAGCTGACGCCGAAGAAATCTCATAAGGGCTTTATGCAGATCCGTTACCCCGTCGCCAATTTGGTCAAGCATCTCAGACTGGTATTGCGACACCACCGTGTCGCTCAGACACTCGGCGGTTAAGCGCCGGTGTTGTCCACCTTCAAAGCCAAAAAGGTCTCCGGGCAGCAAGAGACGCACAATCTGGCGGCGGCCGTTTATCCGCATTTTTGAGAGCTGAACCGTTCCATTGACCAGTCGGTAGAAATGCAGGGCCGGATCACCCTCTTGAAAAAGGAACTTATGGCGGCCAACCGCCAAATTTGTGGCATGGCTGTCGAGCAGCGCGAGTATAGTCGCTTCACCTTTCACCTGCATCTCTTGCGCCTTGTACGATAATTAATCCGCTATGTCGCGCCCTGCTCGCTTGCGAACTGAAACACGGCTGTCTTCCCAGATTGATCACTAATGAAGCGTCGATAGGATTTACTATTTGATGTATTATATTTACATCTTTATAGGGCTTTTGAAAGATATTTTCAACGCCGGAGATGCCGATCTTCCGGGTGCTCGATATTGTGTCGAGCCAAAAGTCGAGCTGTTGCGATTGCGCCAGCGGTGGACCGCTTCGCTCGGTATCGTGCCGGATATCTCGAATTTCTTCGCACATCTCGGCGGGGCGATGGCGCCCGAATTTTGCCAAGATATACGTTAAGCTATTTTGTAGCGTGTTTTTCAATGAGGCCGAGACCAATGGGTCGCAGCCCTCGTGTGTGGTTCCTGGCAACTGCGTTTGCCATGTCGTGCATGGCGATCGGCATGACCGCGCCGCGACCTGCATTGGCGCAGGTGCACATGGGAGACGACCAGCCCGCCGATTTCGATTTCTTCTACGGTCAGCTGACCCCCTACGGAAACTGGTTCGAAACCGAGCGCTGGGGATACGTCTGGCAGCCCGCGGATATCGGCTCGGACTTCCGGCCCTATTACGACGGGCATTGGATCTATACCGCACGCTATGGCTGGTATTGGGCTTCCGACTCAGATTGGGGCGATATCGTCTATCATTACGGGCGCTGGGTCTTCGATCCCGAAGACGGCTGGCTGTGGGTGCCAGGCTATGTCTGGGGCCCCGCCTGGGTGATCTGGCGCGAGGGCGACGGGGTCACCGGCTGGTTCCCGATGCCGCCGGACGACGCGTTCTTCGACGGCGACGAACCATTCGTCAGCGACTGGGGCGATTACGCCGACGATGATTACGGCTATCGCGACTGGTACGGGCCGGACTTTTCGCCAACCTTCTTCTCGCTCTGGATTTACGTGGACAACGATCATTTCGGCGAACGCCGTTTTCACCGCTATGTGCGCCGAGACCGCGACGACCACGACTTCTTCCGCCGCACGCACGACGATACCCGTTACGCCAGGGTGCACGGTTACGTCGTCAATCGCGGCGTCGATCCGGACCGGCTGCCTCGTCCTGTCCACCCCGTATCGCTCGATCAAATGTTTCACGATCGCGTCCTGCGGCCGGCGCCGATCGGGCTCGGCCAGAAAATCGGCCGCCGCGAGTGGCAGAGGCATCCGCAGCTGATGCCGCAATGGGTCCGGCACAAGCCGGCGCAAAGCGAAATGCAAGGCAGGCAGGAACCCGGCCCCCAGCGAAACTGGCCCAGCGCGTCCCGGCAGCTCTGGCCCAGCACGGCAGATCACGGCCAGAACGTCCCGTCATGGCGGCGCCAACACAATGGCAGGTTCGCGGCGCCCGACGCGCCCGGTGAGGCGCCCCCCTATGATCGCGTCATGCCGGGGCAAGAAACGGCGCCGCCGGTTGTCGAGCACGCACGCCGCCAGGCGCCGCACGAAGCCGCCCCAGAACCATGGCAAGGGTTCGAGCGCAGTCGGGAACCGGAACCTCCATCCCGCGCCGCCGTTCCGGCTCAGAATTTCCAGCGCTTCCAGCAGCGATCACCTTTCCGGCCCGCCTACGCGGCGGCGCCGGAAAATCGGCCTGTCCCCGAACGGAGCAACCCGCAGCGTCCGGTCAAAGCACCGCAACAGCGCGAGGAACAACCGCGCGATCGCGGGCGGCGCGAGTTGCCGCGATAGACGACGACGCGCGCGTGCTGCAGCACAAATCTTTCGGGTGATCCGGTATTCCGGCGAGCCGGACCGTGCGGCCGAACACCCGCTCAGTCGATCTCCAGATGCAGGCGCAGGGCCAGCACCGTGGCTGACGGCTGGGTACCGCCCGGGTAAAGCACATATTGCAGGTCCGGCTGCAGCGAGACGTGCCCGGAAATCGCCAACACATAAGTTGCTTCGAAGGCTGTCTCGGTCCGGCCGTCCCGCAATTCTGCCAAGGCGACACCGAGGCTCAACTGATCATCGGGCCGGCGCGGTAATGGCGCGGGAACCGATACACCGGCTTGCAGATCGAGCGGAATCCCGCTCGCGGCATCTGGGCTCAAGCCGATCCGGAAGAAGGCAGTGGCATCGCCGGCAAGGGGCTGCTCCGTGATGAGATAGAGTCCCCAATTGGCGCGCGGCAACGAATCCGGCGCGCGGCTGCGCAGATGATAACCCCAAATCCCGATCTTGTAGATCCCGCTTCCGGCAACGGCATCGTGATACACAACTTCATCGATGAGGAGCGCGCCTTCCCGGAAGGCGCTGTCCAGCCTGTTCGGATCGGCCTGGAAGAGGCCGGCACGGTCGAGCCAGGCGCCGCGCCGCCAACTGACCATGGCACCGGCGCCGGCGGTCGGATAGATCGGTGCTACGGTATTGCGCGACCAGGTCGGTTCGACGCCGAAGCTGCTGTTGAGCAGCGCACTGCAGCTGTCGGCCACGTCGAAATACTGATCCGCGGGAATGAGACCCAACGTCGCGCGGAGGCCGCCGAAATCCCGCGCGGCCGAGAGTGTGTAGGGACGGCAGCGCGATTCGGCGTCGAGGTTGATGACACCTTGCACGTCTCCCACCTCGTCGGAGATGGAGCGGCCGTTCTGCGTGCAGGCGACGGTGGCGGCGAAATGCCACGCCGCGGAAAGCCCCAGTGCCGGACCATCAGCGTCCATGCCGGCCCGGAAGAGATTGTCGGTGCTGCTGCCCGGCGCCACACCGCCCATGTCCGCGATGACTGCACTGTCCCAACTGAAGGACCAGTGCAAGGCCTGCGGATTCGGTTGAACACCGTGGGCGGCCGTCGCCGGGCTCGCGGCGGCAGCGATCGTCAAGCAGACGCCGGCCACAACGCGCGCCAAGCAACGTCGCCTGCGCGATTGCTTCGCGGTGTGTCTGCAGCTTCTGCGGCTGGCCTTGCAGAACATGGATCTCCCTCAGAAAGGTTTGGGAGTTGTTCTGCTGGCTGGAACCGGCGATGCGCATGCGCCGTCGCCGGATGTGGCTGGCTGACAACGATTGCTGGTTACTTGCCCAGGATGAGCTTGCCGTTGCGCGTTAAGCGCAGAAAGTAGCGCTGGTCCCCATGCTCGATCGCCCGGACGCGACCACCGAGCAGCAGGTTCCCGCTCTGCAGCGGGGGATGCGCATCGGCGTTGCCGGCATCGCGTTTATCGCGGCCGGGGCGGCACGTGTCGGGCAGATTGGCCGGGTTTGGCGGTGGCATCGTTCAATATCCACCCTTGTGACCGGTTCCGACATAGACAAATTCCCAACGCTCCTCGATCGGCGCCCACCATTCCGGCACGCCGGTTTCCTTGTCGGTGTGGCGGAAAAACCCGTCATAGGCGGGCGGCATGATGCGGACTCGTAACCGGTACTTGCCCGGTCCGTCGAACTTCACATTGGCGCCGTAATGCGGCCCGTCATTGGCAGTCATCGCCATCATGGTGCCGAAGGTGGACCAGTTGCCACCGTCCTTTTCCAACTGGTAGCTGACGGTCAGATAGGGAATCCAGGCACCGGGCTGGAAACCTTGAGGGTTGTTCTTGTTGGCGTGGATATCGATCTCCAGATGGGCATCGAACGGGCCGGTGTTGAGACCAGGAACAACCGGCGCCATGTGCACGGGTTGAAGATAAACCGGATGGAGGATCAGCCCGTCGACAACGATCGGTTGCCCGATCGACTGTTCGGCGGCCAGTGCGGCCGGATCAGTTGCGGCAAGACATCCGGCGGCCACAAGACCGATCATGAACTTACGCATAACGTTCTCCTCTAAATAATGTGCAGCGGTCATTCGCGCCTCAAAGACCGAAAATCGCCGGCCACCACGCGGCCCCGATGAAGGCCGAGCCCGCGATCAGCGGTAGCAGCACGAGCCAACGCCGTGCCCCGGCGAGACCTTGCACGCCCAGAAGCCGGCGCCCCAGCCCGAGGCTCCAAATCACGCCGAGCGTGAACAGTACCGCCTTGATATCGGCCGTGACGGGTGCGGAGAGGCCGAACGATTTCAGGCTTTCGAACAATTCGCTGCCCAGGCCGATCACCAGCGATACCATCGCCACGGGCATGTAGGCGTAAGCCTGTTCGACAAAGCGGCGCCTAAAATCACGATCTGCGCCGGCGCGGCCCGCCATCCAGCTCGACAGCGCCGTCAGCACGCCGAGGACGGCCGTGACCAAGGCGGCGCAGGCGAGCATGAAGCCGCTGATCATGAAGAAGTCGAGCCAGGTATAGACTTCGCGCCCGGCCGGATGGACCGACATCAGCCATGAAGGCCCGGCCGTTCCGATCCAGTACCAGCCGCGCTCGATCGCCCAGGTGCCGCCCCCTTCGCGCCAGCGTTCATATTGCGGCAGGATGAGCCAGAGAAAGCCGCCGAGCGAAAGCCCGGTGGCGATGAAAAGAAATGCGACTTCGGCGGCATTCGGATTGTGCCCGCGGATGCCGGCGACTTCGGCGCCGGGCCAGCGCAGGACCAGCCTCAGCCCGCCTTTCGATTGCGGATGCACGCAGCGGAAGCATTCGATGCAGTGCCGCGACTCGGTCTTGCGATTGATGTCGATCATGGTAGGGCAGATGCCTTTTTCGGCATAGGCCTCGCCGCCCGGCTTGGGGCGCTTGGGCGCGAACTGCACCGCGCCGATGCGCGAGAACACACCCAGCATGAGACCGATGGGGCACATGTGCCGGCACCAAGGGCGCTGCGCCTTTCCCGGTCCGTACAAGAAACCCAGAATGATCGCGCAGGCGAAAGCCAGACCGAAGACGACCGCGATGCCTTGCGGAAAGCCACGCGCATCGACGGTCTGCGCCAGCACGGTGATCAGCACGAAGCTGATGATGGGCGTGCCCTGCCAGCGCACCCAGCGCGGAATCTGGCGCTTGAGCCCGATGCCGTTGGCCCATTCGGAACAGGCGCCAAGCGGACAGAGCAGCCCGCACCAGCTTCGCCCGGTGAAGATCACGGACACGAATACCAGCGGAAACCACAGACCCCAGATCACAAAATTCGCGAACAGGGTGAAGTTGTTACAGAAGGTGGCCGAATCGCCAGGCAGCGGCAGCCACAGCGGCACCGTCATCAGCACCAGAAAACCGAAGAACATGGCGAGATGAACGAAGACCAGCCTGTCCCGGTTGCGCGCCATGAAGCGTTCGAGCCCGCGCAGCAGCGGACCTTGCGGCGGCGGCGGCCGGGGCGCGCGAACGTCGGGGCGGACCATAGTGTGCATCGTCATTATCTGCGCTCGGGGGCCACGAGCAGCGTGCCCGTGTTTTCGGGATGAAAATCATTGAAGAACCCGTACTTGCCGGGCTTGAGGGGGCCGACATAGACCGGAACCGCGCTCTGCCCGGGTATGACAACCTCACGGTTGAAGTCGTTGCTCTCGAATTCGGCGGGGGCGACATCCCTGTTCGTCACCACGATCTTGACGGTGCGCCCCGCCGGAATGGTGAGTGTCCGCGGCTGGAAGGCTTGGTTCCTGATCATGAGCGGAACATCCTGCGGCGGCGCCGCGGCCGCAGCCGAGATCCCGGCAAGCGCGAGCACCGCGCCGAGCAACGGAAAAAGGTATTTCGAACGCGTCATCGCAACTCTCCACACTCTTCTCAATTCGCCACTTCGGCGCGCCGGGCCGCGAACCGCTCGCTCCTGGCGAGCATGAGCGTGCCGATGGCCGCGAAACTAAAGAGCCACGCCAGAACCTGCATCAGGGACGGCGCCGGCGTGTAGCCCACCAGGGCGGACAGGCTACGGCCGACGAGACTGCCGCCGCTGAGCAACGCCGAACTGTCCCACACCTGCGGCACCAGCGGCGGCAGGTATCCGGCCTGCACCAGGAAGGCGATGCCGCGCGCCAGCATGCCCGACGCGATGAACAGGATGATCGCACCGCTGACCTGGAACAGGCGCTGCAGCGGAACGCGCGACAGCCCGGCGAACAGCACCAAGCCGACCGCCGCGCCGGCCGCCAGCCCCAACACACTGCCGGTCAGCAGTGGGATCGTCCGCACGCCGCTCACCGCGATGCCGTACAGGAACATGGCGATCTCGGAACCTTCACGCATGACAGCGAGCGCCGTCACCACCAGCAGCATCGCGACCGAGGCCCGGCCAGCCACCACATCGGCCCCCAGCGACTTCAGGCGCGCTGCCATTTCGCGGCCATGCTCGGCCATCCAGATATTGTGCCAAGCCAGCATCAGGCCGGCCGCGCACAGCACTACAGCGCCGAACAGTTCCTGGCCCGTGCCGCCCGCGAAGCGCGAAATCGCGCCGATCGCCGAGGCGACAAGCGCGGCCCCGGCGATGCCGAATACAATCCCGGCGGCGACCAACCGCCCGCGGCCCGGCAGGCCCTCGACAGCTGCCGCGACCACGCCGATGACGAGCGCCGCCTCCAGCACTTCCCGGAAGACAATGACGAGTGCGCCGATCATGGCCGAATCCCTTCTCCGATTTCACTTCCGGACCCGAGCACCGAAGGTTCCCCCTACTGTCGGATGCCGCTTGGCTCTATATATGCTATTGCGACTTAATCGCATATACTAATATTGGGAAAGCATGTCAATGCGAATGCTTCTCAGATATGACTTAGATCAAGCTGCGGCATCCTGCCGCCATATCAGAAAAACCGCCGCCCGGGAGCGCACGCCGCTTAATGCCATTCTTGGGTTCTCGGAAATGATTGCCTCGCGCACGATGGTCCGCGATGTGGGCAAGCATTATGAGTACGCCGAATTGATCCATGATTCCGCTCGACATCTGCTGGCGCTCATCAACGACATCCTAGATCTGGCAAAAATCGAAGCTGGTCAGATGAAATTGGATGAGCGAAGTATCGATCTGCCCGCGTTGTTCGCCGATGCGACGTCTCTTCTCGTGGCTCGGGCGGCCGCAGAGGGCGTCGAGCTTGCTTGCGAGAATGAACGTCCGCACCTGCTCGTGCGAGCCGATCCGCGCGCCCTCAAGCAGATCATGCTCAATCTCTTGACCAATGCCTTGAAGTTCACGCCGTCAGGCGGCGCCGTCACGGCGTTTGTCCGATTGGCACCTGGCGGCGGCGTCGCCTTCGGCGTTCGCGATACCGGCATCGGGATTGCGAAGGAGGATCAAGTGCGTGTGTTTGCGAATTTTGGGCAAGGCCGTCACGACATCAAGACATTCGAACGCGGCACGGGTCTTGGCCTTCCGATCGTTAAGGGGCTAGCCGAAGCGCACGGCGGAGAGGTGACACTGAAGAGCGCGGTCGGCCAAGGCACGACAGTCACAATCACCTTGCCCGCATCAAGGGTTCTGGCGGCCAAGCGTCTCGCGTCATAGCGATGGCCGAAATAGTATCGCCACAAATCATTCAGCTTAGCGCCCCCTTCACGCGCATCACAGGTGTCGAGTTGCGCCTCAACCAGATGGCGCAGCCTCTTCTCAGTTTCATAGATCACGTAGTGGTCCAGGTCGGAATCGCAGCCATGATGGCTGCTCAGTAGGTCGATGCGAAAAATGAACCCCGCTATAGTGCTGAAGGTTCATGTTGGGCAGCCACCATGCAGCATCGGCTAAAGCGTGGCCGAAGCGATGAACGCCGAACCTCCCCTGTCCCAGGGCAAAGGCCCGACTTTACCGGAAATGCGGGCGGCCGCCGGCTTATCAATGCTTTCCGGGGAACCCGCCAAGTCCGTGGAATGTCATGTAGAGCGAATAGGCGCTCACGGCGATGGCGATGGCCATTTC
>JAGWZW010000016.1 GCA_018971835.1 Alphaproteobacteria bacterium
GCCCCCAGGACGATCCAGCACCTGGCCATCGGCGCGTGGTTCACCGCCTAGGAACTGAGAGCTTCCGGCGGCATCCCCGAAAGGACACCGCCGAAAGCCGAACCATTCGTAGAGTAGGTTACTGATTTGAAGTAATCTCCACAGTGACCTCTCGTCAAACCGTGCGTGCGGTTTTCCCGCACACGGCTTTCCGACTGCCTTCTTCCGGCAGCGTTACGGCGCGGCAAGGCGGGCGTACCGGCTGGTGTCGCTTCCCGTGACCACCAGGCTGTTCAGCCTGAAGAGCCCGTGGAAGTCGTAAAACCAGGACGGCGGGTGGTCCCTCCACCCCTTTGTCCGCTTCTTGTGCTTCTTCCGCAGCATGATGCAGAGCGTGTAGATCGTGTAGTTGGCGATGCTCTTGAAGTGCATTCGAGAGTTGCCGGTCTTGAAGTAGTTCCCCCACCCTCTCAGGATCGGGTTGACCTCTTCCTTGATGAGGAGGGGGAGGTCGCGGTGCTGCCCGACACGGACAACCTCGCGGACCTTCTTCTTGACCGACGCCATCGCCTTGGGAGCCGGGTAGTAGTAAGTTTTCAGTTCGCCAGTGCGCTTCGATGGCTGTACCGCAAAACGGTGGCCGAGGAAGTCGAATGGCTCGCGTCGGACGTCTACGATCCGGGTCTTCTGTACATTGAGCGTGAGCTCCAGCCGGTCGAGAACCTTGCGGGCCTCGTCCAGGTAGAACTCAGGCGCTTGGCTGCACAGGATGACGAAGTCGTCGGCATACCTCACGATATGAGCATCATGGGGGCGCTTGCCGAGCGCCTTCCTCTCCCAGTGGCGGTCCAGCCAATGGAGATAGAGGTTCGCCAACAGGGGCGAGATCACCCCGCCCTGCGGCGTTCCGGTCGTTTCCTTCCGGACGTGCATATCCTCCATAACCCCGGCTGTGAGCCACAGACCGATCAGCTTTACAACCGATCGGTCAATGACCCGTGACCGCACCGATAGCAGCAGTTTGTCGTGCGGAATCGTATCGAAATACGACTTGAGGTCCGCATCGACGACGTGGACGCACCCGAAGTTGATCCACTTGTAGATTTCCCGAAGGGCCTGGTGGGCGCTCTTGCGAGGCCGGAACCCATAGGAGAAATCCTTGAAGTCGGCCTCGAACAAAGGTTCGATGACGATCTTCACTGCCGCCTGAACAACACGATCTTCAATGACTGGAATGCCGAGCGGGCGCCTCGATCCGTCGGCCTTCGGGATATAGACCCGTCGGACCGGCTGGGGCCGATAGCGCTTCGCGCGAAGCCTGTCCTGCAACTCGCGCAGGAATCGGTCGAGGCCGATCACCCCTTCGATGTGCTCGAAGGTTTGATGGTCGACGCCAGCGGCGCCGCCATTGGCCTTGACCTGCCTGTAGGCGAGCCAGAGGACATCTTCCCGGCAAACCTTGTCATAAAGCACTCCGAACTTGCGCGTCGGATTCGCCTTGGCTGCTCGGTATAGAGACCTTTGTAGTACTCGCACCCTTTCTAGCGGTGTGTTTTGAGCTTTCGCAATCACACAGTGCCTCTCACATTGGTACTCGTGGCAGAAGCAGAGGCCCTTCCCTCCGGTGAGGTTTTGTTGTCCTCTCCATCAATAGTACTATGGCCTCTTCCGACTCCTTAGCCCCACGTCCTTCCGGATTTCAGTGGTTGCCTTATACCGTCAGTTACGCGGCGGGTTAGACCGCGATGGAGTAAGGTCTCGTTCGTTCCGCTCAGTCCTATCCATACATCCCATCGCCTATACCCCGAGTTCCAACGCCGGCTTCATGTGGTTAGTTCATCCACCGACGCTCACTGGTCTTTGCCCCCATTCTAAAGGCTCGACGGAACCACCCTACACCGTGCTCTCCCAGCATTGCCGCACGGCTGAAATTTACGAGGCTTACGGACGTTCACTTTCGTTACGGGCTGCATGCTTGCGGGCACCCACGGTCTGGGTCGGGGGCCACCTTTGTCCGGCGTTGTTCCCGCGTTCCGGTCACCCTCGACGCGTACGCCATAGCTACACAGTCAACTAACCTCCTACTGTGGCAGGACTTTCACCTGCTAGGAACTGAGCAGCTTCCGGCGGCCTCCCCGAAGGCAGACCGCCGGAAATCGAACCACTCAGAACGGGATTTCGTCGTCCATCTCGCCGCGGTCGAAGCTGCCGGGCCCTTCGCCCATGCCGCCGCTGCGCGCGCCGCCGCCACCGAACCCGCCGCTACCGCCGCCGCCGCCTTCGCTGCGGCCATCCAGCATCACCAGTTCGCCGCGGAAGCGGTTGAGCACCACTTCGGTGGTGTATTTCTCGGCGCCGTCCTTGTCGGTGTATTTGCGGGTGGAGAGCTGGCCTTCGATATAGACCTTGGAGCCCTTGCGCAGGTACTTCTCCGCCACCTCGGCAAGGTTGGGATTGAAGATCACCACGCGGTGCCACTCGGTCTTCTCCTTGCGCTCGCCGGAGGCCTTGTCGCGCCAGCTCTCGGAGGTGGCGAGCGAGAGATTGCACACCGGCTCGCCCGAGGTCATGCGCCGCACTTCCGGGTCGCGCCCCAGATTGCCGACCAGGATCACCTTGTTGACGCTGCCCGCCATACCTATCTCCGTTCTCAAGAAATCTTTGCCCGAACCTAGCCCCCCGCCTGCCGCCGCGCCACTGCCGGGCGGCGCGGCTCCTGTGGAAAGGCTGGACACTGGTTCCCGTCTAGCACTGTTCATGATATGTTCCAAGTGCGAATCGAGCGCCGCGCGCTATGCGGATTGTCCTGGGCGGCTGTCATCGGATCATGGCTTGCCCCGCCTGCGCCGCTTCGCCATAGCTAGATGTTTTCCTTTCCGTTGAACCGGCCAAAGAACCACAACCGACCCATGCTGAAGAACATCTCCATCCGCGGCGCCCGCGAGCACAATCTCAAGAATGTCGATGTGGAAATCCCGCGCGACCGGCTGACGGTGATGACCGGGCTCTCCGGCTCGGGCAAATCCTCGCTGGCCTTCGACACCATCTATGCCGAGGGCCAGCGCCGCTATGTGGAATCGCTCTCAGCCTATGCGCGCCAGTTCCTCGAACTGATGCAGAAACCGGATGTCGATCATATCGAGGGGTTGTCGCCGGCCATCTCCATCGAACAGAAGACGACCTCCAAGAATCCGCGCTCGACCGTAGGCACGGTGACGGAAATCTACGATTACCTGCGCCTCTTGTTCGCGCGCGTGGGCGTGCCCTATTCGCCGGCCACCGGCCTGCCGATCGAAAGCCAGACGGTGAGCCAGATGGCGGACCGCATTCTGGCGCTGCCCGAAGGCACGCGGCTGTTCCTGCTGGCGCCCATCGTGCGCGGCCGCAAGGGCGAGTATCGCAAGGAATTTGCCGAGCTGACGAAGAAGGGCTTCCAGCGCGTCAAGGTGGACGGCAAGTTCTATGAACTCGCCGAGGTGCCCGCGCTCGACAAGAAGCTCAAGCACGATATCGAAGTGGTGGTGGACCGCATCGTGGTCAAGCCGGACATCGGCAACCGTCTGCCGGACTCGCTTGAGACGGTGCTCGGCCTGTCCGACGGCCTCGTGATCGCGGAGTTTGCTGACAAGAAGAACGAAAAAGGCGAACCCGAACGCCTCTTGATGTCGAGCAAGTTCGCCTGCCCGGTTTCCGGCTTCACCATTCCCGAAATCGAGCCGCGCCTTTTTTCGTTCAACAATCCGCACGGCGCCTGCCCGGCCTGCGATGGGCTGGGCACCCAGCTCTATTTCGATGCGGCGCTGGTGGTGCCCGATGAAAGCCTGACGCTGCGCAAGGGCGCGATCGCGCCGTGGTCCAAATCTTCCTCACCCTATTATCTGCAGACGCTGGAGGCGCTGGGCCGGCATTACAAATTCTCGCTCAACGAAGCCTGGGAAGACCTGCCCAAAAAAGCGCGCGAAGTCATCCTGCATGGTTCGGGCGATGACGAGATCAAGTTCATCTATGACGACGGCCTGCGCCGCTACGAAACCAAGAAGAGCTTTGAAGGCGTCATCCCCAACATGCAACGGCGCTTCAAGGAGACGGATAGCGCCTGGGTGCGCGAGGAGCTGGAGCGCTATCAGGACACTTCGCCTTGCGCCGAATGCGGCGGCTATCGCCTCAAGCCCGAGGCGCTGGCGGTGAAGATCGCTGGCCTGCATATCGGCCAGGTCTGCGAGCAGTCGATCAGGCTGGCGGACTCATGGTTCCGCGATCTCGACAAAAAACTGACGAAGCAGCAGCAGGAAATCGCCGCCCGGATCCTGAAGGAGATTCGCGCCCGCCTGAAGTTCCTCAACAATGTAGGCCTGGAATACCTGACGCTGGCGCGCGCCTCGGGCACGCTGTCGGGCGGCGAAAGCCAGCGCATTCGCCTCGCCTCCCAGATCGGCTCCGGCCTCACCGGCGTGCTCTACGTGCTGGACGAGCCCTCTATCGGCCTGCACCAGCGCGACAACGCCAAGCTGCTCGATTCGCTCAAGGGCCTGCGCGATCTGGGCAACACGGTGATCGTGGTCGAGCATGATGAGGAAGCCATCCGCACCGCCGACCATGTGATCGACATGGGCCCGGGCGCCGGCATCCACGGCGGCCACATCATCGCCGAAGGCACGCCGGACGACATCATGAAATGCCCCAAGAGCCTGACCGGCCAGTATCTGGTGGGGCTGGAGCAGATCGAAATCCCGGCCCGCCGCCGCAAGGCCACTCACAACCGCTGGCTCAAGGTGTCCGGCGCCCGCGCCAACAATCTGAAAAACGTCTCGGCGGAAATTCCGCTGGGCACCTTCACCTGCGTCACCGGCGTCTCGGGCGGCGGCAAATCCACCCTCACCATCGAGACGCTCTACAAGGCCGCGGCGCGCAAGCTCAATGGCGCGCGCGAGCATCCCGCCGCGCACGACAAGATCGAGGGCCTGGAATATTTCGACAAGGTGATCGACATCGACCAGAGCCCGATCGGCCGCACGCCGCGTTCCAACCCGGCGACCTATACCGGCGCCTTCACGCCGATCCGCGACTGGTTCACCGAACTGCCCGAAGCCAAGGCGCGCGGCTATCAGCCCGGCCGCTTCAGCTTCAACGTCAAGGGCGGGCGCTGCGAAGCCTGCCAGGGCGACGGCGTCATCAAGATCGAGATGCACTTCCTGCCCGACGTCTATGTGCAATGCGACGTCTGCAAGGGCCATCGCTACAATCGCGAAACGCTGGAGGTGAAGTTCCGCGGGCACTCGATCGCCGATGTGCTGGACATGACCGTGGAAGCCGGCGCCGATCTCTTCAAGGCCGTGCCCGCCATCCGCGAGAAGCTGGACACGCTGACGCGCGTGGGGCTGGGCTACATCAAGATCGGCCAGCAGGCGACCACGCTGTCCGGCGGCGAGGCCCAGCGCGTGAAGCTCAGCAAGGAGCTGTCGCGCCGCGCCACCGGCCGCACGCTCTACATCCTCGACGAGCCGACCACGGGCCTGCACTTCCACGACGTCAAGAAGCTGCTGGAGGTGCTGCACGAGCTGGTCGACAACGGCAACACCGTGGTGGTGATCGAACACAATCTCGAAGTCATCAAGACCGCGGACTGGATCGTCGACCTGGGCCCCGAAGGCGGCGACGGCGGCGGCGAGATCGTGGCTGCCGGCACGCCGGAGGATGTGGCGAAGGTCGCGCGCTCCTACACCGGACAATATCTGAAACCTATTCTCAGAAGCGGTGTTTCGGAAAAAGCCGGCGTCAGGCGTCCTGCCAAAGCCTCACGCGGAAAACTGAAGGCGGCAGAGTGAGCGGATCGCGCCGCGACAAACTGCCCTCTGCCCATGCGAGCGGCGCATAGCGGAACAATTCGTTGCGCTAGATCAAAGATGGCGGCCCGGCGCTGCTTATGTTCGCGCGCAGTTCGGCACACACGGTCTGTGCTTCAGCCCCTCTCTTGCGGCGCAGACTGCCGAGCCTCTGAGGCCTCCTTCGGGAGGCCTTTTTTTTGCGCCACCGTTTGGCGCGCATCACGCAGTCGCTTTTGCGCCTGACTCGCACCAGCCGCCGCGGTCAGCGCAGTTCCAGAACGCCTTCGTCTTCACCGCTGTGAACGGCCGCAGCCGCCGCCAGAGGCGTCTCCTCCGGCTCCGCGTCGAATATGTGAGCGTCGTGCGGATCGTCCGGCGTGTGGGCCGGCAGGGCATGAGCCCCGCAGGCGCAGCTTTCATCGTCGTCGTGCTGGAAGCCGGGGACAGAATCCGGCAGCGCCAGCGCTTCATCCCCCGGAACAGCATCCGGCGAGGCCTCGGCCACTATCACCGCCTCATCTTCGGGCGGCAGTTCTGCGGGCGCCGGCGTCACCGTCGCGGGCACGCCCTCATAGGCGAAGCCGTGGGCAGCGACTGCCACCGGCGCATAGCTTGCCGGCTCGTCGTCGCGTGCTGCCGCGTGATGGACCGGCTCCGGCGCCTGCGGCGCGGGTTCCTCGTGATGCGGTTCTTCGGGCGGCGGTTCTTCGTAATGATGGACGTCGTGCCGGGATGGCGCCGGCGCTTCATGGTGATGGGCCGCGGGTTCGTGTGCGCCATCATCGTCCTCATCCGCAGTCAGCGCGCGATAGGCCTCGGCACCGGCGCCGGCCATCAGCCCCACCAGCAGCAGCAGCTTGAGCGCGGCCAGCGCGGCGAACGCCCCGCCATGCGCCGCGTAGAGCGCCAGCAGCGCGGCGGCCGGTTTGGCGGCGATAGCGGTCGTCAACAGCGCCCGACAGGCATCGAGCAAGGGCTGGCCAACAAGCGCATAGGCGATGGCGAACAGCACGAGGTAAGCGGGGATCGCCGCCAGTACCACCACGAGCAGGATGCGCAGCGTGTTGCCGCGGCTGAGCGCCCAGGCGCGGGAGAGGCTGGCGCGATGCTCCACCGCTGCCACCGCCTTGAGCAAAAAGCCGAAGCGCAAAGCGAGCACCAGTGCGCTCAGCAGCGCCGCCGCGCACAGCCCGATCTGCAAGCCGGCCACGACCGGCCAGTGAGCGAATGTGGTCTGAAGCTGCGGCCACTGCGCCGCCGCCCACTTCGCCCCCGCGGGAATCTCGGAGGCCGCAAAGCCGCCGGCGGCCAGGATCGCGATCACGATCACGCCAAGCCGGATCAGCGCCAGGAAATAGCGCAGTTCCCGCGCGCCCAGCACGAATTGCGCAAACACGAACTCGCCGCCCTCATCGAGCGCCTCGCGCGTCAGCGGAATGGCGATGCTGGCCACGATCAGCAACGAGACGAGCACGACCGCGAGATGCCACAGCGCGGCCCAGGCGTGGCCGGCAAGCGTCGCGTCGTGGACGGTCTGCAGGTCGGCAAGATGCCGGATCGTGAGCAGTGCCAGGCCGCCATACAGCACTGTGCCCATCCAGGCGATGCCGAGCACCGTGAAGATGCGGCCGAACAAAAAGCCGTATGCGCGGGCGATACTGCGCCCTACTGCCAGCTTACCCATCATGCCCCCCAGCACCTGACCCAACATCAGTATCTTCGCGGAGCATGGATCGTCTCCGCGAAACTGTGATGAAGGTTCTGTTACTTGTGCCGACGGGTCAAGCGTTCAGGCCGCAGCCGCAGGTTGCGGTGCACATCATGTCAACACTGATTTTCGCTTGCAGCGACAGCTCAGCGCTCGCCCGGTGCCGTCAGCGCGCGATAGGCGAAAGCGCTCGGCGCCATCGTCAGCCCCGCGACCAGCGGCGCCAGCAGGAAACTCAGCGCCGAGAGCACGGGCAGGTGCTGGAACATCGTTTTCATCTGGTCGACCGATTCGCGCATCCGCGCCGCGGCGTCCTGCGCCGGGGCGGTCGCGTGTCGCAGGAAAAACTCCGGCCCGACGATCGCCACCTCGGCCGCCAGCAGCACCAGCAGCAGCGGCAGCACCGTGGCCAGCCCCACCGCCACGATGCGCCAGACATTGCCGCGCGCCAGTTCCCAGGCCCGCCCCAGGCCGATGCGGTCTTCGGCAACCGTCGCCGGTATCAGCAGGAAACTGAGGCGGATCAGTGCATAGGCCAGCGCGATCAGCAGCACGAGCGCGACTGCGCCTGAGACTGCCGCCAGCGCCGTCGCCGGTAACTGGCCCACGGCCAGCTTGATTCCGGCAAGGGCGAGCAGGTCGACAACCACATAGGCCACCGTGAACACGATCGTGATTGCGAACAGGCCGAGCATCGCGGCGAACACCCGCAGCTCGGTTCCGCCGAAGGAGAAATAAATGAGGGCCGGCCCCTGGCGAATCCCCAGCGCCTGCTTGGTCACCGCCGAATACATCATCGCATACAGCAGCAGCGAGACGAACGCCCACGCCATGACGATCAGTACGGGCTGGCCGATCGCGGCAGGGTTGCCCGCCTGGAGCGCAGCCGGCAGCGCCGTGTAATATTCGGCCAGCACGAAATATCCGCCCACCGTCGCAATCACCATCGGCAGCCAGATCAGGCCGATGATCGCGCCCAGATGGCCGAAGGTGAAACCGTAGGCAAAGCGGATGGTGTCCAGAACCGGAATCTTCTTCATACGGCTACGCCCCCTGACCGAGAGGCCACCCTCTCATCGCAGTTCGATGAAACCATGACAGCGAACAGACCTGCAAATGGCCAAGGGACGCGCCCGGGGGCGCGCCGCTGCGGTGCAGCAACAAAGGCTCGGCTTTTCTGCACCGATCCCGGTGACAGCCTGTCAGGGCATGGCTAAGGTTCCTCCGCCAGCGCGGGAGGAATCATGGCCATCAGCGACTATGCGAAATATGACGGGCTCGGCCTGGCCGATCTGGTGGCCAAAAAGAAGGTTACACCGGTCGAACTGGTCGAGGAGGCGATCTTCCGCGCCGAGCGTGCCAATCCGAAACTGAACGCGGTGGTGTTCAAGGATTACGACCGCGCCCGCAAGGCCGCGTCCGGCAAGCCGCCCAAGGGGCCGTTCGCGGGCGTGCCGTTCTTCCTGAAAGACATTTACGCCCTGGCCGAAGGCATGCCGACGCGGCAGGCCAGTGCCTTTTTGCCGCCCTTTCCCTGGCCGCAGGACTGCGAACTGGTGGCGCGCTACAAGAAGGCGGGCCTGATCGCGCTGGGCAAGACCAACGTGCCGGAATTCGGCCTCGTCGCCACCACCGAATCCAAGCTGTACGGCCCGGCGCATAATCCCTGGAACCTCGCCCATTCGACGGGCGGATCCTCCGGCGGCTCGGCCGCGTTGGTGGCCGCGGGCGTGGTGCCGCTGGCGCACGCCAATGACGGCGGCGGCTCGATCCGCATTCCGGCGTCCTGTTGCGGCCTCGTTGGCCTGAAGCCGACACGCGGACGCATCTCCTATGCGCCGGACGTGGGCGATTTTCTCGACGGTCTGGCCATCGATCACGTCGTCACGCGCACGGTGCGCGATTGCGCGGCCGCGCTCGATGCCACGCATGGCTCGCTGCCAGGCGATCCCTATTGGGCGCCGCCGGCGCCGGAGTCCTATCTGGAGGCCAGCAAGCGCAAACCCAAGCGGCTCCGTATCGCTTTCACCACCACGAAGCTGGACGGCGGCAAGCTGCATCCGGATTGCGCGGCGGCGGTGAAAGCGGCGGCCAAGCTGTGCGAGGCGCAGGGCCACATCGTGGAGGAAGCCGCGCCCGCCTTCGACCGCACCCAACTCATCGGTGCCTTCATGGCCTATTGGGGCGCATCGCTGGCGGCGGGGATCGATTTCATCGCCTCGCTCACCGGCCAGACGCCCACACGCGACAAGTTCGAGGGCCTGACCTGGGGCCTCTACGAAGCGGGCAAGACCGTCACCGCCGCGCAATACCTCCACGCCAAGATGGCGATCCAGCATGGCGGGCGGATGGCCGCGAAGTTCCATGAAACCCATGACGTGTGGCTGACCGCCACGCTGGGCGCGCCGCCGGTGAAACTGGGCACCTTCGACATGGAAGAAACCGATATGCAGAAGGCGTTCGCCCCGCAGATCGACTACGTGCCCTACACCGCGATGCAGAACGCCACCGGCCAGCCGGCGATCAACCTGCCGCTGCACTGGAACAAGGCGGGGCTTCCTGTCGGCGTGCAGTTCGTCGGCCGCTTCGGCGATGACCTCACCCTGCTCAGGCTCGCGGCCGAACTCGAAAAGGCCAAGCCCTGGTATCAGCGCTACAAGCAGATCGAGATGTGACATGGCGGTTGCCGAATACGACCGGTACGACGCCCTCGGCCTGGCCGCGCTGATCGCCAAAAAGAAACTCTCCGCCCGCGAAGCGGTGGACGAGGCCATCGCGCGCGCCGAAAAGCTGAACCCCAAGCTCAACGCCATCATCTTCGAGGCCTTCGACGCTGCGCGCGAAACGGCGAAGGCGAAGCTGCCAAACGGACCGTTCACCGGCGTGCCCACGCTGCTCAAGGACATGCGCGCAGGCGCCAAGGGCATGCCCACCCGCAACGGCTCGCGGCTGATGCCGGCCTTTCCTGCCGATCACGATTCGACGCTGGTAGCACGCTTCAAGCAGGCGGGGCTGATCCCGCTGGGCAAGACCAACGTGCCCGAATTCGGCATCCTGCCGACGACGGAATCGAAGCTCTACGGCCCGGCGCACAACCCCTGGCATCTCGAACATTCGACCGGCGGCTCCTCGGGCGGTTCGGCGGCGGCGGTGGCCGCCGGCATCGTGCCCATTGCCCACGCCACCGATGGCGGCGGCTCGATCCGCATTCCGGCAGCCTGCAACGGCCTGGTCGGCCTCAAGGTTTCGCGCGGGCGCATTAGCCAGGGGCCGGACTTTGCCGATTCCATGCTCGGCCTCAGCGTGGACAATGTGGTGACCAGGAGCGTGCGCGACACCGCGGCGATGCTCGATCTGCTGTCACCCATCGATTATGGCGATCCCTATTTCGCGCCGCCGGCGGAAGGCTCCTATCTCGACGGTATCAAACGCAAGCCGAAGCGCCTGAAGATCGCGCTGTCACTCACGAACCTGGCCGGCGCGCCCTTCTCCGCCGACGTCACGGCCGCGCTGAAGACGGCGGCGAAGCTGTGCGAAAGCCTCGGCCACAGCGTCGAAGAAGCCACGCCCGCCATCGATGCGGAGCTGTCCACCGGCGCCTTCATGACGCTGTGGTCCGCAGGCACCGCCTTCGCCGTCGAAACGCTCAGCCGCCTGACCGGCCTGGCGCCGTCGCTCGATGTGCTCGAAGGGCTGACGCTCGGCCTTTACGAGCGCGGGCGCACCATCACCGCCGCGCAGCAGACCGCCGCCCAGCAACTGCTTTACCGCTATGCGCGCCTGCTGGCGCATTTCCATCAGACCTACGATCTGTGGCTAACGCCGACGCTGGGTGAAGCACCGCTGAAGCTCGGCACCATCGACGTGGACGAGCAGGACATGGACAAGGCCTTTGCGCCGCTCATCGGCTATGTGCCCTATACGGCCCTGCAAAATGCCACCGGCCAGCCGGCGATCAACCTGCCGCTGACCTGGAACAAGGCGGGCCTGCCCATCGGGGTGCAGTTCGTGGCGCGCAACGGCGGCGAAATGCTGCTGCTCAAATTGGCCGCCGAACTGGAAAAAGCCGCGCCCTGGGCGGCCAAACGGCCGAAATTCAAAGGGTGATCTGGCCGCGCGGCCTTGACGGGGTATCCGCCGGTCCCCATGTGACTGGTGAATTGCATCTGGCGGGATTGCGCCTGCGCGCCCAGGCGCTATGAGTCCTCCCCCACCTCACAAATCTGAGGTTCGAATAGGCTCCGGGGAGGGGGTGAGGCGGAAGCCCGAAAACAACCTCCGGGCGATTTTGCTGGATTCCCAAGACGTTGGAGAAAATGCCACCATTCATCCACATCGTCGGCGGCGGGTTGGCGGGCTCCGAGGCCGCGTGGGCCGCCGCCAGCCGCGGCGTGTCCGTGGTGCTGCACGAGATGCGGCCAGTGCGGGGCACCGATGCCCATCAGACCGATCGTTTGGCCGAGCTGGTCTGCTCCAACTCCCTGCGCTCGGACGATGCGCAGAACAATGCCGTCGGCCTGCTGCATGAGGAGCTGCGCCGCGCCGGCTCGCTGGTACTTCGCGCGGCCGATGCCAACCGCCTGCCCGCCGGCGGCGCGCTGGCGGTGGACCGCGAGGGCTTCTCCGCTGCCGTCACCGCCGCGCTCGAAGACCATCCGCTGGTGACGATCCGGCGCGAGGAAATCGCCGGCCTGCCGCCGGGCGAATGGGGCAGCACCATTATCGCCACCGGCCCGCTCACCTCCCCTGCCCTGGCCGAAGCGGTGCGCGCCTTCACGGGGGAGGAGTCGCTCAGCTTCTTCGACGCCATCGCCCCCATCGTCCATCGCGAGAGCATCGACTTCGAAACCTGCTGGTTCCAGTCGCGCTATGACAAGGGAGATGGCGCGGACTACATCAACTGTCCGCTGAACCAGGAACAGTATCGCGCCTTCATCGCCGCGCTGCTGGCGGGCGAGAAGACAGAGTTCAAGGAGTGGGAGAAATCCACGCCCTATTTCGAGGGCTGCCTGCCGATCGAGGTGATGGCGGCGCGGGGCGAGGAAACCTTGCGCTTCGGACCGATGAAACCGGTGGGGCTGCAGGATCCGCGCCAGCAAGCGCGGCCCTATGCCGTGGTGCAGCTGCGCCAGGACAATGCGCTCGGCACGCTGTGGAACATGGTGGGCTTCCAGACCAAGCTCAAATACGCCGAGCAGACGCGCATCTTCCGCCTGATCCCGGGATTGGAGAACGCCAGCTTCGCCCGCCTGGGCGGGCTGCACCGCAACACCTTCATCAATTCGCCGCGGCTGCTCGATCCGTCGCTGCGCCTGAAGGTGCGGCCGCAGATTCGCTTCGCCGGACAGGTGACGGGCGTGGAAGGTTATGTCGAAAGCGCGGCCATCGGCTTGCTGGCGGGCCGCTTTGCGGCGGAAGAGGCGCTGGGCGAAACCAGCCCGCCGCCACCCGCCACCACGGCACTGGGTGCGCTCTTGAATCACATCACCGGCGGCGCCGATGAAAAAACCTTCCAGCCCATGAACGTCAATTTCGGCCTGTTCCCCGATTTCCCGCGTGAGGCGCGCATCAAGGGCCGCGACCGCAAGACGGCGATGAGCGCGCGCGCCCTGGCCGATCTCGACGGCTGGCTGAACGCCGCGCGTGTGGCGGCGGAATAGTCAGACTCGCCCACGCAGCGCAGCGCCGAAGATCGCCAACTGGCGATGGGGCAACGGCGTCTCCCCCAGCGTGACGAAGGGATCGAAATCGGGCCGCGTCAGCAGCTTCAGATAACCGCGCGTGGTGGCGGCGGGCAGCAGCGCCGGCAGGCCCCGCCCGGCTTTCGGCAGGGCCCGCGCCGCCGCAAGATATTCGCGCGCTCGTTCGGCCAGTGCGGCGATCACCCGCTTCAAACCGTCGCGCCCACGCCCGGCGAAGACATCCTCTCTTGAAAGCCCCTCGGCACGCACCATATCGAGCGGCAACGAGAGCTTGCCGCGCATGGCGTGGAACGGAATGGCGCGGGCCAGTCCCGCCAGTGCATAGGCGATGCCGAGTGTACGGGCGTGCCGGTCGAGGGTGTCGCCGGCGCCCAGCACCCGCGCGGCGATGCGCATCAGCCCGCCGGAAGTGGCGTCGGCATAGGCCTCGAGCGCCTCTAGGGTCGCAAAGCTCTCGCTCGCCGCGTCCTGTTCGCGGGCGCTCACCAGTGCCTCGAACAGATCGAGCGGAACCGCGCAGCGGGCGAAGAGTTCGGCCAGGCCGATGGCGGCGCTGTGGGTACGGGGCAGGCCATCCCGCGCGCCTTCCGCCACCTCCCGCCACCATTCCAGGCGGATGGCGCCGATCATGGGCTCGTGCGCCACCTCGCCCACCCGTGCGATCTCGTAGTTGAAGGCGTAGAGGGCGAACAGCAGCGGGCGCCGGTCCGCCGGTGCAAACAAGGCGGAGAGATAGCGGTTCGCATCGTGACGGCGAACCGTCTCCGCGCAGGCCTTGAGGGCTACAACGCGTTCCATCGCGCGCCTTTCCGGCGGCGGCTTCAGATCGCCAGCTTCTTGGGCCGGACCGCCTTGAACCAGGTCACCACGATCAGCCGCGTCACCATCACAGCGGTGAAGAAGGAGGTAATGATGCCGACGCCCAGCGTCACCGCGAAACCGCGCACCGGGCCGGAGCCCAACTCGAACAGGATCAGCGAGGCGATCAGATGAGTCATGTTGGCGTCGATAATGGTCGCCATCGCGCGGCGGAACCCGGTGTCGATCGATGCAACGATGGTGCGCCCGTTGTGCATCTCTTCGCGGATGCGCTCATAGATCAGCACGTTGGCATCCACCGCCATGCCCATCGTGAGCACGATACCGGCGATGCCCGGCAGCGTCAGCGTGGCGCCGAACAGCGTCAGTGCGGCCAGCAGCAGCACCACGTTCAGCGTCAGCGCCACGTCCGCGAAGATGCCGAACAGGCCGTAGCGGGCGACCATCACCAGCACCACCAGGATGAGCCCGCCAATGGCGGAATATTTACCGGCCTTGACCGAATCCGCGCCCAGCTCGGCGCCGACAGTGCGCTCTTCGAGGATTTTGAGCGGCGCCGGCAGCGCACCGGCATTGAGCAGCACCGAAAGGTTCTGCGCGCTTGCCGCAGTGAAATTACCCTCGATCTGGCCGCTGCCGCCCAGGATCGGCCCTTCGATGACGGGCGCGGTGATCACCTTGTTATCGAGCACCACGGCGAAACGGTGACCGACATTTTCCTTGGTGACGTCGCCGAATTCATGAGCGCCCACGCTGTCGAAGCGGAAGGTGACGACCCATTCGCCCTTCTGCTGGTCCATCTGCGGCGCGGCGTGGGTCAGCCGGTCGCCCGAGACCATGACGCGCCGCTGCACCACCAGCGGGATCTGCGGGCCGCCCTTCTGCGGGCTGTCCTGATAAAGCAACTCGTCGCCAATCGGAACGATGCCCTTCAGCGCCGCCGGAACCGACGCCGTCTCGTCCACCAGCTGGAAGGTCATCTTGGCGGTCTTGCCGAGAATCTCCTTCAGCCGTGCCGGATCCTGGAGGCCCGGCACCTGCACGAGGATGCGGTCTTCGCCCTGCCGTTCGATGGTCGGTTCGCGCGTGCCCATCTGGTCGATGCGCCGCCGCACAACCTCGATCGACTGGCCAACCATCTGGGTTCGGGTCTGGGTGACGTAGGCATCGGTCATTTTCATGACCAGCACGTCGTTGCCGGGTTCGGTAATCTCGTAATCGTGCGCCCCAACGGACAGCACCGAACCGCCGACGGTCGGATTCAGCTTGTCTAGAATCTTCCGGGCTTCATCGAACCGGGCGGCATCAAGAATACGCACCGAAGCCTGATCGCCCTTGGCCTGCAGATCGGTGTAACCGATGCGCGCCTTGCGCAGGCCGACGCGGATGTCGCTGACCAGCGTTACCAGACGCTCCTTCTGGACCTGATCGAGTTCGACCTCGAGCAGCAGGTAGGAGCCGCCCTGCAAATCGAGCCCCAGCGCTACCGTATTCGACGGCAGCCAACCCGGAATTCGTTTGATGGCAGTTTCAGACAAGGCGTTGGGAAGCGCGATCAGAATGCCGGCGAGCACGATCAGCGCGGTGACGACTTTCGACCAGGTGGGGATTTGCAGCATGCGCGCGCGTTCTCAGGCTTTCTTCTCGGCCTTGGGCTCGACCGGCTGGCCCTTGGCGCGCACTTCGCTCAGTGTCGAACGCAGCACCCGGACCTGCACGCCATCGGCGATTTCGACCGAGATCTCAGGATCGTCCGTCTGCGGCACCTTGACCACGCGGCCGATCACGCCGCCGGCCGTCACCACGGTGTCGCCGCGGCGGACATTGTCCACCATCTCTTTGTGCTGTTTCACGCGCTGCTGTTGCGGCCGCAGCAGCAGGAAATACATGATCGCGAAAATCGCGATCAGCATGGGGATGGGAGATTGCAGGAATTCTTGCATCGGAGAGTCCGGGATAATCTGTTGGGGCGGAAAAGGAAACTGGCCTATATCCGGTTCAGGCGGGGGACTATAGCGGCGGCGCCCTCCATTGCAACCGTAGCCGCGCAAAGGCGCTGAGATGACAAATCCGAAGGATTCCGCCACGCTCGAGCCAGCGCTGCTGGCCCGTATCGCCGCCGCCCTGGAGCGGCTGGTCCCGCCTGCCGCCGCCGCGGCAGCCCCAGAATCCGGCGACGCCTTCGTCTGGGAGCCGGCCCACGGCGGGCTGGCGCCGGTGGCGGTCGTCTCCGGGGTGGCGCTCGGCCTGCTCAAGGGCATCGACGACGCCCGCGACACCCTCTTGGAAAACACGCGGCGCTTCGCCGACGGCCTGCCAGCCAACAACGCCCTGCTCTGGGGGGCGCGGGGCATGGGCAAGAGTTCGCTGGTCAAGGCCGTGCATGGTGCCGTCAACGAGGGACGCGCAGGAGCCGGACGGCTGGCCCTGATCGAAATCCACCGCGAAGAGATTGCCAGCCTGCCGGTTCTCTTGCGGCTGCTGCGCGGCGCCAGGCGGCGCTTCCTGCTTTATTGCGACGATCTATCCTTCGACCGCGACGATACCAGCTACAAATCCCTCAAAGCCGCCCTGGAGGGTGGAATCGAGGGGCGGCCGTCGAATGTCCTGTTCTACGCTACCTCGAACCGGCGCCATCTGCTGCCGCGGGACATGATGGAGAACGAGCGCTCCACCGCCATCAATCCTTCAGAGGCGGTGGAGGAGAAGGTATCGCTGTCCGACCGCTTCGGGCTCTGGCTCGGCTTCCACAATTGCGGGCAAGACGATTATCTCGTCATGATCGCAGCCTATGCCGCCTATTACCGCCTGGATCTGCCGGCAGAGGACTTGCGCGCCCGGGCGATCGCCTGGGCGGCGGGGCGCGGCGGGCGCTCGGGCCGGGTGGCCTGGCAGTTCGTGCAGGATCTGGCCGGAGAACTGGGCAAGCGGCTGGATTAATTCGCCGCCACCAGCAGCGGCTTGGGATCGACGGGCCTGGCGCCGTGCCGGATCTCGAAATGCAGCTGCGGGCGGGCGACGTTGCCGGTCGATCCGGCATAGCCGATCACCTGCCCCTTGGCGACGTGTTCGCCGCGGCTGACCGCGATGCTCTGGGCGTGGGCATAGGCGGTGACGTAGCCGTCGTCGTGGCGGATCAGGATCAGGTTGCCATAGTCCTTCAGCTCGTCGCCGGCATAGGTAACGGTGCCGGCTGCGGCAGCGCGGATCGGTTCGCCGCGCCGGGCGGCGATGTTGATGCCGTCGTTGCGCTCGCCATTGCCCTGCGACCCGAAGGGCTGGATGACGCGGCCTATCACCGGCCAGGTGAACTGCAGGGGCGAGGTGTAGCCCTGCGCGTCCTCGACCTTCTGCGGTTCAGGCGCCGTTGCCTCATAGCGCTGGCGCGGTGTCGGCCGTGGAATGGTTTGGGCGACTTCGGTGCGGCGTGCTGCCGGGCGCGGTGTTGGACGGACGGCAGAGTATTGCGCAACGCGTTCGCGCGCCTCGGCGCGGCGCGGGATGCGCAGCACCTCCCCGGGATAAATCCAGTGCGGATCGTCGATGCTGTTGTAGTCCTGCAGCGCGGCTTCCGAAACGCCATAGCGGTCGGCGATTTCGGAGAGCGTGTCGCCGCTGTGTACCGTGTAATGGCTGCCGTGGAACCAGGTCAGCTGGGTTTCGCCGGGCGGCGCGCTGGCGCAGCCGCCGAGGCTCACGGAAACGGCAAGCAAAAGCAGCACGGCAAGGCCGTGGCTGCGCTCAAATCTTTTGCTCCTTTCCATCGGCCTTTCGCGCCTCCTGCGGCAGGCCCGGTACCATCGGGACGAACATCACCGGGATCAGCACCTGCTGCGTGATCCCTTTCTCATCCCTAATAATCTTGGTTAAATGTTGAGAAATGCTTTCACCCGCCCCGCCATTCGCAACCGGCGCGATCAGGATGCCGCCGGGGGCGAGCTGGTCGATCAGGGCCTCAGGCACCTCCTCCACGGCGGCGGCGAGCAGGATGCGGTCGAACGGCGCCTGTTCGGGCCAGCCCTTGAGGCCATCCCCATGCTTGCTTACTACATTATGTAGGCCGAGCGTCTCGAAGCGGGCCCGCGCCCCGTCGAGCAGCGGGCGGTGCCGCTCCACCGTATAGACCCGGCGGCAGAGCGGGCTGAGCACCGCGGCCTGGTAGCCCGAGCCCGTGCCGATCTCCAGCACCCGCATCCGGGGGCCCACTTCGAGCGCCTCGGTCATGTAGGCGACGACATAGGGCTGGGAGATGGTCTGGCCGCAGGCGATGGGCAGGACCGAGTTCTCATAGGCGCTGGGGGCGAAGGGTTCCTCCACAAACGCCGCGCGCGGGGTCTTCTCCATCGCTTCGAGCACGCGCAGATCAGCGATGCCCTGCTTGCGCAAGGCCATGACCAGCGCGATGGCGCGCGTATCCCGCAGCGGAGCCTCAGCCGCCATCGAACATCGTCCCCAACCGCTTCAGCATGGCGTGTTCGGTGAGATTGAGGTGCAGCGGCGTGACGGAAATGCGGTTCTCGTAGATGGCGGCCAGATCGCTGCCGGCCACCGGCTGGCTGAGCACGCGGCGGAAGCCGATCCAGAAATAGGGATTGTTGCGCAGGTCCACCCGCCGCTCCATCTTCGCGGTCTGCATGTCGCGCTTGCCTTGGGCCGTGGCGGCGATGCCCTTAACCTCGCCGGGCTCGCAGGCAGGAAAATTGACGTTCATCAGCACGTCTTCCGGCCAGCCGGTTTCGACCAGTTGCTTCACCACCACGGGGCCATGCGCCTCGGCGCAGGACCACGGCACATGATAGCCCTGCTCGAAATCGTAGGTCTGCGACAGCGCGATGGACGGGATGCCAAGCACTGTGCCTTCCATCGCCCCGGCAATGGTGCCCGAATAGGTCACATCATCGGCCAGGTTGGAGCCGCGGTTGACGCCGGAGAGCACCAGGTCCGGCTTCTTGTCCTTCATCACTTCGGCCAGCGCGATCATCACGCAGTCCGTCGGCGTGCCGGTGACGGCGAAGCGCTTCTCTTCCGCCTGCCTGAGGCGCAGCGGCAGCGACAGCGTCAGCGAATGCGAGGCGCCAGATTGTTCGGTTTCCGGCGCCACCACCCAGACGTCGTCGCTGAGCGTGCGCGCGATCCTTTCTGCCACCTCAAGACCCGGGGCATGAATGCCGTCGTCGTTGGTGACAAGGATGCGCATCACTTCGCCTCGATTCGTTGCAGCCCACCCATATAGGGGCGCAGCACCTCTGGTACCGTGATCGAGCCGTCGGCGTTTTGATAATTCTCCAAGATCGCCACCAGCGTGCGGCCGACCGCCAGCCCCGAGCCGTTCAGCGTATGGACGTAGCGCGTCGCCTTGGCGTCCTTCGGGCGGTAGCGCGCATTCATGCGGCGGGCCTGGAAATCGCCGCAGTTCGAGCAGGAGGAGATTTCGCGGAAGCGGTTCTGCCCCGGCAGCCAGACCTCGATGTCGTAGGTCTTCTGCGCCGAGAAGCCCATGTCGCCGGTGCAGAGCGTGACCACGCGGTGCGTGAGGCCGAGGCGCTTCAGCACCTCCTGCGCGCAGTCCGTCATGCGCTCATGCTCGGCGGCGGATTGCTCCGGCGTGGTGATCGACACCAGCTCCACCTTGGAGAACTGATGCATCCGGATCATGCCGCGCGTGTCCTTGCCCGCGGCGCCCGCCTCGGCACGGAAGCAGGGCGTGTGCGCGGTGACGCGGAACGGAAGCTGGGCCTCGTCGAGGATTTCCTCGCGCACGTAATTGGTCAGCGGCACTTCGGCGGTGGGGATGAGCCAACGGCGGAACTGACTCGGGTCAATTGAAATAGGAATTGGAACATCAGAACCCGATACCTGTTGCAGCCTACCAGCTTCCGCAACCAAACGCATGAAGTCTTCTCTTGTTTGCGTTTGGAACAAATCTTCCTCGAACTTCGGCAATTGTCCCGTACCAAAGAAGGCATCATCACGGCCCATCAGCGGCGGGACGACTTCGGTGTAGCCGAAGTGATCGGTGTGCAGGTCGAGCATGAAGGCGGCGAGCGCCCGCTCCATGCGGGCAAGGCTGCGCGTGAGATAGACGAAGCGCGCGCCGGACACCTTGGCGGCACGCTCGAAATCCATCATGCCCAACGCCTCGCCCAGCTCGAAATGCTCTTTGGGCTGGTTCACCGCCTCGGCCGGCAGCTTGTTCGGATTCTTGAAGGCGCGGGCTTCGACGGGGACGTTGTGCTCCTCGTCCTCCCCATACGGCACCTGTTCTTCCGGCAGCGGCAGGTTGGGCAGCGCGGCCAGCGCGTTTTTCAGCGCAGCTTGCAGTTTGCGCTCCTCGTCCTCGCCCGCCTGAATCTCATCCTTGAGGTGGGCGACTTCCGCCATCAGGGCCTGGGCCTGCGCCTCGTCCTTCTGGGCCTTGGCCTTGCCGATGGCCTTGGAGGCCTCGTTGCGGCGGGCCTGTTTGGCCTGCAGCTCGGTGAGCAGGTCGCGCAGCGCCTTGTCCTTGGCCAGCAGGTCGGCGGCCACCGCCGCGGCCTCGGTCCTGTAGGCCGGGCGGCGGGACAGCGCCGCCACCCATGCCGCCTGATCGTCCCTGATGGCCTTGATGTCGTGCATGGAAAGAGTCCTTGGGCTTTGCCCGGTCATGCCACGGGCGCCGCGAACGGTAAAGCGGCCGGATCGCCCGTGGACAAGTTTCCGGCCATTTTTGGCTAAGCCACTGAATCCAGAAATGTTATTCGTTTTTCGGGATTGCCCTGCCCCCTCCCCCGGCCGCACCGGGGCGGAGGACCGCCCGCTCGCCTCAATATGGGGACGCGCCCTCTTGCCGCAAAGGCCCGCAGAATTAACCAGCGGCGGAGATGAGGCGGGCAAGCTGCGCCCGGCTGTTCCACAATGGGCCATTGCACAGCGGAGCAGTCATGCGGAAGGCGTTTCTTGTGATCGGGCTTGCGGCCCTGGCCGGGCTTTCGGGCTGCGACGTGTGGGACCGGATCGTGGAGCCGCCCAAGCCGGCAGTGGTGACCTGCCAGTGCGCGCCCGCCTTGCCTGCCACCCCAGCGCCCGCCCCGGCGCCGCGCCTTGCCCGGACGGTGCGCCACCATGCCTATCGCCGCTATGCCGCCAACCAGTACGCCGGCAGCTCCTATCGCTGGCACCGGCGCTATGCCGAAAGCGGCGTGGACATCTACGATTATTCCAGCGCCTCCAGCCATTACGGCCACAGCCATTACGGCGAGGATCACGGCGAACATTACGGCGTTCGTCAGGACGAGGAAGGCGATCACTTCACCGGCAACACGCGGGTGTGGGCCGACGGCTATGGCCGCCGCCACATCTACGATCAGAGCGCCGTGGCGCACTACGCCTATCAGGCGCGGGTGCGCGCGGAACAGGGCCACAGCCGCCGCGATCCCTGGCACGGCTACAACGACGACTGGGACGAATAGGCCCCTTTCCCTGATTGCCATCCGCCGCAACTGCGGCGGACCCAGGTGACGCATTCTTCATCGCAGCAGATTTCAACTGGGTGGCCCGCATTCGCGGGCCATGACATTTGAGGCGCTATTCGCTTTCCTTCGCCGCGTCGGCCTCACTGCGCTTCTTCTCGATCAGCCAAACGCTGAGAATCGAAATCTCGTAGAGCACCAGCAGCGGCAGCGCCAGGGAGAGCTGGCTGAAGACGTCCGGCGGCGTCACCACCGCGGCCAGCGCGAAGATGCCGACGATGGCATAGCGGCGGAACTCGCGCAGCTGCTTGGCGCTGATGATGCCGACGCGGCCCAAGAGCGTCAGCAGCACCGGCATCTGGAAGGTCAGGCCGAAGGCGAAGATCAGCGTCATGACGAAATCGAGATAATCGCCGACCTTGGCCAGCAGCTCGATACCGAGCGCACCGTGGCCGCCCTGCGTCTGGAAGCTGGCAAAGAATTTGATCGCGAACGGCAGCATCACATAGAACACGAACGCTCCGCCGATGACGAACAGCACCGGCGAAGCGAACAGGAACGGCAGGAAAGCCTTGCGCTCGTTCTTGTAGAGGCCCGGCGCCACGAACAGCCAGAGCTGCGCGGCGATGTACGGAAAGGCCAGGCAGATGCCGCCGAACATGCCCACCTTCACATAGGTGAAGAAGGTCTCGTAGAGCGCGGTGTAGATCAGGTGGTCGTTGGGCTGGCCCTTGAGCGCCAGCGCCAGCGGCTCGGTGAGGAAGGCGTAGATGTTCTTGGCGAAGAGGAAACAGAGGATAAAGCACAGCACGAACGCCACCACCGAATGAATCAGGCGCTTGCGCAGCTCGACCAGATGTTCGAGCAGCGGCGCCTTGGTCGCCTCGATGGCGGCTTCGTCTTCGGGGCTGCGTTCGGTCATGCCGCGGGCGGCTCGCTCTCGGAGGTGTGTTCCGGCGCGGGCTCGGCGGGTTCGGCGGCCGGCGGCGTCTCGTGCTGGTCTTCAGGCTTGGCGGCGGGCGCGGATTCCGGCGGCAGGATGGCGCGGTTGACCTCGTCTTCGAGCGTGCCCAGCGGGCGGGCGCGGCGCAGCGCCTCGATCTCGTTGCGCAGCTCGTCCAGTTCGGTTTCGCGCGCCATCTCGTCGAAGCTGGCGCGGAACTGGTCGGCCATGCCGCGGGCCTTGCGCACCCAGCGGCCGAGCGTGCGCATCAGGCGCGGCAGATCCTTCGGCCCCACCACCACCAGCGCCACCACGAGCACCACAAGGATCTCGCTCCAGCCGATATCGAACATAGGAGCTTCCGGTCAGCCGACCTTGTCCTTGGGCTGATCCTGACGGTCGGGCGCGCGCTCGGAGGGGTGCTTCTCCGAGCCGATGACCTTGGGATCGTCGTCGTCGGCCAGGCCCTTCTTGAAGTTCTTGATGCCCTTGGCCACGTCGCCCATCAGGTCCGACACCCGGCCGCTGCCGAAGAGCAGGAAGACCACCAAGGCCAGGATCAGAATGTGCCAGATGCTGAACGTACCCATTTCCATTCTCCTTCGCCCCCCAAGGCGCAACCCTGGGGAGCAGCCGCACGGGCTTAGCCTCTTATCCGGCCCGCGGGCAAGAAATAAGGCCTCCCGCGCAAGATTACATCGGCAACAGCCTAGCCGATCAGGATTTCGCCCTTGCGGCCCATCGCCGCCGCCAGCGCCGACAGCCGCTTTTGCACCGGATCGCCGGCCACGGCCTGGCGGCGCCCGTCAACCTCCAGCACCAGTTTGGCTGGGGTCAGCCTGAGCCGGTAATGCGCCAGCTCGCCCACGGCCGAGGCCGACAGCGCAAAGCCCAGCCGCGCCGCCAGGCCGATGCGCCGGGCGAAGGCGTCGTCCTCGGCGCTGAGCAGATCGCGCGCCCCGCCCTCGAAGGGGAAGTCCTCGTCGCCCGAATAGCGGTGGAAGACGGCGGTGGCGATCAGCGCGCGCACGCGATGCTCGGCGCCGGCATAGGGCGCGTTGAGCACCTGGGCGTAAGCGCCGATGGCGCGGTCGTCCGGGTGGCGGCGCCAGCCGACGTCGGAGAACAGGCAGGCCACCTGACGGATGCGGGCTTCGGGCGCGCTCTCCCCCGCGAACAGCGGCGCCACGAAGGCGCAGAGTTCCTCGGCATGGACCGGCGCCCGGCTCATGCGCCCGTTGGTGGCAGCGGCAAATTCGATCAGCGGGTCTTTGGCCTTTTCCTCGGCCGGCAGGCGCGCATGGAGCAGCCCCTCGCGCAGGCCGTAGGCGGAGATCACCACGTCCTTGAGCCCGGTGGCCATCAACAGGCGCTCCAGCACCACCGCGCCATATGGCAGCGCCTCGGCGCGGCGGCGCGAGACCACGTGCATCTTGTCCAGCGACTTCTTCGACAGCCGCGCCACCACGCGGCACAGCTTGAGCGCGCGCGCCACCGGAATGCGATAATCGTGCAGCACATGGAGCGGATAACCGCTCTCCTCCATGTCCACGCGCGCCAGGCTGCGCCAAGAGCCACCCACCGCATAGAGCGAGCGCCCGCGCAGCGACTCGAGCGCATCCAGCACATGCAGGCCTTCGTCGACGAAAGCCCGCGCCTTGTCGGGATCGCCCTTGGCCACGTCCATCAGCCGCAGCGGACCGAAGGGCAGGGTCAGCGCCGCGCCGGTCTGCCCGTCGCGCACCGTCACCATGTCGAGGCTGCCGCCACCCAGATCGGCCACCAGACCGTCGGCGTCGGGAATGCCGGAGAGCACGCCCTCGGCGGCGAGCCGCGCTTCTTCCTCGCCAGACAGAATGCGGATCGGCCCGCCCCAGACCTGCTCGGCCCTGGCGATGAATTCCTGGCCGTTTGCGGCATCGCGCGCCGCGGCGGTGGCGACGGCTTCGCGTGTCTTCACCTCATGCGCATCGGCCAGCAGGCGGAAACGGGCCAAGGCTTCGAGCGCCAGCGCGATGCCCTCTTCATGCAGGCGATGGTTGGTCACCATGTTGCGGCCGATGGCGCAGATGGCTTTTTCGTTGTGCACGATGGCGGGAATGCGCGAGAAATTCTCGTAGATCACGAGGCGGACCGAATTCGATCCGATATCGACGATCGCCACGGGGCCCGAACGGCCGCGGGCCGTACGGGCCGGGAAAGGCTGTCGGGTTTCGGCAGCGAGTGCGCTCACAAGTCCACTGTCTAATCGCGCCGCGCGGGAACTGCAACCGGCTGCGGCTGGTCGATCTTGAGTGCACGGCCGCGACCGGAAAGCGAGGGATTGGTCATGAAATAGGTGTGCGCGGAAAAGGCGTCCTCGTTCGCGGCGGCAGGGTTGCGCGTGTATGTCGCATCCTTGTTCATGGCCCAGCTCTGCGCCTGATCCTTGATGAGCGCGACCATGATCTGATCCAGCACCTGCTGATGCACGGTGGGATTCTCGACCGGCACCAGCGCCTCGACGCGGCGGTCGAGATTGCGCGGCATCCAGTCCGCGGAGGAGATAAAGACCTTGGCCTTGGGCGACGGCAGGCGGTGGCCATTGCCGAAGCACACGATGCGGCCGTGCTCCAGAAAGCGGCCGACAATGCTCTTGACGCGGATATTATCGGACAGGCCGCGCACGCCGGGCCTCAGGCAGCAGATACCCCGCACTACCAGCTCGATGCGCACCCCGGCCTGGCTTGCCCGGTAGAGCCCGTCGATCATGCCGTCATCGACCAGCGAATTGAGCTTGGCCCAGATCGCGGCGGGCCGGCCGGCACGGGCATGGGCGATCTCCGCCTCGATGCACTCCATCAGCTTTTCGCGCAGATTGAGCGGCGAGATCGCGATCTTTTCGAGCGCTGCCGGCTCGGCGTAGCCGGTGACGTAGTTGAAGAGCTGCGCCGCGTCGCGGCCCAGCGCCGGATCGGCGGAGAACAACGACAGGTCGGTGTAAACCTTGGCGGTCACGGCGTGGTAATTGCCGGTGCCGAAATGCACATAGCTGCGCAACTGGCCGCCCTCGCGGCGCACCACCAGGCTGACCTTGGCGTGGGTCTTCAGCTCGATGAAGCCATAGACCACCTGCACCCCGGCGCGCTCCAGATCGCGCGCCCACTTGATGTTGGCTTCTTCGTCGAAGCGCGCCTTCAGCTCCACCAGCGCGGTGACGGACTTGCCGGCCTCCGCCGCCTCGATCAGCGCCTTGACGATGGGCGAATCCTTGGAGGTGCGGTAGAGCGTCTGCTTGATCGCCACGACTTCGGGATCGGCCGCGGCCTGGTGCAGGAACTGCACCACCACGTCGAAACTCTCGAAGGGATGATGAACGATCAGATCCTTGGCGCGGATGGCCGCGAAGCAGTCGCCGCCGAAATCGCGGATGCGCTCGGGAAAGCGCGCGATATAGGGCGTGTATTGCAGATCGGGCCGTTCTTCGAGAATGAGCTGCCTGGTATCGGCGAGGCCCAGCAGATGATCGAGCAGCACCAGCTCGGCGCCCTTCAGCTTCTGCTCGCCGGCGATGAAGTCGCGCAAATCCGCGGGCATCGCCGCGCTGCATTCCATGTGGATGACCGAACCGCGGCGGCGGCGCTTGAGCAGCGATTCGAACAGGCGCACCAGGTCTTCGGCTTCTTCCTCGATTTCCACGTCGCTGTCGCGCAGCACGCGCACCAGGCCCGAGCCCTTCACCACATAACCGGGGAACAGCCGGTCGAGATAAAGCTCCAGCACGTTCTCCAGCGACAGGAAGCGCGCCATGCCCGCGCCGGGCAGGCGGATGAAGCGCTGCAACTGCGCCGGCACCGGCAGCAACGCGGTGATGGCACGGCCGTCGCGCTTTCTGATGAGCTGCAGCGTCAGCGTGAAACCGAAATTGGGAATGAACGGGAACGGATGTGCCGGATCGAGCGCCAGCGGCGTCAATACCGGAAAGACCTGCTCGCGGAAATGCACATCGAGAACCTCGCGGTCCGCCTTGGTCAGTTCGTCCGGCGAGATCAGCGCGACGCCGGCGCTGCGCAGCTCGTCGCGCAAGGCGGCCCACATGATCTGCTGATCGGCAACCAGGGCGCCGGCCGTCTCCTCGACGCGGGCGATCTGCTGGGCGGGGGTGAGCCCGTCGTCGCTCACCGTGGTCACGCCGGCGGCCACCATGCCTTTGAGGCCGGAGACGCGCACCATGTAGAACTCATCGAGGTTCGAAGCCGAGATCGACAGGAAACGCAGCCGCTCCAGCAGCGGATGGCGCAGATTGCGCGCCTCCTCCAGCACGCGGCGGTTGAAGGCCAGCCAGGACAATTCGCGGTTGACGAAGCGCTCTGGCGAATCGGGCGCGATCTCAGGGGGTTGCGGAGGCTCGGCGGTAGCTGCCGGCGGCGCGAGCGGCAGGGTGCCGTCCGGGCTTTCGGAAACCTCTTCCAGCTTGGCAGTGGCTTTCGACATCGCTCCTCGTGCGGGCGCAAATTACGCGCTCGTGTGCCCGAGGCTAGAGGAATTCCGTAAACCTGTCATTGCGCAGTGCCGTCATCTTCTGCCAGCAGCTCGCGAACCAGCGCCAGATTGACCGGCCGGCCCTCGGACAGGGCCTTTTCGTCCGCCTTTGTCACAAAATCCCGTATGGCGGCAGGCGAGCGCTCCAAAAGGCGGATCATCCGCTGGATCACCGCCTCGGGCACGGCGAGCTGGCGGTCCCGGAACAGTTTGGCCGCCAGCGCCGCCAACAGCGCATCGTCGGGCGCCCACAGCGGAAAAGCCAGCAGCGCGGAAAACCGCGACGCCAGGTCGGGCAAGGCCACCGGCCAGACCGCAGGCGGCTCGCGGCCGGTGAACAGCACCGGCGCCGTCCCCTCGATCAGCGCGAACAGGGCACGGTCGCGGCCCGGACTGGCCGGGGCAAGGTCCACGTCTTCGACCGCCACCGGGCCCAGCGCCCCAAGCGCCGCCGGATCGACCTCGTCCAGCGCCGCGGCGGGGATCACGGCGGCCTGCGCCTGTGCCCGCCATACCGCCGCCAGATGCGACTTGCCCGAGCCCGGCGGCCCGTAGAGCGCCGCGGCGGGCGCGGGCCAGCGCGGCCAGGCATCGATGAATGTCACGGCGCGGGCGTTACCCGGCGCCACCACGAAATCCGCCCGCGTCAGCTTGGACCGGGGCGCCAGCGGCAGGATGAGTTGCGATGCCACGGACGGCAGCCCTTCGGCTTCAGGCCGTGCGCCCCGCGCGCACGATGAGCGCCCGGAGCCACAGTGCGGCGTAATTGAGGCCGGAGGCCAGCGTGATCGCGGCCGTGATCAGTTCTGCGGCGGTTACAAGGTCCGGCATCTGCCGCCCGGCCAGCAACAGCAGGAGGATCAAGGCGATGTAGGTAATCTGCAGCGCCGTACAGATCTTCCCGAGCGGCAGCGGCGCCACCTTGAGCGGCAGGTCCAGCGTCCAGGCGGACAGCGCGCCCGCCACGATCCCGACATCGCGCCCGATCACCAGCGCCGTCAGCCACACCGGCGTGGCGCCCACGGCGCTGAGCGCCAGGAACGAGGCCAGCATCAAGAGCTTGTCGGCCGCCGGATCGAGGATGCGCCCCAAGGCCGAGCCGAGATCGAAGCGCTTGGCCAGATAGCCATCCGCCGCGTCGCTGAGCCCGGCAAAGACGAAAACGCCGAACGCCGCCCGGTGATGGCCCCCCAGCACCAGCACCGCCAGCACCGGCGCCATCAGCAGCCGGAGGCTGGTGAGGATGTTGGGCAAATTGGGGAAGAGACGCCTCACGGATTCTCCATCGCCGCGGCTGTGGGCTTGGCACCGAGCCACCAGGTGCCGTTGCGGTTGGCCAGGGTGAGCGCGGCTTGCGACAGAAAGTCGTTCAACTGGCTCGCCGTGCCGGCATAGGTCAGCACAATCCGCGCCTCGCCAATACTCATGGCCGCGACATCGACGTTCAACACCACCGGAACACTTGCCAGCTTCTGCTGGATCGCGCCCCACTGCGCCAGGGACGCCAGCTGGACATTGGCGGTCAGCGTGGCCTGCTGGCTGAAATCGATGGCCTTGCGGCTCTTCCAGGCGTTGGCGGCCGCTCCGGCTGCGGCCATAGCAGCATCACCGTAGCCGCCTCGCGATTCCGAACCGGCATTGAACGCCACGGCGACGTCGGGCAGAACCTGCGGCGGGCCCGGCGAGAGGATGCGTAGCTTCACCGTCAGCTGCCCCTGCATCTGCCCGGGCACCGGCGGCTGCACCTGTGCCAGCACCGCCTCGCCGGCATGAGCCCGCGCCGCGAACGGCTGTACGTCCGACCAGCCGGCCATACCGAAATTCAGGGACGCCAGCGCCGCATTGGTCTGTGCGTCGCTTCCCGGCAGCGCGAGCGGCACGCCATCGACCGACCCGCCCAGCCCCGCCCAGGCCATCGCCCAGGGCGAGCCCGGCGCATAGCGCGGCGACAGCGGGATTACCAACAGTGGCTGGGCCGAACTGTCCGTATAGGCGATGTTGGCCGAGCGCAGGAAGTTGCGCACCAGATTGGCGTTGAAGGTGTAGGTCGCCAGGGCGACGTAACGCGTGGTCGAGCGCATCTCGTTGGCGAGCTGGTAGCCGCTGATCATGCGCTGCAGCGTGGCATCGTCGATCGGCGGCACGCGGTCCCAGTCCTGCTGGCGGGTGAGGCGGTGGATCAGCTTGTCCCAGGCTTCGCGCCGGCCGCCATCGACCGCGAAGTTGAACGCCTCGCTGGCGGAGGAGGCCGTGGCGTCGATCTTGACGCCGGAGACGGTGTAGGGGCCATCGGCGGCGCGCGCGCCGGGCGGCAGCGCCAGGAACAGGCCGAGCAGGACAAGAGCAAGACAAGAGCGCAACATGGCAGAACCTTTGAGGTCCGGGGACTATAGTCAGCCGGCCCGGTCTAAGAAAGCGCGCTTGCGCCCTTCGGCCGGCGCCCTTAAACGGTGACCGTTTCCGAAAGGCGGATATTCCCATGACCTCCGGCCGCGATCCCCTCACCTACAAGGACGCCGGCGTCGATATCGATGCCGGCGAGGCGCTGGTGGCCCGCATCGCCCCCGCCGCCAAAGCGACCCGCCGGACCGGCGCCGATGCGGCGCTGGGCGGCTTCGGCGGGCTGTTCGACCTGAAGGCGGCCGGTTTCACCGACCCGGTGCTGGTGGCCTCCACCGACGGGGTGGGCACCAAGCTCAAGATCGCCATTGACACCGGGCTCTATACCGGCATCGGCCAGGATCTGGTGGCCATGTGCGTCAACGATATCGTGGTGCAGGGCGCCGAGCCGCTGTTCTTCCTCGATTACTACGCCACCGGCAAATTGAACGTGGACGCGGCGGCCACCGTGATCGAGGGCATCGCCAAGGCCTGCCAGGAATCGGGCTGCGCCCTGATCGGTGGGGAGACGGCAGAAATGCCCGGCCTCTATCGCAGCGGCGATTTCGACCTGGCCGGCTTCACCGTGGGCGCGGTGGAACGGCCCAACATCCTGCCCAAGACCGAAACGATGAAGGAAGGCGACGTGTTGGTCGGCGTGGCCTCCTCGGGCGTGCATTCCAACGGCTTCTCGCTGGTGCGCAAGGTGGTGAAGTTCCTGGGCATCTCCTATGACGCGCTCTGCCCCTTCGCGCCGGAGCAGAAACTGGGCGAGGCGCTGCTGGCGCCGACGCGGCTCTATGTGAAGAGCGGGCTCGAAGCCATCCGCACCGGCGGCGTGAAGGGCCTCGCCCACATCACCGGCGGCGGCATCACCGAGAACCTGCCGCGCGCCCTGCCCGAAGGGCTCGACGCCGAGATCGATCTGGCAAGCTTCACGCCGGCGCCGGTGTTCGGCTGGCTGGCCAAATCCGCCGGCATCGAGGAGGCCGAGATGCTGCGCACCTTCAACTGCGGGCTCGGGCTGATCGCGGTGGTGGAGGCGGAAAAGTCCGGTCATGTCATCGATGCCTTCGGTTTTGCCGGCGAGCACGCCACGCGCATCGGCAGACTGGTGAAAGGCGACGGCGAGGCCAAGGTGGTCTATCGCGGGGCGCTCAAGCTGTGAGCCGGGCGCGCACCGCCGTCCTGATTTCCGGCCGCGGCAGCAATCTGCAGGCGCTGATCGACGCCGCCGCCGATCCGAAATTCCCCGCGCAGATCGTGCTGGTGATTTCCAACATCGAGGGCGTCTATGGCCTTGAGCGCGCACGGCAGGCGGGTATCGCCACGGCGGTGATCTCGCACAAGGGCCTGTCGCGCGAAGATTTCGATGCGAAGATCGATGCCGCGCTCGAAGCCGCAGACGTGAGGCTGGTCTGCCTGGCCGGCTTCATGCGCATCCTGTCCGACGGTTTTGCGCGCAAATGGGCGGGGCGCCTGCTCAACATCCATCCCTCGCTGCTGCCCGCCTTCCGCGGCGTGCATGTGCACGAACAGGCGCTGGAAGCGGGCGTGAAGTTCTCCGGCTGCACGGTGCATTTCGTGGTGCCGGAACTGGATGCCGGCCCGATCGTGGAACAGGCGGTGGTGCCGGTGCTGGCGAACGACACGCCCGACACGCTGGCCGCGCGCGTGCTGGAGCAGGAACATCGGATTTATCCCGAAGCGCTCAGGCTGCTGGCCGAAGGCAAGGTCAAGCTGCAAGGCGGCCGGGCGGTGTTTGCTTAAGCCCCTACACCGCTGATCTCCGCCGAGACCTGCCACAGCTTCGCCGCGGCGGCATCGTCCTGCGCCTCTTTCGAGGGCGTCGTGGGCCTGGACTTGTCGAAATATTTGCCGCTGACGCCGTCGACCTCCGGCGAGGTCGCCAGATAGAGCAGCGTCCGGGCGCCCTTCTCCGGCGACAGCGCAAAATTCTTCGCGAAACCGAAGACCGTTTTCAACAGGCCGGTGTTGTTGTCGCCGAAGCGGGTGGCGACGAAGCCCGGATGCAGGCAGTTGGCGGTGACGGCGGTGCCTTGCAGCCGCCGCGCCAGCTCGCGCGTGAACAGGATGTTCATCAGCTTGGAGCGCGCATAGACGACGAAGGCGCGATAACGCTGTTCGGATTGCAGATCGGCGAAATCGAACTTGCCGCCGCGATGCGCGTCCGAGGCGGTGGAGACGATGCGCGCCTTGCCCGCCGCCTTCAGGTTCTCCAGCAGCAGGTTGGTCAGCACGAAATAGGACATATGGTTGAGCGCGAAGGTCTGCTCCAGCCCATCCGCGGTGACCTGGCGCGGAGTGAACATCGCGCCGGCATTGTTGATCAAAACATCGATCTTCGGCTCGGCGGCGGCGATCTCGCCCGCCACCCGCTTCATCTCCGAGAGGCGCGACAGATCGGCGTAATAGGCTGCGTGCGGAATGCCGGGCGCGATGGCGTTCAGATGCCTGAGCAGCGCTTCGCCGCGGGCGGGATCGCGCGCAACGAAAACGATGCGCGCGCCCATGCCGGCCAGCTTGCCGGCCGCGACCGCGCCGATGCCCGAAGTCGCGCCCGTGATGACGACGGTCTTGCCCTGCATGGAAGTCCCTCCCTTGCCGGGCAAGACCTTAGCCGATCAGCCGACGATTTCGAGGTCGGAGAAGAAGAACCTGATCTCGTTGGCCGCGGTTTCGGCCGCGTCGGAGCCGTGGACCGAATTGGCCTCGATCGATTCGGCGAAGTCCTTGCGGATGGTGCCCGGCGCCGCATTGGCCGGATTGGTGGCGCCCATCACTTCGCGGTTTCTGGCGACGGCGTTCTCGCCTTCCAGCACCTGCACCACCACCGGGCCCGAGGTCATGAAGGCCACCAGGCTGGCGTAGAACGGCCGCTCCTTGTGCACGGCGTAGAAAGCCTGGGCCTGGGCCGTGGAAAGCTGGAGCCGCTTGGAGGCCACCACGCGCAGGCCCGCCTTCTCGAAACGGTCGATAATGGCGCCGGTCAGGTTCCGCCGCGTGGCGTCCGGCTTGATGATGGAAAGCGTGCGCTCGATGGCCATGAAAAGCTCCGTTGGGGCGTTGACAGGTCTTGGGGAAAATCGCGCGCCTTATAGAAGCCACGCCGACGCTGGGCAAGCCGCGGAATTGTGCTAGACACCCGCCGCCATGCTGACCATCGACGCCCTGACCTACCGCATCGCCGGCCGGGAAATCCTGTCCGGTGCCTCGGCGCGCCTGCCCGCCGGGCGGCGCATCGGCCTGGTGGGGCGCAACGGCGCGGGCAAGACCACGCTTTTCAAGCTGGTTCTGGGCCAGCTCCATGCCGATGGCGGGGAGATCTCCATGCCCACCGGCTGCCGCATCGGCGCGGTGGCCCAGGAGGTGCCGGCCGGCCCCACCAGCCTGCTCGATACGGTGCTGGCGGCCGACCCGGAGCGCCTCGCGCTTCTGGCCGAGGCCGAGCACGAGATCGACCCGCACCGGCTGGGCGACATCCACACGCGGCTCGACGCCATCGACGCCTATTCCGCCCCGGCGCGGGCCGCGGCGATCCTCGACGGCCTGGGCTTTCCGGCCGAGGACCAGCTCCGGCCCTGCGCCGAATTTTCCGGCGGCTGGCGCATGCGCGTGGCGCTGGCGGCGATCCTGTTCTCCGCGCCCGATCTGCTGCTGCTCGACGAGCCGACCAATTATCTCGACCTGGAAGGCGTCTTGTGGCTGGAGGATTACCTCAAGCGCTATCGCGGCAGTGTCATCATCATCAGCCACGACCGCGACCTGCTCAACAGCGTGTGCGAGTTCATCCTGCATCTGGAGCACGCCAGGCTCACGCTCTACAGCGGCAATTACGACACCTTCAGCGAGACCCGGGCCCTGCGCCGCGCCAACGACCTGGCCTTCGCCAAGCGGCAGGAGGCGGCGCGCCAGCACATGCAGGCCTTCGTGGACCGCTTCCGCTACAAGGCCAGCAAGGCGCGGCAGGCGCAGAGCCGCCTGAAGATGCTGGAGAAGATGGAGCGCATCGACATCCCGCTGGACGAACACGTCGCGCCCATCCGCATCCCCAAGCCCGATCATGCCAGCCCGCCGCTGCTCACCCTCGAACGGGCATCGGTGGGTTACACGCCGGGCAGGCCCGTGCTCTCCAACATCTCGCTGCGCTTCGATCCCGATGACCGCATCGCGCTCTTGGGCAAGAACGGCAACGGCAAATCGACGCTGGCGAAACTCCTGGCCGGAAAGCTGGGGGCGATGGCGGGCGAGGTGGTGCGCGCGCGCAAACTGATCCCCGGCTATTTCGCGCAGCACCAGTTGGAGGAACTGGACGGCGCCATCACGCCGATCCAGACGCTGGGCCGTTTCCGCCCCAAGCTCAGCGAACAGCAATTGCGCACGCAGCTCGGCGGCTTCGGGTTTTCCGCCGACAAGGCGACAACCAAGGTGGCCTCGCTTTCCGGTGGCGAGCGGGCGCGGCTGATGCTGGCGCTGGCGACGCTGGACAAGCCCAACCTGCTGATCCTCGACGAGCCGACCAACCATCTGGACATCGACGCGCGCGAAAATCTTCTCACCGCGCTCAACGATTTCGAGGGCGCAGTGGTGCTGGTGAGCCACGACCGCCGCCTGATCGAGGCCACGGCCGAGCGGCTGCTGCTGGTGGCGGGAGGCGGCGTCACACCCTTCGACGGCGACCTCGAAGATTATCGCCGCTTTCTGCTGGCGCGCGAGGAGCCGAAGGCCGCCGTCGTCAAGGAAGAAAAACTCTCGAAAGAAGAGGCCCGCCGCGCCGCCGCCGAACGGCGCAAGCAATTAAGGCCGCTCAAGGACAAGGCCGATCTGGAGGAACGCCAGGTCGAAGCGCTGAATGCGGAAATCCGCAAATACGATGCGGCGCTGGCCGACCCCCTGCTCTTCACGCGCGATCCGGCCAAGGGTAATGCCGTCTCCAAAAAGCGCGCCGAGGCGGTCAAGAAACTTGCTGCCGCCGAGGAGCGCTGGATGCGCGCGGCCGAAGCCTATGAATGCGCGATGGCGGAGGCGGAGATCGCCTAACCGGTCATTCAGCCCTGCGCCGCGACGTGCGGCAGGATGCGGATTTCGACGCGGCGGTTGCGCGGCTCGTTGACATTGTCGCCAGTGGGAATGCGCAGATGCGTCTCGCCGTAGCCGCGCGGCGAAATGCGCGCCGGATTGATGCCCGCATCGACCAGTTCGTTCGCCACCGCTTCGGCACGGGCCTGCGACAGCTTCAAGTTTAAATCCGCGCTGCCGGTGGTGTCGGTATAGCCGTTCACTTCGATCAGCGTCCGGTCGTAACGGCGCAGCACCCCGGCCACCGCTTCGATGGTGGTGGCGGCGGCCGGCGAAATCGCCCGGGAGCCGGCGCGGAAGAGGATATCGCTGCGCAGGTTGAGCACGATGTCGTTGCCGATGCGCGCCACCCGCACCGCGCGCAAATTCCGGCGCAGGTCCATCTCCTGGCCGTCCATGTAGGGGCCGACCATGTTGTCGGCGAGCACGCCGACCGGGCCGCTGGGCGCCGCGCGATGAACGGCGACAGCGCCGTGGGGCCGGGGCAGCGGGTTGGCACCGGCCGTAGCCCCGGTTTCCGGGTGCTGTTCGCTTGGATAATAGGGTCTTGGGGTCTGGCAGCCCGTCAGCATCAGGCCCGCCGCGACCATCAGAAGCGCGATTTTGTTCATGGGACAACTCCTTACCGGCAACAAACAGATTCGCGCCTCCCGCCAGACCCTATTTAGGCAAAGACGGGGTTTGCCGTCACCCCGTCCGGCGCTCTATGACTCCCGAGATCGCAATTTTCGCATTCAGGAGAAGTCGTCATGGATTTATTCGATCTGAGCGGCAAGGTGGCGCTGGTCACCGGCTCGACCAAGGGCATCGGCGAAGCCATCGTCCGGCGCATGGCCGAGCACGGGGCCAAGGTGGTGGTTTCCAGCCGCAAGGCCGACGCCTGCGAAAAGGTGGCCGCCGAAATCAACCAGGCCCGCGGCGCGCTGGTGGCCGCGCCCATCGCCGCCAACATCAACTACAAGGAACAGCTCCAGATGCTCGTGGCCAAGACCCGCGAGGCCTGGGGCAAGATCGACATCCTGGTCTGCAACGCCGCGCTCAATCCTTACTACGGGCCGCAGATGGAGATTCCTGACGACGTCTTCGACAAGGTCATGGCCGCCAACATCCGCTCCAACCACTGGCTCAGCCAGCTCGTGCTGCCAGAGATGGTGGAGCGCAAGGACGGCGCGATCATCATCGTCTCCTCGATCGGGGGCCTGCGCGGCTCGCCGGTGATCGGCGCCTATTGCATCTCCAAGGCGGCGGATATGCAGCTCGCCCGCAACATCGCGGTGGAATACGGCCCGCACAACATCCGCGCCAACTGCATCGCGCCCGGCCTGGTGCGAACCGACTTCGCCCGCGCGCTGTGGGAAAACCCGGACACCTACAAGGCCACCACCTCCCGCGCGCCGCTTCGCCGCATCGGCGAGCCGGACGAGATCGCCGGCGCGGCCATCTTCCTGGCTTCGAGGGCCGGCTCCTTTACCACCGGACAGACTCTTGTTTGCGACGGCGGCGTCACCATTTCATGACGCAGGCTTCATGCACGGGCGCATAGCCCTTCCGCTAGTTTGAGATCGAACGACACCGGAGGGGCCCGCGTGCGCCTGAAACACAAGTTTGCCATTTTCCTGGCGCTGGTCGTGGCCGTGATCGCGCTGACGCTGTGGCGCGTCATGGCCGTCTCCAGCGGCATTCTGGAGAAGCACTATGCCCGGCCGGACAACCCGCTGGCCGTGCCGGTGGCGGGCGCCGACGTTAAGGATGGCGAGCGGCTGGCCCATATGGACGGCTGCTTCGCCTGCCACGGCCAACAGCTTACCGGCCGCGTGCTCTTCACCGGCCCGTTCGGCACCAAGCTGGTGGCGCCCAACCTCACGCGCGTCGTCCGCAAGCAAAGCGATGCCCAGCTCGCCACTGTTATCCGCTATGGCATCCGCCCTGATGGCACCACGCTCATCAACATGCCGAGCACGCGCTTCCTGGCCAGCTCGGACCAGGACATCGCCGCCATCATCGCCTATCTGCGCACGCTGCAGCCGCTGCCGGACGCCACGCCCGCCAGCAGCTGGGGGCTGGGCGGCCGCGTCCTGCTCGCCATGCATTTCTTCCGTGTGACGGCGGAGAGCACCAATACGACGATGCGGGGCCCTCGCCTGACGCCGACCGAGCCGATGGCGCTCGGCCGCTATCTCACGCAGTCGCAATGCGCCGCCTGCCACGGCAGGAACCTGAAGGGCGATCCGGAGGAATCCTCGCCGGATCTGCGCTTCTCGCTCAAGCACTACTCACAAGACGTGTTCGAGCGCTTCTTCACCACCGGCGTGGGCCGCAGGGGCCACGGCACAAGAGTGATGACCCCCCTCATCAAGAGCCAGTTCCATTATCTGACCGGAGCCGACGTGGACGCCCTCTACCGTTATCTGAGCCTGCCGGCCGGCGCGGTCACCTCCATGACGCCAGCCACGGCACAGTCGCCGCACGCCTGACGGACGGCCTTGCCGTCGGCATTTGCACCGCGCAAATGCGGCCGCATGTCCTTGGAAAATCGGCCCTTTCAAAGCCGAACGGCCCGGCCGCGCGGTGAGAACTTTATATTAGAATCTTTTACATTAGAGAAATGAAATGTTTCTGTTACAGTTCCCTTGGTCCCTTGGGAGCGTACCAGAACGAGATGAACCGGCAGCCGGAGGGACACAATCACCAATAGCGATTTCGCAAACGCGAATTCCAGAAAATATCGGGAGGAATCGATGTGCGTCGGCAAATCCGTGAAGTTCGTTCTGGCTGCGATGTTGTTTGCAGCCTCGTGTGCGTCGGCCCAGGCCGCCGATCTGCTCAAGCCTTATGTCCTCGCCGCCACCACGACGACCGGCACTGTCGCCTCGGTAACCGACGAGGTGAAAGCCAAGCTCACTGGCGCCGGTTTTAAGATCGTCGGCTCTTATTCGCCATTCGACGGAGCCAATGTCATCGTCGTCACCAACGATGTCCTGCTGAAGGCTGCTGCCTCGTCGGACCGCGGCGGTTATCTGGCGCCCGAGCGCGTCACCATCACCAAGCAGTATGGCAACGGCAAGGGCGTCGCCTTCAATCCGGCCAATGCCGATATCCAGGTGGCGTTCACCAATCCGGTCTATTGGGCCGCCGCTTACCGCGTGACCGCAGACGTCTCCGCGGTGAAGGCCGCGCTCGTCGCGGCCCTGGGAGACAAACAGGAATACGGCTCGTTCTACGACTACAAGAACGGCATCTCCGCTGGCGATCTCAAAGATTATCGCTACATGATTTTCATGGAGGAATTCACCGACCCGAGCGATCTGGGAAGCTTTGCCGATCACGGCGCCGCGGTGAAGGCGGTCGAGGCGGGGCTTGCGGCCCATGCCGGCGGCACCAGCGAGGTCTATCGCATCGATATCCCTGGCACGCAGGAAACGGTGTTCGGCGTCGCGCTGACCCAGGGATGCAGCGCCGATGCGCACATCATGAAGGCCGTCGACATGGGCCCGCTCCACAACACCGGCTATGCGCCTTATGAAATCCTCGTCGATGGCAAGCACGCCGAGGCGCTTTACGCCCGCTTCCGCATCGCGATTTCCTACCTGGGCCTGCCGATGGTGTCCAACCCGACTGGCGGCACGTTCATGGATATCATGTGCGCACCGCATGCGATCGCGCATGCGCTGACGGCTGCCGCCGGCAAGAAGTAGACACGGCAAAACGAAAGCCCCGGCATTGCGGCCGGGGCTTTGCATTTGCTCCTGCGGGTGCGATCAGCGGTGATCGTGACCGTCGTGATGATCGCCGCCGTGATGATCACCGCCGTGGCCGCGGTCGCCATGATCGCCGCCACGCTGATCGCCGCCGCGATTGTTGCCATCCTGCCAGCCGGCATTGCGATGGTCGCCGCCATGACGGTCGCCGCCATGACCATCGCCGCCGCGATTGTCGCCGTGCCAGCCATTGTCGTGGTGATCGCCGCCCTGCCAGCCGCCATCGCGATGGTCGCCGCCACGCCAACCTTCGCCATGCCAGCCGCCGTCGCGATGATCGCCATCACGCCAGCCTTCACCATGCCACCAGCGGTCGTGATCGTGGCGGAAGCCGTGGCGCTCATAATAGGAATAACCCAGCGCAGGGCCGTAACGATAATGGCCCCACCAGCGCGGACGCGGGCCCTCCCACTCGTCGCGGTGCCAGCCGCCATGCACCCAGTACCAGTAATCGCCGTCGATCATGCGGTAATAGACCGGGCCGCGAAACCACATGCCATCGTAATAGACCGGGCCGTAATAGACGGGATAGCCCCAATAGTCTTCGGGACAACCCCAGCGGTCGCAATAGCCTCCGCTCCCATAGGAGAAGCCGACGCCCGGCACGCCGATGCTGATGGAAAAGCCGTCGGCTTGCGCCGGCGCCGATAGGAAGTACGCAGCCCCCGCCAGCGCCATCGCTGCTGCCGTAGTTTTGAAAAGCGATTTCATGTCCTGCCTCTCATGATCTGCCCTCTAGCACGGAACAGATTGCTGTCCGCGAGATGAACACCGTCTGAACCGATGATGGCAATGCGATGGCCACACTCAACGATGATGGCCGCCCCAACGGCTGCCGCCGTGACCGCCCCAATGGCCGCCACCGGAATGACCGCCACTGAAGTGGCCGACGCCGCCCCAATGCGCGCCGCCGCCGAATTGGCCGCTGACATAATGACCGCCGCCGCGTTGCTGCCAGCGGATGCCGGCGGGCGCATGGCCGACGCGCACGTCGCGATGCCAGCCGTGATTCACCCAATAGACTCGCTGGTGGTCGTCATCGTCCCAGCGATAATAGAGCGGACCGCGATACCAGGTGTCGCCCCAATAGAACGGGCCGTAATAGACCGGATAGCCGCAATAGCCCGGCGGCATGCCCCAGGGCGGGGGCACGTCGTAATAATCGTAAGAGGCGCAAGGATCGGCATAGCCGTAATAATCGTCGCCGTAATCGCCGTAATACGGATAACCGTAATAGCCATCGTCGTCGTCATAGGCGGGAAACCCGAAGCCGAACGAGATGCCCACATCGGAATGCGCCGCCGCCGGTGCGACCAGCCCAAGCATCGCCGCAGCCGAGAAGGCCGCTGCCAATGCGAGTTTTCCCAGAGGTTTCATCGCTCTATCCTCCGATTACCCGAATGCCAGCCTGCAATCTGAAACCCGCCGCCTGAACCGCAGATGAACAGAATATCCTGCCAGACCGCGGCGCGTTTCATTCAGCCCTTGCCTGGTCATGGCTTTACCTCCAATGCTCACGGTCCCGCATGACCGCGCTCACCCTCATCCTCGTTTCCGCTGTTGTCCACGCCGTCGTCAACATCCTGACGAAGCAGGCGGACGACAAATATGCCATGCGCTTGCTGATCGGAGTGTTCTCGGCGGTGCTGGTGGCGCCGGCGCTGTTCTTCGTGCCCTTGCCGCGGGGCTTGGCGCTGGAGCTCTTGACCGGCACCACCTTCGTGCATGCCGCTTACGAATGGCTGCTGGTCCGCTCTTATGAGAGTTCGGCGTTTTCGGCCGTCTATCCAGTGGCGCGCGGCACCGGGCCGCTGTTCACGGCGCTGGGCGTGATCCTGGTGCTCGGCCAGCACCCGCCGGAGATCGAACTTCTCGGCATCGCGCTGGTGTGCGGCGGGGTGATCGCGCTGGGACTTTCGCACCGCGCCACGGAAGGCGCCAGGGCGGGCCTCACCTTCGCGCTCGCCACTGGCTTCACCATCGGCTGCTACACGGTGATCGATGCTTCAGGCGTGCGCGCCGCGGCCGATCCCTTCACCTATGTCTTGTGGTTCTTCGTGGCGCACGGCGCTGCGGTCCTGACCACCGCGCCCGCCATCCGCGGCCGCGCCGTGCTGATCGAGGCACAGAAACAATGGCGTCTCGGCGTCGGAGTGGCCGCGCTCTCGATCACCACCTATGGCGCGGCGATGCTGGCCTATCGGCTCGGCGCCACCGCGCAACTGGCTGCCCTGCGCGAGACCAGCGTGCTGTTCGGCGCGCTGTTCGCGGTGATCGTGCTGCACGAAACCATGACCCTGCGGCGCTGGCTGGCGGCCGGCGTGATCGTGCTGGGCGCGCTGCTGCTGCAGGCGGGCTGACGATCCCGGCCGCATGGCGCCGCGATCACGATTGGTCGAGCGCCCCGCCGGTCTTGATCCGGCGCAAACGGCCAGCAGTGTATTCTTCTAGGATAGCGGCCCGCAGCCCTGCTTTCGAAGGAGAGACTTCATGAAGGCGCAGCTTCTTTCGCTAGGATTTGCCGCCGCTTTGGCCCTGACATCGGCCCCGGCGGTCCTCGCGCAGCCGGCCTCGCAAGACCAGACCACCATGCGGCCGGGCATGGGCCCCGGAATGGGGCGCGGCATGGGGCGCGGCATGTCGCAAGGCGTGTGCCGCGGCGGCATGATGGGCGGAGGCATGATGGGCGGCCTGTTCGGCATGGGCATGATGCACCATCCCGACGGCACGCTGGCCTATCTGAAGGCCGAACTGAAAATCACTGGCCAGCAGGAAAAGGCCTGGGACGCCTTTGCCACCACGATGCGCGCCGATGCCGACACGATGCGCGCGGCGATGCAGTCCAACATGAAAGCCGGCTGGCCGAAGACGCTGGCCGAACGGCTCGACCGTCAGGAAGCGATGATGACCACGCATCTGCAATCGCTGCGTGACACCAAAAAGGCCCTGCTCGCCCTCAACGACGCGCTCGACGCCGCGCAGAAGCAGAAACTCGACGACATGGCCATGCCCTGCCAGGGCGGCGGCATGGGACAAGGCATGGGCTGGGGGCGCTGGCAGTAGCCGATCCCTGGCGCGGGCGCGAGGCAGACCTCCAAAATGTCTGCCAGCCTGCATAAGGATATGCAGATTTCTTTATATGCTCCTTGCCCGGGCGCCGGGGCGCTGCTATACCCCGGCCTCGCCGCAGCAACAGGAGCCTTTCATGCCCGCGCCTCAGGATTACGCCGTCAAGGACATCGCCCTCGCCGATTGGGGCCGCAAGGAACTCGATATCGCCGAGACCGAGATGCCCGGCCTGATGGCCACCCGCGAGGAATATGGCCCCCGCCAGCCGCTCAAGGGCGCCCGCATCGCCGGCAGTCTGCATATGACGATCCAGACGGCTGTGCTGATCGAGACGCTGAAGGCCCTGGGCGCCGACGTGCGCTGGGCCTCCTGCAACATCTATTCGACCCAGGACCACGCCGCTGCCGCTATCGCCGCGGGCGGCACGCCGGTCTTCGCCGTCAAGGGCGAGAGCCTTGAAGATTACTGGGAATACACCCACCGCATCTTCGAATGGGCCGACGGCGGCACGCCCAACATGATCCTGGACGACGGCGGCGACGCCACGCTCCTCATTCATCTGGGCAAGCGCGCAGAGGACGGCGACACCGCCTTCCTCGACGGCGCGACCAATGAGGAAGAAGAGGTTCTCTTCGCCGCCATCAAGCGCCGGCTCAAGCACAAGCACGGCTGGTATTCGAAAGTCGCGAAAAATATCAAGGGCGTGACCGAGGAAACCACCACCGGCGTCCACCGCCTCTACGAGATGCACAAGAAGGGCACGCTGTTGTGGCCCGCCATCAACGTCAACGACAGCGTGACCAAGTCGAAATTCGACAATCTCTACGGCTGCCGCGAATCGCTGGTGGACGGCATCCGCCGCGCCACCGACGTGATGATGTCCGGCAAGGTGGGCGTGGTCGCCGGCTTCGGCGATGTCGGCAAGGGTTCGGCAGCGTCGCTGCGCCAGGCCGGCTGCCGCGTCATCGTCACCGAGGTCGATCCCATCTGCGCGCTGCAGGCGGCGATGGAAGGCTATGAGGTCACCACGATGGAAGAGGCCGCACCGCGCGGCGACATCTTCGTCACCTGCACCGGCAATGTGGACGTCATCACCGTCGAGCACATGCGCGCGATGAAGCACCGCGCGATCGTCTGCAACATCGGCCACTTCGACAGCGAGATCCAGATCGCGGGCCTGCGCAATCTCAAGTGGCACAACGTCAAGCCCCAGGTGGACGAGATCGAGTTCTCCGACGGCAAGCGCATCATCCTGCTGGCCGAGGGCCGGCTGGTGAACCTGGGCTGCGCCACCGGCCATCCCAGTTTCGTGATGAGCGCCTCCTTCACCAACCAGACGCTGGCGCAGATCGAACTCTTCACCAAGACGGCGGAATATCCGGTGGGCGTTTACACCCTGCCCAAGAAGCTGGACGAGAAGGTCGCCAGCCTCCACCTCGCCAAGATCGGGGTGAAGCTGACCAGGCTCTCCGAGCGGCAGGCCGCCTATATCGACGTGCCGCAGGCCGGCCCCTTCAAGGCCGAGCATTACCGCTACTGAGGCTGCGCCCGCCGGCCCGATGGCCGGTCGTCACAGATTCGGTACAATCTACCGGCGCCCGTCCTGATTAGGATGGGCGCCATGTTTTTGGCCTGTTCCGTACACCGATCGGTTAACGCCTTGATCGGACTCGGCAATCGCGGATTGCGCGACATCTTGTGTCCAACACGAGATTTTGCCGTTTACACTTTCTTAACCACAGACTCTGGCCGGTTTCGGTCAATCTCCGTATCATATTGATTCTTATGTGATTCGCGGCGACTCGCGAGATGTGGGGAAGGCCCGCAATGGGTCCAATCAGGGGATACAAGGGGGGACGGACAAGGTCGCTGGCCGCCCTGCTGGCGGGCACGCTGATGCCTGCGCCTGCCCTGGCCGCACCTGTTGCCACGCCCGACCCGGCACTGATCGCAGGCGCCGTTGCCATCGGTGCGGTTTCGCTGGCCGTGGCGGCAGGGCTGTGGGCCCTGGCCGAGCAGCGCGCCGCCAACCGCCTGCGCCGGACCCTCAAGGGCGCCTCCGCCCGTGCCCGCGCCGCCGCGGGGGCGCGCGATGCCCTGATCTCCGCCGGGCGCGAAGCCCTGATCGTGTGGGGCCGCGACGGCACGCCCTCCTATTCCTATGCCGGGGGCGAGCAACTGCTGGATTCCTGCCTGGCCGGTGCCGACGCCACGGCCCTGTCGCAGGCCATCGACGCCCTGGCCGATAACGGCTCCGCCTTCGATCTTGCCGCCCGCGACCGGGACGGGCGCCGCATCACCTTGCGCGGCCGCGCGGTGGGCAGCATGGCGGCGATCTGGCTGGAGCCGGAAGCCGCCGGGAAGACGCAGGCGATCGACTTCCGCGCGGTGCTCGACGCCCTGCCGGTGCCGGTGTGGCTGCGCGACAAGGCGCTGGCGCTGGCCTGGGGCAACCGCGCCTTTCTCGCCGATACCGGCGTGAGCGATATCGAGGCGGCGGTGGCGGCACAAAACGCGCTCGACAAATCCGAGCGCGAGCTTGCCGCCACCGCGCGCAGCGAAGGGCGCCCTACCGACGCCACACGCTTCTGCACCGTGGCCGGGCAGCGGCGCGAACTGGCCTTCACCCATACCCCGCTCGACGCCGGCGGCATCGTGGGCACCGCCATCGACATCACCGACATCTCCGCTGCCGAGACACGGCTGCGCAAGCATGTCGAAGCCAACACCGACACGCTCAACAAGCTGGTCACGGCGGTGGCGATCTTCGACCGCGAGCAGCACCTGGAATTCTACAACCGCGCCTTTGCGCGGCTGTGGGCCCTGCCCGAAGACTGGCTCAAGAACCACCCGACCGACGGCGAAATCCTCGATCGGTTGCGCGAGGCCCGCAAGCTGCCCGAACAGCGCGATTATCGCGCCTGGAAGCGCGCGCGACTGGAACTCTACGGTCAGAGCGGCGAATACATGCCCGAGGATCTCTGGCACCTGCCCGGCGGCAAGACCCTGCGCGTGGTGGCGCAGCGCCATCCCTTCGGCGGGCTCACCTTCCTTTATGAAGACGTCACCGAGAAGCTCGAACTGGAAAGCGAGTACAACACGCTGAGCAAGGTGCAGTCCGCCACGCTCGACACGCTGCAGGAAGGCGTGGCGGTGTTCGGGCCGGACGGCAAGCTCAAGCTGCACAACGCCGCCTTCGCGCGGCTGTGGGAGCTGGAGCCGGCGCTGCTGAACGGCGAGCCGCACATGCGCCGCATCGCCGAAGCCTGCCTCGGCCGCTTCGGCGAGAAGGACAAATGGCAATCGCTGATCGCCAGCATCTCTTCGGGCTCGGAGCGCCGGCGCGAATGGGGCCAGATGGAGCGCAGCGACCGCACCATCCTCTCGATCTGGCTGGCGCCGCTGCCGGACGGCGCCACGCTGGTCAGTTTCGCCGACATCACCGACCGCTCGCGCATCGAGGCGGCGTTGCGCGACCGCAACGAGGCGCTGATCGCCGCCGACCGGCTGAAATCGGACTTCATCCACCACGCCTCGTTCCTGTTCCGCGACCCGCTCAACGCCGTACACGGTTTCGCCGAACTGCTCGCCACCGGCAGCGCCGGGCCGCTCAACGCCAAGCAGCAAGGCTATATCCAGGACATCCTCGCCGCCTCGACCCGGCTGGCCGAAGTCACCAGCGACATCCTCGACCTGGCGCTGATCGATTCCGGCGCCATGCGGCTGGAACTGGCGCGCGTCGACCTGCGCGAACTGCTGGAGCACGTCATCGAGCCCTTCCGCCGCCACGCCGAGAGCCTCGACATCGCCTTCACGCTCGACTGCGCGCCCGAGATCGGCGTCGTCATGGTGGACCAGAAGCGCATCCGCCAGGTGGTGTTCAACCTGTTGTCCAACGCCTTCAAGTACACCCCGCGCGGCGGCGCGGTGACGCTGGGCGCCACCGCTGTCGGGGACGACGTGCAGATCTTCGTGGCCGACACCGGGCCGGGCATCGCGCCGGAAGTGAAGGCCAATGTGTTCGAGCGCTTTGCCGCCAAGGGCCAGAACGGCAGCCGCGCCGGTGCCGGGCTGGGGCTGGCACTCGTCAACCGCTTCATCGAGCTGCATGACGGCTGGGTCGAAGTCGACACCAGCGGCCGCTCCGGCACGCTGGTGCGCTGCCACCTGCCGCGCCGCGTGCCCGAGGGCGAGCCGCCGGCGCGCGAAAGCTCCGTGGCATAGCGCAAGCGCCTTTGCAGGAAACCAGCATGCGCGCGCTCAGGTTGATTTTACATATTTTACATATTATATGTGTTTCAAGAGGAGACTATCATGGCACCAAAGGAACATATTGTAACCTCGGCGGGCGAATTGGTGCGCAAGTTCTCGCACTACAGCGATGCGGCGTTGGCCAAGCCCGTGGTCGTGACCAAGAACGGCCGCCCACGGAACATTTTGCTGTCCGTGCCGGAATATGAGCGGCTCAAGATGCGCGATCAGCAAGCGTTCCGCGCCGTCGATACGCCGGAACGGTTTCTTGCTGATATCGAAGCGCTCGCAGGCCGCAAGCGTTGAATCTCGCGCCGCCGGAGCGGGGCTCCGTCATCCGTTACGCCTATCTTTGGGCAGACGAACACAGGCGCGGCCGCGAGGAAGCGCAAAAAGACCGCCCCGCTCTCGTTCTGGCCTTATCGGTTCGCACCAGCGATGACCGCACAGAAGTTCTCGTCCTCGCCATTACGCATACCCCGCCGACCCGACAAACCGAAGCCGTCGCCTTACCGCCTCAAGTCAAGCGCCGACTTAAACTGGATGACGACGCCTCTTGGATCGTCACCACAGAGGCCAATGCCTTCATCTGGCCCGGCCCCGATATCCGCCCGATCCCGAACCGCGCCCATCTGGGCGTCGTGTACGGAAAAATCCCCGAGGACTTGCTGCAGGCGGTGGCCCGATCTTTTCTCGCCAACAGGAAGCGGCAACAAACGAAATTTGTTCCGCGCAGCGGTTGATGCGATGGCCCGATTGCCGGGCGTATGGCTGAGCCAGGCCTTTAATGCTGGCTCTTGGGCATGCGCACGACGAGCCCGTCCATCGCCTCGGTGACCTTGAGCTGGCACGACAGGCGGCTGGTGGCTTCGCGGTCCTGCGCGAAATCGAGCATGGTTTCCTCCATGTCGCCCATCGGCGGCATTTTCGCGTTCCACGCCGGATCGACATAGACATGGCAGGTGGCGCAGGCGCAGGCACCGCCGCAATCGGCATCGATGCCCGGGATCAGGTTCTTCACCGCGCCTTCCATCACCGACCAGCCGACCGGCACCTCCACCACGTGTTCCTTGCCGTTCTCTTCGATGTACTTGATCTTGGGCATTCCGGTTTCCTCGACATCGCCCGCGTGCGCGGGCGCTGAAAAAATCTCAGACAATGTTCTTCATGGGGATGGCGGTGTCCGCCAGCCGGGCGGCAGCGATGGGCGTGCCGTCGGCGATCAGCTTGCGCCCGACGATATATTCCGGCGCGGCGTTCACCGCCTCCACGCACGCCACCTTGCCCTCGCGCAGATGGAAGACGGCGAATTTGCGCGTGGCCGGATCGCCGCGCACCACCAGCTGGTCGCCCGGGCGCGACAGCCCGGCGATCTGCAGCTTGAGATCGTACTGGTCGGACCAGAACCACGGCACCTCGCGATAGGGCGTGGGCTTGCCCAGCATCGCCAGTGCCGCATGCTTGGCCTGGTCGATGGCGTTCTGCACGCATTCCAGGCGGATTTCCTCGCCGTTGTGGCCGTGATGGCGCGTGCAGTCGCCCGCCGCGAAGATCGCCGGATCGCTGACGGAGGTGCAGAACCTGTCCACCACGATGCCGTCCTGGCAGGTCAGTCCGGCCTCCTTGGCCAGCTCCACGTTCGGGATGGCGCCGATGCCGACCAGCACCAGATCGGCGGGATAGAGCTTGCCGCCGGCGCGCAGGCGCTCGACTTTGCCGTGGCCCTCGAAGGCTTCCACGCCGGTCTTGAAGCAGAACTGCACGCCCTCGGCGCGATGGGCCTGTTCGTAGAAGGCCGACAGCTGGGGCGAAACCGCGCGCGCCATCAGCCGGTCCAGCGCCTCGAATACCGTCACCTCGAGCCCGCGCTTCTGCGCCACCGCGGCCACTTCCAGGCCGATATAGCCGCCGCCCACGACCGCCAGCTTTTTTCCCGCCACGATTTCGGGGCTGAGCCGGTCCACATCGGCGATGGAGCGCAGGTAATGCACGCCCGGCAGCTCGGCGCCGGGCACCTGGATCTGGCGCACCCGCGTGCCGGTGGCGATGAGCAGCTTGTCGTAAGGTTTGCGGCTGCCGTCCGACAGCAGCACCGTCATGGCCTTGCGGTCGATCGCCCGCGCCGAAACGCCCAGCAGCATCTGGCAATGGGCTTCGGGGTAGAAACTGTCCGCCTTGAGGAACAGCCGCTCGCGCTCCAGCTTGCCCAGCAGATAGGCCTTGGACAGCGGCGGGCGCTGATAGGGCGGATAGGCCTCGTCCCCCACCATGATGATGCTGCCGGCGAAGCCCTCGGCCTTGAGGGTCGTTACGGCCTGAACGGCAGCCTGACCGGCGCCGATGATGACAATCTGTTCCGACATCGCTCTAAATCCGGGGGCTGTTTCGGCCCCTCGTGCCCCTTATCCGTTACCATGTCCCATCGGGACGGCGGGAATCAACGCCCGCAGCCCCACATTGAGAGCCGCCCAAAGGCGGGCTAAAAGACCTCAGATGCGTAACGATATCAAGCAATTCGCGTACACGCAGCCGCTGCCCGGGCTGGCCGCGACCGAGGCCCTGGGCGCGCGGATTGCCGCAGGGCTTGGCCGGGGCGATGCCGTGGCCCTCGAAGGCGATCTGGGCGCCGGCAAGACGGCGCTGGCCCGCGCCATCCTTCGGGCGCTGGGGGTGAGCGGCGCCGTCCCCAGCCCGACCTTTACCCTGGTCCAGCATTACGAGACGCCGGGGCTCAAGGTCGGCCACTATGATCTCTACCGAATCGAAGACCCTGCGGAGCTGGACGAATTGGGCCTGGACGAAGCATTGCAAGAGGGCGCCGCCCTGATCGAATGGCCGGAGCGCGCCGCGGGCCGCCTGCCCGCCGATGCGCTGCAGGTGCGGCTGGAGGCAGCGGGCGAAGGCCGGTTGGCGTGGCTCGCCGGCCCCGCGCGCTGGCAGCGGATTTTTCCGGAGCGCACCGATGTCCGCTGAACGCGAGGAGTCGCTGCGCGCCTTTCTCTCCCGCGCCGGCTGGGGCGAGGCTGCGCTGATGCCGCTGCCGGGCGACGCCTCGACGCGGCGCTATCTGCGCGCGCTCAAGGGCGAGCGTGTCGCCATGCTGATGGACCAGCCTTTGGGCGCGGAGTCCCCGCCCTGCCCGCCGGAGGCCAGCGAGGAGACACGCCGCGCCCTCGGCTACAACGCGGTGGCGCGGCTGGCGGGGGCGGACTGCGCCCGCTTTGTGGCGGTGGCGGAATTCCTGCGCGGGCGCGGGCTCAGCGCGCCGGAAATCTATGCCGCCGAGCCGGAACACGGCTTCGTGCTGATGGAGGATTTGGGCGAGCGGCTCTACGCCGATGTGCTGCTGGCCGGCGCCGACGAAGCCCAACTCTACCGCAGCGCGGCGGAGGCCCTCGCCAGACTGCATGCCGCGCCCGCCCCTGTCATGCTTTCGCCGGAAAAGCCGCTCTATGCTTATGACGAAACTGCGATGCTGGCGGAAATCGATCTGATGACGGAGTGGTTCTTTCCCGTTGGCCTCAGCCGGCCCGCGCACGAGGACGAAGTGGCCGAGCACCGCGCGCTGTGGCGCGAGGTGCTGCGCCCGGTGCTGGAGGCGGAAGCGGTGTTCGTTCACCGCGATTACCACGCGCAGAATCTGCTGTGGCTGTCCGAACGGCGCGAGGCCGCGCGCGTCGGCCTGATCGATTTTCAGGATGCGGTGGCGGGCTCGCGGGCCTACGACCTGATCTCGCTCACCGAAGATGCGCGCCGCGACGTGGCGCCGGAGCTGGCCGAGGCGACGACCGGCGCCTATCTCGCCGCCATGCGCCGCCAGGGCACGCCGCGCGACGAGGAAACCCATCGCGCCGAGATGGCAGTGGCGGCGGCGCAGCGCAACGCCAAGATCGTGGGCATCTTCGCACGGCTCTACAAGCGCGACGGCAAGCCGCGCTATCTCTCCTATCTGCCGCGCGTCTGGGGCTATTTGAATCGCGACCTCGAGCATCCCGCGCTGGCGCCGCTCAAGGCCTGGTACGACACGAAGGTTCCGCCCGAATGCCGCGGCGAACCGCGCCTGGAAGGAATGAACGCTTGAACACACAAGGCCCCACCCGCGCCATGCTGATGGCCGCCGGGCTCGGCACCCGCATGCGGCCGCTGACCGCCAACCTGCCCAAGCCGCTGGTCAAGGTGCGCGGCAAGGCGCTAATCGATCATGTGATCGACCGGCTGGTGGAGGCGGGCGTGACGCTGATCGTGGTCAACGTGCATTACTGCGCCGACCTGCTCGAAGCCCATCTGAAGAAACGCAAAGACGTGGAAATCCGCATCTCCGACGAACGCGCCGAGCTGCTGGAATCCGGCGGCGGCCTGTTCAAGGCGCTGCACCATTTCGAGGGCGAGCCGTTCTTTCACGTCAATGCCGATACGGTGTGGGTCGAAGGCGCCAGCTCGGCGCTGGAGCGGCTCAAGGCGCGCTGGAATCCGGAAACGATGGACGCGCTGATGCTGCTGGCGCCGACCGTCCACACCGTCTGCTATGACGGCCGCGGCGATTTCTTCATGGATGCGGAAGGCCATCTGAGCCGCGTGCCCGAGCATCGCATCGCGCCCTTCGTCTGGATGAGCGTGGAGATCCTGCATCCGCGCATCTTGGACGGCGCGCCGGGCGGGCGCTTCTCCATCAATCCCTTCTGGGATCAGGCGATCGAACGGGGCCGGCTCTACGGCACGCGGCTCGATGGCGTCTGGATGCACATCGACCGGCCGGACGCGGTGACCGCCTCCGAAACCTTTCTCGCCGATCTGGCGCCGGCCTGAACGACATGGCCGCCAACGTCTTCACCATCCCGGCGGGTGCCCCCTTCGCCGGGACGCTCGCGCGCGGCCTTAAGGCGCGGCTGAAGGCGGACGCCGATCCCTTCGCGCTGGCGCGCGCCACCATCTTCCTGCCGACACGGCGCGCCATGCGCACTTTGTCCGACGCCTTCGCCCACGAACTGGGCGGGGCGGTGCTGCTGCCGGAAATCCGCGCACTGGGCGACGTGGACGAAGACGAATTCCTGTTCGATGCGGCGCTGCCCGATCTCGACCTGCCGCCGGAGATTGCGCCGCTGCGCCGCCGCCTGCTGCTGGCCACGCTGATCGAACGCTGGGACCGGCGCCAGCGCGACGGCAAACTCTCCTTCGCGCAGGCCGCGGCGCTGGCGCGCGCGCTGGCATCGTTTCTCGACGAGGTGGAAACCCAGGGCGCGGACCTCGCCAAGCTCGAGACGCTGGCACCCGCAGCGCTCGCCGCGCACTGGGCCGAGGTGAAGGGCTTCCTCGCCATCCTGCATGAGCAATGGCCGAAGCTGCTCGAAGCCGAAGGCGCGCTCAATCCGGCGGCGCGGCGCAATCAGGCGCTGGCCGCGCTGTGCGACCGCTATCGCACCGCGCCACCCGCCGGCCCCGTGATCGCCGCTGGGTCCACCGGCAGCATCCCGGCGACGGCGGAGCTGCTCAAGACCATCGCGCATTTGCCTGAGGGCGCGGTGATCCTGCCCGGGCTCGACCGCGACCTGGATTCCGCAAGTTGGGACAGCCTCGATCCCGGCCATCCGCAATTCGGCATGAAGCAATTGCTGGAGCGCATCGGCGTGGCGCGCGACGCCGTGGTGGAGTGGGACGGCACCCCTGCGCGCCCGCGCGCGGCGCTGCTGCGCGAGACACTGCGGCCCGCGCCCACCACCGATGCCTGGCGCGCACTCGCGGAACGCGGCGGCGACGAGATCTCCGAGGGGCTTGAAGGATTGTCGCTGATCGAAGCGGCGCATCCGGGCGAGGAAGCGGCGGTGATCGCCCTGATGCTGCGCGAGGTGCTGGAAACGCCGGGGCAGAGCGCCGCGCTGGTGACGCCGGACCGCAATCTCGCCCGCCGCGTCGCCAGCGAACTGAGGCGCTGGGACATCGCCATCGACGATTCCGCGGGCAAGCCGCTGGCGCATACGCCGCCGGGCACATTTCTCTGCCTCTTGAGCCAGGCGTCAGAAAGCGGCTTTGCGCCGGTGCCGCTGCTAGCGCTGCTCAAGCATCCTTTGGCAGCGTGCGGCGAACTACCGGCCCAATTCCGCGCCCGCGTGCGCGCGCTCGATCGCTTCTGTCTGCGCGGGCCGCGGCCCGATTCCGGCCTTGATGGCATCAGGCGGATGATCGCGCGCGCGGGGCAAGGCGAACGCGATGACGAACGGCGCGACGCCGCGGCCGAAATCGCGCCGTGGTTCGAGCGCGTGGCGCGCCTGCTGTCGCCGCTGGATGCGGCAATGCAGGCCGATGCCATTGCCCTCTCCGACATGGTGGCGCTGCAGGTGAAATCTGCCGAAGCCCTGGCGGCGACCAACGACGAAGCGGGCGAAGGGCGATTGTGGTGCGGCGAAGCCGGCGAAGCAGCGGCCGCTCTGGTGACAGCCTTGAGCGAAAGCGCCGCCGATCTGCCGCTGATGTCGCCTTCATCCTATCCGGCGCTGTTCCGCGCACTGGCGGAAGAAGTGGCCGTGCGCAGCGTGCGCGGCCGCCACCCCGCGCTCGCCATTCTCGGACCGCTGGAAGCGCGTTTGCAGAGCTTCGATCTCACCGTGCTGGGCGGGCTCAACGAAGGCACATGGCCGGCGGCAGCGGCGGCCGATGCCTGGCTGTCGCGTCCGATGCGCCAGGCGCTGGGCCTCGAACAGCCCGAGCGGCGCATTGGTCTGTCCGCGCATGATTTCGCCGCGCTGGCATCAGGCCCGCGTGTGGTGCTGACGCGGGCCCAGAAAGCGGAAGGCTCACCCACCATCGCCGCGCGCTGGTGGCAGCGGCTGGAGCAGCTGACCAAGGGCCTCGGCCTGCACGGCCGGCTTGCTCCGTCTACGGATTATGTCGCGCTGGCGCGGCGTCTGGCCGAGCCGGAGCGGCGGTCCGAGCCGATCAAGCGGCCCGCTCCGTGCCCGCCGGTGGCGGCACGGCCACGCAGCCTCTCCGTCACCGAGATCGAAACCTGGCTGCGCGATCCCTACGCTATTTATGCCAAACATGTGCTGAAGCTCGCGCCGCTGGATGGCTTGGACGCTGCCATCGGCCCGCTCGAGCGCGGCACCGCCGTCCATGCGGCGCTTGAACGTTTCACCAAGGAATTTTCAGATGGCCCGCCGCCGGAGGCGGCGCTGCGCCTGATCGACATCGCCGAAGAGGTGTTCGACGAATTGTCCATTCCGCGCGCGGCGCGGGCGCTGTGGTTCCCGCGCTTCGCCCATGCCGCGCACTGGTTCGTGCGCGAGGAACGCCAGCGGCGCGAAGCCATTTCACGAAGCCATATCGAGATTTACGGACGCTGCCAATTCGCAGGCCCCGCCGGCCCCTTCACGCTGCGCGCGCGTGCCGACCGCATCGACGAACTGAAGGCCGGCGGTGCGGCGGTGGTCGATTACAAGACCGGCGAGCCGCCGACCGTGAAGCAGGTCACCACGCTGCTGGCGCCGCAGCTGCCGCTCGAAGGGGCGATCCTCAAGGCTGGCGGGTTTACAGCGGCGGGTGAACTTCAGCCGACGGAGCTGCTCTACATCCGCTTCGGCGGCGGCGGCGCCGAACCCGGCGAACTGCGCGGCATTGCGGGCGACATCGCCGCGCTGGTGGCGGAAGCCGAAGAAAAACTGCTCCAGCGCATCGCCGATTTCGACCGCGAGGACACGGCCTATCTGCCGCGCGTCAAGCCGTTCCGCGCCGATCAGCCGGGCGATTACGATCACCTGGCGCGGGTGCGCGAATGGTCGCTGTCGGGCTGGGAGGGCGAGGAATGAGTTCCGACTCGCTGAGCGCCGCCGATCCGCGCCGCTCCGCCTGGGTGTCCGCCCATGCCGGCTCGGGCAAGACCTACACGCTCGCCAACCGCGTGACGCGCCTCTTGCTCGACGGGGCGGCGCCCGAACGCATTCTCTGCCTCACCTACACCAAATCCGCCGCAGCGGAGATGCAGGGCCGACTGTTCGAGCAGCTGGGAAGCTGGGCGATGCTGCCCGATGCGCAACTCACCGCAAGGATTGCGGAGATCGGCGGCGCGGCCGACGATCTGCCGCGCGCGCGGCGGCTGTTCGCGCTGGCGCTGGAAACGCCGGGCGGCCTGAAGATCCAGACCATCCATTCCTTCTGCCAGTATCTCCTGGCGCGCTTTCCGCTGGAGGCCGGCATCGCGCCCGGCTTCACGGTGCTGGACGACCAGACCGCGCGCGAATTGATCGGGCAGGCGCGCACCCGCGTGCTGGAGCGCGCCGGCAGCGGCGAGGCGGCGCTGGCCGCCGCCGCCGCGCATCTGGTGACGCAGACCAGCGAACAGCGTCTGAACGACATTCTCGACGCCGCGCTCGGCAATGACCGGGGCAAGCTCGAACGCTTCTTCGCGGAGCTGCCCGACGACGCCGGCGCTTTCACCCGCGCGGTGCGACAGGCACACGGCGCCCGGGAGCGCGACACGGTGGAGCGCATCGCCGCCGAATTTGCCGCGCTGATCGATGCCGAAGAACGCGAGCTGCGCAGCATCGTCGCCTGGCTCGCAGGCGGCAAGAGCACCGACGTGAAGCGCGCCGACGCGCTCACCCGTGCGCTGGCGCACGAGACGGCGTTCGACCGCTTCGCTGCCTTCGGCAAAGCCTTCCTCACCAAGGAGGGTTCGCTTCAGAAGCGCATGGCCACCAAGGATCTTGCAGACGCGCAACCCGCCCTGCACACGGCGCTCGAAGCCTGGGGCGCGCGCGTGGTGGCGGCGGAAGAACGGCGCCGCGCCGCCCATGCCGCCTCGCTGGCCGAAGCGGCGTTGACGCTGGCCGATGCCGTGCGGAAGGTCTACGCCGAGGAGAAACGCTTCCGCGGTGCGCTCGATTACGACGACCTGATCGCCGAAAGCCTGAAGCTGCTGAAGAAACGCGAGGCCGCGGCCTGGGTGCTCTACAAGCTCGACGGCGGGCTCGACCACATCCTGATCGACGAGGCGCAGGACACCAGCCCCGAGCAATGGCAGATCGTGCGCGCGCTGAGCGAGGAGTTCTTCGCCGGCGCAGGCGCGCGCGCAGACGGCAGGCCCCGCACCATCTTCGCGGTGGGCGACGAAAAACAATCCATCTTCTCTTTCCAAGGCGCGGACCCGGTGCAGTTCGACATCAACCGCCGCCATTTCGCCGGGCGGGCGCCCGGTGAAGGCTTCGTCGACGTACAGCTTGCCACCTCACGGCGCAGCGCCCCGGAGATTCTCAGCTTCGTCGATACGGTGTTCGCCGACGCCGAGGCGCGCGAAGGCCTCACTTCGGCGGAAGGGCCGATCGCGCACACGCCGCACCGCGTGAAGGCCAAGGGCCGCGTCGAGTT
>JAGWZW010000093.1 GCA_018971835.1 Alphaproteobacteria bacterium
CTGGTGAGCCGAGAAATCCAGCCCTCGCCCGCCAGTGCACCGGCGGCGGCCAGCGCATCGTCGAGCGCGTGCTTGGCGCCGTCATCGTCTTGCACCAAATCCTTCAGCCGCTCTTCGAGCCCGCGCATGCGCGTGCGGGCCCGGCCTTCGGCGCCCCGGATCCAGCGGCGCAAGTCCGCCATCACGGCGCCGGAGAGATAGGCCGCGAAGCCGGAATCCGCCGCATCGAACAGATGATGGCCTTCGTCGAAGACATAGCGCACGCGCTTTTCCACCGGCGTATCGGCGGTTTCGTCGCTGGCCAGCCAGTCCTGCGCCGCCTGCGCGATCACCAGCGCATGATTGGCCACGACGATGGGCGCATGGCGGGCGCGGCGCACCGCCCGCTCGATGAAGCAGCAGCGATAATGCGGACAGGCCGCATAGATGCACTCGCCGCGGCGGTCGGTGATCTCGCGCAACGGCACGGACGCCGCGAGGAAGGCGGGAAAACCTGCGCCCGACATGTCGCCGTCCTCGCTCGCCGCGATCCAGCGCGCGATCAGGCCGAGCGCGACGCTTCTCTGGCCGGGCGCCAGCGCCGTGCGTTTCGCCGCCTCTTCGAAATTGAGCAGGCAGAGATAATTCTCGCGACCCTTGCGCACCACAGCCTTCTCGGCGCGCTCGGCCGGATCGGGATAGAGCCTGGCGATCTCCTGCACGATCTGGCGCTGCAGGTTGCGCGTGTAGGTGGAGAGCCAGAGGCCCGGCCCGTTCTTCTCCGCCCACAGGCTGGCGGGCGCCAGATAGCCCAGCGTTTTGCCGGTGCCCGTGCCCGCCTCGATCAGCGCGATCCTGGGCGCGCCGGCCTGCTCGCGCGGGCCGAACGCGTAGGTCGCCGCGTCCGCATAGGCCGCCTGTTCCGGCCGCGCCTCGCCCGCGCTGCCGACGATCTGCCGAAGGCGCTCCTGCGCTTCGTCACCGGAAACCGGCAGCGAGGAAGGCTTGGCGGGCAGCGCCTCGTCTTCCCATTGCGGCAGGCCGCGCCAGACATCCAATCCGGCGATGGGGCTTTGCACGCGTTCCGGCGCGCCGATGGCTTCGAGGATCGCCGGCCCCCAGCGCCAGCCCGCGCGCGCCATCGTGGCGACGAGCGGGCGCAGCCGCGCGCGTTCGGCTTCCGGCTTGGCGGCCAGTTCGGCGATCAGCGCAGCGGCCGCAGTGTGGAGTGCGCGCGCAGCGGCTTCGGCGCCCTCGCCCGCCTCAAGGCCCAGCGCCCGCGCCAATCCCAGCGGGCTCGGCACGCAGGGCTGCGCGGGGCGCACGAAGGCGAAGAGTTCCAGCACATCGAACAGCGGCCGCGCCGGCGCCGCTTTCAGCCGTCCGGCCACGAACAGCGCATGGGCCACCAGCCCTTCGCCGGAGCGGAACAGCTTGCGCGCGTCCTCAAGCGCGACCTGGCGCGTGGTCCCGTCCGGCGCGGCCAGCACCGCACCGCCCGCCGCCGGGACAAGAGCGGTCGGCACCGCGCTCGGGGCTGCGGAAAATGTTCCGCCGGATGGTGCAGGGGTGTCTGACATCGCCGCCAATCATGCGAAGGCGCGCAGAGAATGGAAGAATCATCCGCGGTGAAAGATGGGGATACGCCTTGAAGCCGGGTTCAGGCCGCCAGATCGGGATAAAGATGGGCGAGCGCGCTGCGTACGCGTGCGTGCTCCGACAGGATCGTGGCCACCGCGCTGCGCAGGCTGTCGTCGGTGGCGCCTTCGCGTACCTTCTGGGTGAACGCACGGGCTGCGGCGGTGAGCGCCGACAACCCGAGCCCGCCGGCGGCGCCGGCGATGTCCTGGGCGACCCGCACGCCGTCTTCCCAGTTTCCGGCTTCGCCGGCCACTTCCAGGCGAGTGCTGAGGTCTTCGGCGGTCTTCGCATAGGATTGCAGGATTTCGATCAGCGTGGTCAGGCCCAGCGATTTTTCCAGTGCCGCGAAGGCCGAGGCGTCGATGGCCGCCGTATTCTCGTGTTCGGCCTCAGCGGCGGGCTGGCCGGCATCTGCGGCACGGCCCAGCATGTCGCCCAGCGTCCTGTAGAGTGCACCGGCCGGCGCAGGCCAGCGCAGCACTTCGTCCGCCGCGGCCGGCATGCGCATGCCGCCGGACAGCAGCGCGAGCACCGGCGCCGACACGCCCGGCGCGGCAGCGAGGCTGTCGGCATCGGCGGCAGTGGCAATGATGGCATCGAAACCGCCGCCCCGCGCTTCGACAAGGGCATCGCTCACCGTGGCGGCAAAAGTGAGCCGGTTGCCGAACGGTTCGAGCAGGCCGGCGATCTGGCCGCACACCGGCCCCTCGGCCAGCGCCACCAGGAAGACGAGCCCGGAGGGCGGCGGCGTATCGGAGGCGATGGGCACGGGCTCCTGCCGCTGGGGCGCATCGACCCGCACCGCCGGGACCGTAAACCAGAAGGTAGCGCCTTCGCCCGGCGTGCTCTCGAAACCGATGCGGCCGTCGAGTGCGTCCACGGTGCGCTTGGCCACGGCGAGGCCTAGCCCTGCGCCCTCATGGCGCTTGGTGTAGGAATTGTCGCCCGGCGTGAAGGGCTGGAACAGATTGTCGGCAAATTCGGGTGGCAGGCCAAGGCCCGTGTCGATCACCGAGAAGCGCAGCATTTGTGCACCGCTGTCGTCCGGCAGCGGCTCGACACGGATTTCGACGCCGCCGCGTTCGGTAAATTTTACCGCGTTGTCGGCCAGGCGCAGCAGCACCTGGCGCACGCGCCGCGGATCGGCCGCCACGCGCGGCAGGTTGGCCGGCGCGCTCACGGTGAGGCGCAAATTCTTCTCCCAGGCGCGCGGCTGCAGCAGGCGGCTGACGGTGCGCGCGGCCTGGGCGGCGTCACAGTCCTCGTCTGCCGGGCCGGAGGGATTGTCGTCGCGCGACAGGGCGATGACGTCGTCGAGCAGGGTCTTGAGCCCGCGACCGGCTTCCAGGATCACGTTGACATAACCGCGCTGCGTGCGATCCAGGTCGCTGCGTTCCAGCAGCTGCCCCATGCCCAAAAGTGCATTCAGGGGCGTGCGGATTTCGTGGCTGATATTGGCGATGAATGAGGTTTTGGCGCGCATGCCCGCCTCGGCCACGTCGCGGGCGCGCTCGGCCTCCTTCTTCTCGCGCGAGAGGTGCTCCACCAGTCCGGCGTTTTCGTGGCGCAGCAGGATGGCCTCGTCGAGCAGATCGGTGAAGCGATCACAGTACGAATAAAGGATGCCGCCGAAGAATAGCACCAGGATGCTCGTCAGCGTGGCATAGGGATCGCCCTCCACCATCAGCCGGATCGCCAAGGGCACCAGCGACAGCGACGCATGGGCCAGGTAGGCGGGACGATAGGCCGAGCGGGCGATAAACTCTGTCGCGGTGATACCGAGGAAGGCCAGCGATAGATAGCATTGCGCCGGAAAGGAACCGGGCACGAACCAGATCAGCGCCCCCACGCCCCATACCGCGCCCGAGAGACCAGAGAGAATCGTATAGCGCCGCGCCCAGCTCAGGGGGTCGTCCTGGCTGCTGCGGCGGGCATAGCCGGCGGCCAGCCGCTCGGCGGCGACGGTCAGCACAATCTGCAGGATCAGCGGTGCGGTCACGATCCAGATCGCGGTCTTGCCGCCCATGAGCGTCGCCGCCACGCAGAGCGCGGCGAAGGGCAGGAACAGATAATGCCGGCCGAGCCGGAACAGAATATCGATCCGGCCCCCAATCAGGGCGCGCGCGCGCACCACCTCAGCGCCTTCGCCCGCGGCGCATTCCCGGTTATCCTGCGCTGGCTGGTGATCCGACATTGACCGCTCCACGCCCGCAGCCTAGCTTCGGCCCCCTTTCGAAACGCTTAAGGTTCAGTAATTCCAATGCCTTCCGGTTCCGCCCACCCGTCTCAAGAGCTTGCCCTCGCCGCCCGCGCCTGGCCGTTCGAGGAAGCGCGCAAGGTCGTGGTCCGCGCCGAACACGCCGCCAAGACTGGCAAGCCCTTGAAAGAGGTACTGTTCGAGACCGGATACGGCCCCTCGGGCCTGCCCCATATCGGCACCTTCGGCGAGGTGGCCCGTACCACCTGGGTGCGCCGGGCCTTCGCCCTGATGAGCGATATCCCTACCCGCCTGATCGCTTTTTCGGACGATATGGACGGTCTGAGGAAAGTTCCCGGTAACGTTCCCAACCAGGAGATGCTGGCCCGGCATCTGGGCCAGCCGCTGACCGCGGTGCCCGATCCCTTCGGCACCCACGAGAGCTACGGCGCCCACAACAACGCCCGGTTGCGGGCCTTCCTGGACCGCTTCGGCTTTGCGTACGAGTTCATGAGCGCCACAGACTGCTACAAGAGCGGACGCTTCGATGAGGCCCTGCTCACGATCCTGGCCAATTATGAGAAGGTGCGCGACATCGTGCTGCCGACGCTGGGCGAGGAACGCCGCGCCACCTACTCGCCCTTCCTGCCTGTCTCCCCGCGCTCGGGCAAGGTGCTGCAGGTGCCGCTGCTCGAATGGAATAAGGCGGCCGGCACCGTCGTCTTCGATGACGAGGGGGTCAAGACGGAGGTTCCCGTGACCGGCGGCCACGTCAAATGCCAGTGGAAGGCGGATTGGGCGATGCGCTGGCTGGCGCTCGGTGTCGATTACGAAATGGCCGGCAAGGACTTGATCTCGTCGGTGGAACTGTCCTCCAAGATCGTCAAGGCGCTGGGCGGCAACCCGCCGGACGGCTTCAACTACGAACTGTTCCTCGATGCCGACGGCCAGCGCATTTCCAAATCCAAGGGCAACGGGCTCTCCATCGACGAATGGCTGACCTACGGGCCGGAGGAAAGCATCGCGCTCTTCATGTTCCAGAAGCCGCGCGCGGCCAAGCGGCTCTATTTCGACGTCATCCCCAAGGCGGTGGACGATTACGTCGCGTTCCTGGCGCAATACCACGCCGAGGAAACCGACGCGGCCAAGGCGCTGGAAAACCCGGTCTGGCACATCCACAACGGCGCACCGCCCAAGCAGACCTATCCGGTCAGCTTCGCGCTGCTGCTCAACCTCGTCAGCGCCTCCAATGCCCACAATCGCGATGTGCTATGGGGCTTCATCCGCGCCTATGCGCCGGACGCAAGCCCCGAAGCCAATCCCGGGCTCGACAAGCTCGTCGGCTATGCCGTGCGGTATTACGACGACTTCGTCAAACCGCGGAAGCGGTTCCGCGCGCCCACGATGCACGAACGCGAAGCGCTCAACGAGTTGGCCGACATGCTCGACGGCATGGCGGGCGAGCGCGATGGCGAGAAGGTGCAGTTCGAGATCTACGAGATCGGCAAGCGCCATGCCTTCGATCCCCTGCGCGACTGGTTCAAGGCCATCTACGAAGTGGTGATCGGCCAATCCCAGGGCCCGCGCTTCGGCTCGTTCGCCGCCCTGTTTGGCTGCGCGGAAACAGCCGCCCTCATCCGCCGCGCGCTGAACGGCGAACTGGAGAGCGGCGCATGAGACTTGCCGCGTTTGCGCTCTTGGCAGCCATGTTTTGCACCGGTGCGGCAGTTGCCGATGCCATCGCGACGCCCACGCCGCTGCAGCTCTATCAGACCGGCAAATATGCCGAGGCCATTGCGCAGGGTACCGCCAGCAACGCCGCTTCGGGCTATGCGGTGGCGGCGCGCGCCGAACTGGCCAAGGAAATGATGCGTGATCAGCCCTGCCTCGACTGCCTGAAAACAGCCGAGGGCTATGCGCGCCAATCCATCGCTCTCGATCCCACGCTGGCGGACGGCCATGTCTACCTCGCCGCTGCGCTGGGCTACGAATCGCGCATCATCGGCATCATGGCCGCCAAGTTCAAAGGCTATGCCGGCGAGGCCAAGAACAGTCTGGATGTCGCCTTCGCCCATCATCCGGATGACCCCTGGGTGCTGGCGGCGCTGGGCGGCTGGAACATCGCCGTGGTCGATGGCGGCGGCGCCACGATGGCGGACTGGATGTACGGCGCCACGGTGAAACAGGGCCTTGATGACTACGCCAAAGCCTTCGCCGCCGATCCCACGGAAATCGTCCTGCGCTTCCAATATGTGCTGTCGCTTTCGACCTATAACCGGGAGGCCTATGCCAAGCAGATCGGAGCAGCACTTCAGCTTGCCGCCACCGGCAAGCCGCGCACAGTCTACGAACAGTTCATGCAGGGGCGGGCCAAAACGCTGCTGGCCGCGTTCCAGCGCAGCGACTGGAAAGCGTATGACGCGCTGGTGCGGCGCTATCAGGGCTATCCGCAGTAGCGGCCACGCCGTTACTGCGAGGCCCAGATGATGCGGTGGATGAAGGCGAGATCGCCGAGCGCGAAGCTTCTGTCCTCATAGGCCGGATTGAGCGATTTCAGCTCCACGCGCTGCGCCGTCATGCGGCCGAGCTGCTTGGCCATCACCTCGCCGGCATGGGTTTTCACCACCACGCGGTCCCCGCGCCTGAGGCTGGCGGCGGGCGAAACCAGGATATGATCGCCATCGCGATAGACCGGCAGCATCGAATCGCCGGTGACTTCGAGCGCATAGGCATGCTCGTCGGACAGTTCGGGAAAGCCGATCTCGTCCCAGCCCACGCCGGCGGGAAACCCGGCGTCGTCGAAATAGCCGTGCGCGCCGGCCTGCGCCATGCCGATCAGCGGCACCATCCGCGCCCGCGCCGCCCCGCCGTTGGGGCTGACCAGCGCCACGAAATCGTCCAGCGTGGCGCCCACCGCCGTCAGCGCCTTGGCCACGCTTTCAGTGGACGGCCAGCGCAGCTTGCCACCGGCGGCGCGCTTGCTCTTGTTGAAGGTGGTGGGATCAAGACCCGCAAGTTTGGCCAGCCCGGACGGGGAAAGCCCGTGGTGATTGGCCAGGGCGTCGATCGCCTGCCAGATTTGGCTGTGCGTCAGCATCGACGGTATGAAACTAGTCCTCAGTACGGAAAATATTCTATAAAACAACAGCCGGCAGGGCAAGCCCGATCCGCGCGCGGCATTTGGAGCGCCAACCGCGCTAAAATCTGCGGGGAATCAGAAGGGGATAGCAATGCTGATGGATGTGGGCGCCGCCCTGATGCGGACGCTGCCGCCCGAAACGGCCCATCGCACCACGCTGAGGCTGGTGCGGCTGGCCGCGCCCGTCCTGCCCCCGCCGCCGGCCGACGATCCGCGCCTCGCCATCGCCGCCCTGGGCCTGCACTTCGCCAACCCGATCGGCCTGGCCGCCGGTTTCGACAAGAACGCCGAGGCGCCCGATGCGATGCTGAAATTTGGCTTCGGCTTCGTCGAATGCGGCACCGTCACGCCCAAGCCGCAAGACGGCAATCCGCGCCCGCGGCTGTTCCGCCTGACTGAAGACTGCGCCGTCATCAACCGCATGGGTTTCAACAACGACGGCATGGAGCGCGTGGCGGCGCGTTTGGTGCAGCGCAAGCGGCACGGCATCGTCGGTATCAACATCGGCGCCAACAAGACCAGCGAGGACCGCATTGCCGACTACCGCGCAGGCTTCGCGCGGCTGGCACCATTTGCCGATTACGTCACGGTCAACATCTCCTCGCCCAACACGCCGGGCCTGCGCGGGCTGCAGAACAAGGACGAACTGGAACGCTTGCTCGCCACGCTGCTTGAGGAGCGCGCTGAGCGTGGCTGGCGCGTGCCGCTGGTGCTCAAGATCGCGCCCGATCTGGACGAGCACGCGCTCGACGATATCGCCGCCGTCACGCTGGCCTCCGGCATCGAAGGACTGATCGTCAGCAACACCACCATCGCGCGCCCGCAATCATTGAAGAGCCCGCACGCCAAGGAACCCGGCGGGCTCTCCGGCGCGCCGCTGTTCGTACCCTCGACGGAAGTGCTCAAGCAGATGCGCGCACGCGTGGGCGCCAGGCTGGTGCTGATCGGCGCGGGCGGTGTCGGCTCGGGCGCCGAGGCCTATGCGAAAATCCGCGCCGGCGCCTCGCTGGTGCAGCTCTACACCGCGCTGGTCTATCAAGGCGCCGGACTGGTAGCGCGCATCAAGCGCGATCTTGTGCAGAGGCTTGCGCGCGACGATTTCGGCTCGCTCGCTGAAGCCGTCGGCGCGGACACGCGGTAAAATCGTCGCAACGCCGCGCTTCGCCCAGGAAATCACCGCCCTGCCCGCATCTTGGGCAGGAAATCTGCAGCCTTGCGCGCAATTTGGGCGGGCCGGATATTGGCTTTGCCTTCACGCGCTGTACACCATTGCCATGCAGGTACAGAGGCATGGAACCAGATGACCGTAACCGGGTGGCAGCATCTTTGGACCGAGGCGATGGCGCTTTACGCACAGGAGCCGGCGCCGATCCAGATCGCACTGGCACTTGCTGCGGCGTTCACAGCGCTGATGGTTCTCGAAGGCCTGCGCGTGAGCTTCCTGCCACAGGGCAAAGATCGCCCGATGCAAGATTTCATTGCAGCGGAGGCGGGCCATGACCGGGTTGCGCCGCAGCCGCACGACAGCACTTTTCCGCCGACGCGCACGAGCGCGAATTTCGGACCAGCCTCCGCCCCCTCTGCACGCGCCAGCGCGAGCTTCAGCCCCAAGCACAAAGCCCGATACCCTGCGCTGCGCAGGCAATGCGCCACACGTCCGACCATCCGGCGCAAGCAGGCCGAGAGTGTGACAGAGCCGTAACAAACCGTGCCGATATCTTCACTCCCGAAACCGCCGGCCTTGGGTTAGGCTGTGGCGGTGTAACGGGTTGAGGGGCACGTCATGATTTCCACGGAGTCTCTGGGCAAGCTGATCTTGCGCCTGACAGTCGGCGTCCTGCTGCTGTTTCACGGCGTGCACAAACTTCTCACCGGCATCGGCTTCATCGAGCAGATGGTGAGCGTCCATCACCTGCCGTCAATGCTCGCCTACGGGGTCTATCTGGGCGAAATCCTGGGCCCACTGCTGGTGATCCTGGGCGTGTTCACCCGCATCGGCGCGGCGCTGATCGTGATCAACATGATCGCGGCGGTGCTGCTGGCCGGCATGGGCCAGCTCGTCGCGCTGGGGCCGATGGGCGGCTATGCGCTCGAACTGGAAGCCTTCTATCTGTTCGGGGCGGTGGCGATCTTCCTGCTCGGTGCGGGCGGGCTCAGCCTCGGCGGTGCGAACGGACGCTGGAACTAAAGTCAATCCGCAGCGGGCAACAGCATGTGGCCGCGCAGGGCGGCGACGGGTTTGGCCTCGTCGTCCTGCCAGACTTCGGCATGGACGTTGACCACCCGCCGCCCCTGCTTGGCGATGCGGGCCCGCGCATAGCTCGTCACCGCGCGGCCGCTGCGCAGATAATCGATGGTGATATCCACCGGCCGCGGCAGGCGCGGCCCGCGCAATTCCCAGATCACCTGCGCCACCGCCGCGGTTTCAAGCAGCGAGCCGATGACCCCGCCATGCAGCGCGGGCAGGAACACATTGCCCACCAGATGGTCTGCAAACGGCATCACCAGCACCAGCCCGCTCTCGCGAAGCTCGGCGCGGATGCCCAGGTGCCGGCAATAGGGAATCGCCGCCAGCAGGCTTTGCGGATCGGGCGAGGCGCCGTCCTTCAGCGCGCGGGTGAGCACATCCACCTTTCAGCCCTTCGCCGGAGCGCGCAACGCCTGCGCCCCACGCATCAACATGAAGGTTGCCGTGCAGATCGCGACCGGATCGGCGGCATCTGTCTGATAGGCCGAACCGCGCACGAAGGCGATCTCATGGGTGACCTTGAGGCAGCGCGCTTCGGCCATGATATCCACGCCGGCCGTAGCGGGCTTCATATAGTCGATGCGCAGATCGAGCGTAACGATGGGAACGGGATGATCGAGCGCCGCCATGACCGCCGCCCCGCCCATCTGATCGAGCAGCGCCGTCACTGCGCCGCCATGCACCACGCCGCTATCGGGATCGCCCACCAGTTTGGGGCCGTAGGGCAGCCGCGCCCGGGCCGCGCCGGCGCCCATCTCCAAAATTTCCGCGCCGATACTGGCCATGAACGGTGTCAGCCCCAGCATGGTCCGGGCCTGGTGCCGCCAGTCGGCGGGCCAGTTGGCGGGAGTGTCTTCCATGTCCCGTATGAAGGGGAACGGCCCGGCCCTGTCAATGCGTGACAAACCCTCAACCAATAAAGTTGACGGGGCGTCACGTCAGAATAGGATCAAGAACCGATTCCGCACGGAGCCCCGCATGGACGCCGATACCCTACACGCCAAAGCCGGCCCCAAAAGCGCCGGCAAGCGCGAGCGAACCAAGGTGCAGAACCGCCAGATCATCCTTGCCGCGGCGCACCAGGTCTTCGCCGAGCTGGGCTATGGCGCCACCACCGTGCGCGACATCATCCGCGCCACGCCGCTGGCCTCGGGCACCTTCTACAACTACTTCAAGTCCAAGGAGGAGGTGTTCCAGGCGATCCAGGACGAAAGCGCACTCAGGATCCGTCCGCGCCTGCATGAGGAACGCGCCAAAGCCACCACCATCGACGAATTCATCTCCGGCACCTTCCAGATCTTCTTCGACTATGTGGCGAGCGATCAGGGCAACTTCCAGGCCATCCGCCGCAACACCGACACCTTGCGCGTGCGCATGGATACGCCGGAAGTCATCGCCGGTTTCGAGGAACTGCGGGTCGACCTGGAACGGGCCATCGCCCAGGGCATGTTCCCGCCCATCGATGCCGATTACCTGATGGCGGCCATCGTCGGCGTCGCCTTCGAGATGGCCGAGCGCATGCTGCGCCGCGACCGGCCCGACACCGAAGAGGCGGCGCGCTTTGCCACCGCGCTGTTCATGAATGGCGTCCGCAACCTGCCCCATGTGCAGGGCGTCGGGCCCAAGGCGGCGAAGGACAACGTGTGAAGGCCCTGCTCTGCCGCGCGATCGCCCAGGACATCTCCACGCTTCGCCTCGAAGACATGGACTTGCCGCCGCTGGCGCCGGGCGAGGTGCGCCTGCGGGTGCGGGCGGCCTCGGTGAACTTTCCCGATATCCTGATGGTGCAGGGCAAATACCAGCACAAGCCGGACCTGCCCTTCATCGTCGGCACCGAATGCGCCGGCGAGGTGATCGCGGTGGGCGATGGCGTTCATGGCTTTGCACCCGGCGACCGGGTGATGGGCGGCGGCATCGCCGGCGCCTTCGCCGAGGAAGTCCAGCGCCCGGCGGCGGTGCTGCGGCGGATTCCCGATGGCGTCGATTTCGTCACCGCGGCCGGCTTCACGGCCGCCTATGTCACCGCCTATGTCGGCCTGGTGCGCTGTGCCCGGTTTCAGATAGGCGAGACGCTGCTGGTGCTGGGCGCGGCGGGCGGCGTGGGGCTGGCGGCCGTCGATCTGGGCAGGGCGCTGGGCGCCACCGTGATCGCCGCCGCCTCGACGGACGACAAGCGTGCCTTCCTAAAAAGCTACGGCGCCGATCACGTGCTGCCGACCAAGGGCTTCCGCGACGCCGTAAAGGAACTGACAGGCGGGCGCGGCGCCGACGTGATCTATGATCCCGTGGGCGGCGATGCTTTCGACGAGGCCACGCGCGCCATCGCCTTCGGCGGGCGGCTGCTGGTGGTGGGCTTCGCCAGCGGGCGCATCCCCACCATCGCGGCCAATATTCCCCTCATCAAGGGCTTCTCGGTGGTGGGCGTGCGCGCCGGCGAATATACGCGCCGCTTCCCTGAGAAGGGACACCAGAACATCCAAGCCATCGACGCCATGCTGGCGGCGGGCAAGCTGCGCCCGCATACCGGCGCGCGCTTTCCGCTGTCGCGCGCGGTCGAGGCCATGCAGATGCTGGCGGACCGCAAGGCGTTCGGCAAAGTGGTGGTGGAGCCTTAGGCCGCCGCGTGCGAGGCTGCTGAGATCAGCAAATCCGCCGGGATATGGAAACGGTTACGGAGCCGCTTCACCATCGTCATGCTCAATTCGCGCTTGCCCGACATCACCTCGCTCACCCGGCTGGCGGTGCCCAGAAGCGGCACAAGATCGGCGCGGGTAAGACCATGCTGGTCCATCAGATACGTCAGCAAATCGGGCAGCGACGGCACCTTGCGCGGCCAGCGTGTGCGTTCATAGGCCTCGACGAGCCGCGCCTGCGCCATCATTCGCGCGCGGTCGGCGGCGGCACCGGATTCCATCAGCTTGGCGACCAGTGCCTTGGCGGCTGCATGATCGGCTTCGTTCTGAATCACGATCAGGGTCGCTTTCATCACACGGTCTCCGCATCGATCTCGTCGTAATCTTCGTGGCTGCCGAAGAACCGGATCATCAGCACGCCGTCGCGATACTGCACCAGGGCAATCAGGCGGTCATCGTTCGCCTTGATGTTGAACACCACCCGGCCGCCCTTCAGGATGCTCGCCTTGGGATGGGACGCCTTCACATCCTGCGGCGTTTTCCAGTCGGCAGCCTCCGCGATGGCGAGCCATGCGTCGTATTGCGCCCGCGCCGCCTTGACACCGCGATGGCCGGACCGGCTGGCGAAATAACGCTCAACGGTATCCGTGCCGATCACCAGCATGACCGGAGCCTATCACGGACTTCCCAAAAATGGAAGCCGAAATTCCATTTTTGGGAAAGTCAGGCCGCCAGCGCGCCCAGCGCCTTCATCACCGCCTCGGTCATGCCGTCGGTCGAGACCTTGTTCATGCCGGGCTGCATGATGTCGGAGGTGCGGTAGCCCTCGGCCAGCACGCGCTCCACCGCCTTTTCCAAGAGCACCGCGTCTTCGACGCGGCCGAAGGAATAACGCAGGCACATGGCCAGCGACAGGATGCAGGCCAGCGGATTGGCCAGGCCCTGCCCCGCGATATCCGGCGCGCTGCCATGCACCGGCTCGTAGAGCGCGGGCTGCTTGCCGGTGACGGGATCTTTCGCGCCCAGCGAGGCGGAGGGCAACATGCCGATGGAGCCGGTGAGCTGCGAGGCTTCGTCCGACAGCACATCGCCGAACAGGTTGTCGGTGACGATGACGTCGTACTGCTTGGGATTGCGCACCAGCTGCATGGCGCAGTTGTCCGCGAGCACATGGGAAAGCTGCACGTCGGGGAACTCTTGCCTGTGCACCTTCGTTACCACTTCGCGCCAGAGCACGCCCGTGACCATGACGTTCGATTTCTCGGCGGAGGCGACCTTGTTACCGCGCAGACGCGCCAGCTCGAAGGCCACCCGTGCGATGCGTTCGATCTCGTGCGTCTCATAGACCTGCGTATCGACCGCGCGCTTCTCGCCATTCGGCAGTTCGGTGATTTCCTTGGGCTCGCCGAAATAGACCCCGCCCGTCAGTTCGCGCACGATCAGGATGTCGAGCCCGGCCACCAGCTCCGGCTTGAGGGCGGAGGCATCCTTGAGCGCGTCGAAGCACAGCGCGGGCCTGAGGTTGGCGAACAGTTCGAGATCCTTGCGCAGGCGCAACAGGCCGCGCTCCGGCTTCTGATGGAACGGCAGCCCGTCCCATTGCGGCCCGCC
>JAGWZW010000094.1 GCA_018971835.1 Alphaproteobacteria bacterium
ATCGGCACGCGATACGCCGCAGACGGACCATAACATTAGGGACGTGTTGCAGCCGGATCACAGCGATCTGAAAATCTGCCGACGCGAGAGCCGCGATGAATCGTCGGCAAAGCGCTGTGATTTTCGGGTGTGTTGGCAAGTGTGTTCGCCGGTGTGTTCCAAGTGTGTTGGTAGGTGTGTTGCCACCAGCACCCATGAAGCACTCTTTTAGGAATACACCAGCAGACAGCACGTTCCTGCGCTGTTCGCCTCGATAAGAATAGCGGCATCTGCTCTTGACCAGGGGCTTGCGAAGGCTCATTCAACAACAAGCATCACTCTTCAGCGCAACGGTTTCCAAGTTCTTCTTGATGGAGGAAACCGTGCCACGCGATCCCACCTTGGTCATTCACGTGCGCTGCCGTCGACCGCCGGTCATGATCGCCGCGCGCGCGGAGTCGACATGCAAAGCGTCTGTGCAACGAGGATGCAATCTGTGCGTCAGGGATTGCATGGATTGCAGATTCGCATCATCTCTGCGTTTTGCATCCCGAATGCACCGGGGGCGCCTCTTGGCTGATGTCAGTCCTCCGACGCAATTGACCGGCAACGCGCCTTCGAGATCGCGCCGGTTGGCGAGAAGCGTCTCAATGCAAGTCGGACGCCTGCCCGGCCAGGTGGCCGGGCGCCGTGAGAAACTGCGCTCTGTTGCACGCCCGCTGTCGTTCTCAGCATCAAGTTGCCAGCGACATGCCTGCGGACGGATAGGGCTTCTTGCGATGCCCCATGTGGAGATGTATCGGCTATCTTCCCCGGCAGCGGATCCCCGGCGCTTGGCAGGTGGGAGCGCGGAATCTCTCGTAATCTCTGTCGTAACCGCCCTCCTGGAAACCGCCGTGGCGAAGGGCATCAGCCGAACGGCGTCTGTGTTGCGGCCCAGAGCCCCCCGTCTTCGCCTGTCATGCGCCGGCGCTGGAACAGGGCAGGTTTGCTGGGGGAGGGCTGTGCCATGAGCCACCCGGCTGACCATGAAGGTACGATTCCCCTGCCCAATCCGGCCAATGATGATGGCGGGGCCGACAAGCCGCGGGTCAAGGTGCTGATTCCCAAGGATTTACCCGTCACGCAGGTCGAGATTGAAGTATTCGCCCTGCTGTTGGACGATCTGGCCGGCCTTGCCGCCAACGACACTGAGGAACCGCCGCAATGAGCAAGCGCGTCGCTGTCTATGCCAGGGTCTCCACCACCCGTCAGGCCGAGAATGACATCTCGATTCCCGACCAGATCGCCCAGGCCCAGAGATATTGCCAAGGCAAGGGCTGGCATGTGGTGCGCGAGTTCATCGATCCCGGCGCCAGCGCCCGCAACGACAAGCGGCCCGAGTTCCAGCGCCTGATGGATACGGCCTGCGTCGATCCCTCACCCTTCGACGTCGTTCTCGTCCACAGCCAGTCGCGCTTCTTTCGCGATTCGACGGGCTATGCTGTTTCCAAATGCCAGCTCCAGAAATACGGCGTCCTGCTGGTCTCCATGACGCAGGATTTTGGCGAAGGGCCGTCCGCCGATTTTGCCGAGACGGTCATCGCCGCCGCCGATGCCCTCCACAGCGCCGAGAACGCCAAGCATGTCTGCCGCACGATGCTGGAGAATGCCCGCCAGGGCTTCTGGAACGGAGCCCAGGCCCCCTTCGGCTATAGGACCGTCACGGCTGGTCAACGCGGTCAGCGCCTCAAGAAGAAGCTGGAGATCGAGCCCGCCGAGGCTGAGACTGTGCGGCTGATCTTCAAGCTCTTCGAAGACGGCGATGGCTCCAAGGGCCCGATGGGCATCAAGGACATCGTCACCTGGCTGAATGCCAGCGGCTTCCGGAATCGGAACGGCAATGCCTTCTACACCAGTGCCGTCCACGCCATGCTGACCCGCGAGACCTATACGGGCACGCACTTCTACAACCAGCATGACAGCCGTACCCGCAAGGAGCGGCCGAAGGAGGAATGGGTGGCCGTGGCGGTTCCCAAGATCATCCAGCCCAAGACCTTCAAGCGCGTGCAGGAGCACCTGCATCAGCGCCGCCCCAATGTCACCGCGCCGCGCGTCACCAGCAGTGCGGTCCTGCTCACAGGTCTTGCCCGTTGCCACTGTTGCGGTGGACCGCTGATGCTGGGGACCGGTAAGAGTTCCCGCTACCGCTACTACGTCTGCGCCAACCGCCGCACCAAAGGCCGCACGGCCTGTGCCGATCCGGTCCGCATCCCGATGGCAGAGTTCGATGCTTTGGTCATCGGTGCCCTCGCCGATCAGTTACTCACCCCGGATCGTCTGACCACGCTACTGCGCGAGGCTCACCGCCACCGCGAGGCCGTGACCTCCGGCACAGCGCGGCGCCAGTCTACCTTCCAGAAACAGCTCAGAGAGATCGACAAGCGCCTCCAGCGCCTCTACAGCGCCCTGGCCGAGGGCACGGTCAGCGACACCACCAGCTTCCGCAGCACGGTCAGCGCCGTCGAGGCCGAGCGCGAGGAAATCGTCCGCCACCTGAGCCTACTGGATCGGGAAACTCCGCCGCTGCGCCAGGCGCTGTCCAACCAGCAGGCGGCAACCATCGCCACGACCCTCAAGCGCCGGCTGCTCGACGCCGCGCCTGCGCTGCAGCGCCGCTACGTGCGCGGGCTCGTCTCTGAAATCATCGTGGACCGCGAAAAGGCCACCATCTCCGGTCCGCCAGCGGCCATCGCCGCCGCCATCACCGCGCCGGACAAGTTGGGCGAAGTTCGTACTTTTGTACGGGAATGGCGCACCCGACAGGATTCGAACCTGTGACCTCTGCCTTCGGAGGGCAGCACTCTATCCAGCTGAGCTACGGGTGCGTTGCGCGTCCTATAAACTAAGCGGCCACGCCTAGCAAACGCTTGGCGGCCGGTAGCCGCCAGCCCGAAGACCGGCGATGGCTCCCAGCCTCGGTGGACCGCGGCGGCCGAGGGCTCAGTTCACCTCCGGCGCGTCGCCCAGCTCCTTCATCAGGCGGTAGGTGAATTCCACCGTCTGATAATAGGTGCCGATCTTCATGCGCTCGTCGCGGCCGTGCATGCGGATATCATGGATATCGTTCCAGCCGCCGCCGACCCCGTAGCTGGGGATACCGGCATCGCGGGTGAACAGCGCGTCGCTGGCGCCGGCCGCCATCACCGGCACCACCGGCACGCCCGGCCACATCGCATCCACCACCTTGGTCACGGACGACAGCACCTGCGGGTCGGGCGGCGAGGCCGGTCCCCTGGTCAGGAAGCCCAGCTCGGCCACCTTGATCGCGGGATCGGCGATCACCTTTTCCAGCGCCGCCTTGGTTCCGTCCACCGTCTCGTCGGGCATGATGCGGCATTGGATGGTGGCGACCGCCCGTGACGGCAGGGCGTTTTCCTGAACCCCGGCGTTCAGCATGGTGGCAACACAGGTTGAATGCAGGACCGCATTCATCGCCGGATCCTCGGCCAGGCGCGTGGCCGCCTTCAAATTCACCTTGGGCGAGGCCGCCAGCGTCAGCATATCGGCACGGGTCTGGCCGCTCTGGCGCGCGGCCACCGCCTTGAAGTAGAGCCGCGTGGTCGCGTTGGTCCTGAACGGGAACTGGTATTTCGACAGCCGCACCAGCGCATGGGCCAGTTCGTAGATGGCATTGTCGGGCCGCGGCTCGGAGCTGTGCCCGCCCTTATTGGTCACCGTCATCGTGTAGGTGACGTAGGTTTTCTGGCTGGTCTCGACCGTGAAATCGAGGCGCTTGCCGTTTTCGATCTCGCCGCTGCCGCCATCGGGATCGATGACGAGGCCGGCATCGACCAGCTTCGGGGCGTTCTTCAGCAGATAGGCGGGGCCATCCTGATCCTGGCCCACTTCCTCGTCGGCGGTAAAGGCGACGATGATGTCGCGATCCGGCACGAAGCCTTCCTGCTTCAGCCGAATCAAGCTGGCCGCGGCGGCGGCGTCTTCGTCCTTCATGTCGGAGGTGCCGCGGCCGTAATAATAGCCGTCCTTCTCGGTGAACTTGAAGGGCGGCACCGTCCAGTCGTCGGCCTTGGCGTCCACCACATCCATGTGGCAGATCCACATTACGGGCTTGCCTTCGCCCTTGCCCTTGAGGCGCACGACGACGTTTACCTGCGAGGGAAACTTCGCTTCTGGCACATAGGAGATTTCCTGGTCGGTGAAGCCGTTCGCCTTGAGGTATTTGACGAGGATGTCCGCCACGCCCTTGGTGCCGGCGTCATGGACCGAGCGCACCTCGACGATGTCGCGGAAGATGTCGTGCGCCAGCGTCTGGTTCGCCTGCGGCGGCAGCGGCACCGCTTCCGGTGCGGGCGCGGCCAAGGCGCTGCCGGTCCACAGCAGCGCAGCGAAAGATACGCCGAGGCGCAAGGCGCGGCGCGGACGTTCCGTCATCGTCATCATAGACCCCCGAGAAAATGTCAGTCCGGTGACGCTAGCGGGGGCGCGGGATTCAGGCAATCGCAGCCAGGGCGGCTTTCACGGCTTCGTGTGCATGGTCCCAGACTGCCCGCTTCCAATCGGCGGTGTCCGGGTAGAAGGCATCGCGGATCAGCCGCTTGATCTCGGCGGCGCGGGAATGGGCGGGGCTGCCGTGCAGATGCAGCCAGTTGTCCAGCCGCAGGGCCTTGAACACCACATCGGTGGGCCGGGTGCCCACTTCGAGCGCGCCAAAAGTGGTTTCGCCCTTGCCCATTAGCCGGGCGACCGCTTCGTCCAGCGTGCCGGTGAGCGGGGGCGAGAGCGAGCCGCCGCCCCGGGTCGATTGCAGGCGCGCGCCCCACAGCGCGCTGGCACGGGCGAAGGCGGGCGCACCGGGCGCATCCTCGATGATCATCGCGGCGGCGCCGGAATCTCCGAGCCCGGTGTGAAAGTCGATTGCCACCAGCTTCTGCACATGCGCCAGTTCCTCGCGGAAGATGTCCCTGAGCATGAGGGCGGACCAGCTTTCGCGCGCGCCGCCGTAATAGATGCCGTTCGGGAAGGCATATTGGCCGGTGGAGATCGCCGCCTGCAGCGCGAAGGCACCGTGTTCTTCAGCATAGGCACGCAGCGTCGCATTGGCGGCCTTCATCGCCTCAACAGTGATGTCCGCAGGCGCGATGGCGTCGGCCAGCGCGGCGTAGTTCCGGTTCACCGGCGGTCGCGCGTGATCGACGAAGTTGCGGTTGAGATCGGCATTGTCTTCGTTGACGCGGCGGTCCCACGAGAAGCCATAGGGATTGAAAGCGTGCAGCATGACCAGCAGCGCCCCCTCGGGCACGCGCGCAGCAATGCCTTCGCGCAGCAATCCGCTCTGCACGCCCGAACCGAAATAGCCTTCGACGCCGTGCGTGCCCGAGATCAGCAGCAAGGCCTTTTGCGCGTCGCGCGGGCCGATGGTCGCGGTATCGAGAAACAGCGGCTTGCCGTCGCGCCCTTTGACCGAGGGATGCACGCGGCTGGTGACGCCGAGCCCCGCCGCTTCCGCCGCCGCCACGAAAGCCGCACGCGCAGCGCGGTAATCGGACGGGAAATAGGCTTCGGGTGCGTTGGTCATCGGCTGATCGTGCCCTACATTGCGGTACGCGAGATTTGCCGATGGAGCATGCGTTGGAAAGCCCTGTTTTTGTTTCGGAGGTCTTCGGGCCACTGGCTGCGCTGCGGGCGCGGCCCATTCCCGATCAGACCGAAGCCCGCGCGCGCTATCGGGGCTATCGTCAATTGCCCATCGCTACGGCCACGCCCGAGCCGCTGACCGAGATCGCCACACGCGGCATCGCCGGAGCGAATTACTATCACGTCAGGCGCAACCCGCCCTATTGGCGGCGGATCGAGGGCGCGGTGTCGAGCCTCTATCTGCGTGCCTCGGTGGCCGAAAAGCTCGCTGCGATCAATGCACGGACCGCATCGCAGGGGCTCGAACTGTTCGTCTTCGACGCCTGGCGGCCGCGCGCGGTGCAGGCCTATTTCCACGACGTCTGGATGCCGGCGGAATTGCAGAGGCGCGATCCCGCGCTCTCCGGCGCGGCGCTGACGGCAGCCGTCGAACGCTACTGGGCCGCACCGACCAACGATCCTGCCTCGCCCGCGCCCCACGCCACCGGCGCGGCGGTGGATCTCAGCCTGCGCTGGAAGGATGGCACGCAGTTGTGGATGGGCTCGATCTTCGACGACGTGACCACGCTGGCCCATCGCGACCGCTTCGAACAGGCGACACCGGGCGTGCCGTCCTATTCCGACGAGGAAGCATGCGCCAATCGACGGCTGCTGCACTGGCTGATGTGCGAAGAAGGCTTCGCCGGCCATCCCGACGAATGGTGGCACTTCTCCTTCGGCGACCAGCTCTGGGCCGCACTCACCGGCGGGCGCGCATGGTTCGGCCCGACAGAACCTATTTCCGAACCTATTTCAGGATCGTCCTGAAGGCGCCGTCCCAATCCGCGCCAGGCGGGTTTTTCTCGAAATAGGCGATGCGCGCCAGATGCAGCTCGTAAAGTTTCGGGCTGGCGCCCGAGAGCTTGCGGCATTGCGTGATCAGTTCGCGCGTCTTTTCCCATTGCTGGGTGCGTAGCGACTGGAAGATGTGTTCGTGGAAGGTGGCCAGCGCCCGGAATTTGGGGCTCGCCCGCACCAGCGGGTTGCCGAGCATGGCGTGGAGCTTGACAGCCTCGCCCCTGGGTCCGAGCGCGATGTAATCGACTTCGAGAAAGGCGTAGCCACGCTCGGCGGCCTTGCGCGTGTCCTCGCTCACCACAACGGCGGGGCCGTATTGCGCAGACCGGGCACGGATGCGCGCGGCCAACAGAGTGCATTCGCCGGTGACGGTGTAGGCGGTGCAGCGGGAATCGCCGACACCGCCGGCAATGGCCGGACCGGTCGAAATGCCGATGCCGATTTCAATCGGTTCGAAGGCGGTGCCGTCGAAGCGGCGCTCGCGCGAAAGCTGTTCGTTGATCTCGGCCAGCACCACCGTCATCCTGTTGGCCGCTTCGCAGGCGCGGATGGCGTGCTCGGAATCGTCGAGCGGTGCGTTCCAGTAGGCGAGGAAGCCTTCGGCCGTGACGCAATCGACAGTGGCGCCATGCGCACGGGCAACATCGGTCAGCCGCGCCATCGCCGCGCCGATGGAGCGGATGAAACCGGCTGGATCATCGGCGAAGGATTCGGCCAGCACTGCATAACCGCGCACGCCGCAGGCCAGGCAAGTCACCTGGCGCGTCTGGCCCGCAAGGTTGAGCAACGCGGGCCTTTTGGCGATCTCGTCGAGCACCGGTTGCGGCAGCGCGCTGGAAAAAGTCGCGCGCAAGGCGCTGCGCCGGCGCATCACCTCGATGCTGCGCGCCGCTAGCCCCGCCAGGAAACTCGCCGCCAACGCCAGGGACGGCCCCAGCGAATCGAACAGCGTATGCGTGTTGACGAAGAGCAGCCACGTCACCGTCTGCGCCAGTGCGATCGCGCCCACAGTGAGCGCGCCTGCCCAAATCAACCGCTGCCGCGCCAGCAGCAACACCATGCCGATGGCCACGATCAGCACGAAGGTGAGCCCGCCATAGAGCCCGGCCACGGGCCTGAGCGCGGTGCCGAGCAGGATGTTCTCCATCGCTTCGGCATGGATTTCGGCCAGCGACTGCGGGCCGAGCGGCGTCGCTACGGTCTGGCCCGGCGCCGAAAGATAGACGATGGCCTTGACGAGGCTGCCGGTAGCCAGCGCGTCATCGTCGAGCGTGGCGGCGGAGATGTGGCGCGCGCGATCGGGACCGGAAAAATAGATCTCCATTGCGCCGTTGGCGCGCACCGGCACCGACAGCGCACCGGCTTTGACACGCGCCACGCGCTCGCGACTGACCAGCCCCGGCAAACCCGTCTCGCGCGCATCCAGCGAGAGCGGCACGCCGCCATTGAGCAGGCGCATCACTTCGGCGTCGAGCGATGGCACCAGCTTGCCGTCCATGCGAAAGACCAACGGCATGGCGCGCAGCTTGCCGTCGGCGTCCCCGGCGAGATTCTCGGCACCCACGCCCGTGCTTGCCGTTTCGAACGCGGAAAGGGCCGGCACCGCATGACCGAACGCGGGAACCGAGGCGAGGGTGGCAGGCGCACCGTCGAAGCCGATGGGCGCCTTGAGCGCGGGTGCCGCCCCGCCTGCCGTGTCCGTCAGCGTGAAGCCGGTCACGGCGTTGATCGAAGCCAGCGCAGCAGCCAGCGCCGTATCGGGCGAGGGCAAATCCGCCAGTGCCTTGCGCGCGGCATCGCCCTCTGACCCTGCGGGCAAATCTCGCGCCAAGGCCTCTGGTGATGTCGGATCGGGCGTGGCCAGCGGCAGATCGAGCACGACCACCGCGGCGCCCGCCGCCTTCAACTCGCCGATCAGCCGCGCCAGCACGCCATGCGGCCAGGGCCAGGGGCCGAAGCGCTTCAGGCTCGCATCGTCCACGTCGAGGACGCGCACGCTGTAGCCGCTACTGGCGCGCGGGTCTTCATAGGGACGCGGCGCCAGATACTGATAGGAATCGAACTGGATACCGCGGATGCGCGAGGCCAGCCCGCCCGGGTCGCCGGCCATCACCGCCATTGCCAGCGTGGCCACGGCCAGCGGCAGCACCCATACCGCCGCCCATTTCGCCCCAACGCTCATTTGTGCCCCTGCATTGGACTCACTTTATCACGACGACGGCGGGAGTTTGGAAGAGGCGGTTAGCCGCTGCGGGTGATCTTTTGCTGCACTGCCGCACCGGCGCTTGTGGCCACGAACAGCGCCGCCGCCGCCAGCACAATGGCAGGGCCGGCCGGCGCGTCGAAGACATAGGCCCCAGCGATACCCAGCGGCGCCGACAACGCGCCAAGAACGGCCGCCAGCAGCGCCATCGCCTCTGGCGTTTTCGCAAGTGGCCGCGCCGCAGCAGGCGGAATGAGCAGCAGCGCCACGATCAGCAGCGCGCCCACCACCTTCAACGCCAGCGCCACCAGCCCCGCCACCAGAACTAGAAAGGCCAGATCGGCGAGCCGCGTGTCCCGGCCCTCCGCAATGGCGATGTCGCGGCTGACCGTGACGACGAGCAGCGGCCGCCACAACAGCCACAGCGCCGCCAGCATCACCGCGCCGCCGACCGCCACGGCATAAATATCGAAGGGCGACAGCGCCAGCACATCGCCGAACAGATAACCCATGAGATCGGCGCGCACCGTTTCCATCGTCGAGAGCAGGATGAAGCCGAGCGCCAGGCCGACGTGGCCCACCAGACCGATGAAGGTGCCGGAGGGGATGTAGCGGTCGGTGGCGCGCGCCATGATGAGCCCGGCCACGATGGCCACCGCCGCCACGCCGGCAATCGGCGCCACCCCGAGCAGCAGCCCCAGCGCCGCGCCCAGCAAGCCCATATGCGCCAGCGATTCGCCCAGATAGGCCATGCGCCGCCACAGCACGAAGCAGCCGAGCGGCCCCGCCGCGGCGCCGAGCAGCGCAGCGCCCAGAATCGCGCGCCACAGAAAACTATCCATGATGAGGGCCGTGAGGATGATCGGCGCCTTCGGGCACATGCCCGATCTCGTGGACGTGATCGTGATGATGCACATAGAGCGCCAGCTCGGAAGCGATGCGCGGTCCGAACAGCTGTACGAAGGCCGGATCGCGGATCACCGCGCCCGCTGCGCCTTCGCAGCAGACATGGCGGTTGAGGCACACGACCCGGCTGGCCTGCGCCATCACCACATGCAGATCGTGGCTGACCAGCAGCACGCCGCAATTCAGCTCGTCGCGCAGCTCGGCGATCAGCCGGTAGAGCGTGGCTTCGCCCGCCAGGTCCACGCCGGCAAACGGCTCGTCGAGCAAGAGCAGGTCGGGCCGGTGCACGATGGCGCGGGCCAGCAGCACCCGCGCCAGCTCGCCGCCGGACAGCGTGACCACCTGCTTGCCCGCCAACTCCTCGATGCCGATACGGGCCAGCGCGGCCGCCACCACCCCCTTCTCGTTGGGCGCATAGATGGCCAGGAAGCGGGCCACCGTCAGCGGCAGGGCGTGGTCGCGAGCGAAATGCTGGGGCACATAGCCGATCTTCAGCCCCGGCGCCCGCGCCACCCGGCCTCGGTGCGGCACCAGCTCCAGCAGCGCCTTGAGGAACGTGGTCTTGCCTGAGCCATTGGGCCCGATCAGGACCACGACCTCGCCCCGGCTCACCTGAACGCTGACATGATCGAGGATCGGCGCGCCGGCCAGGGTTACGCTGAGGTCTTCGGCCTGAATCAGGGGCGGAGGCTGCGTCATGGGCGGCTTGTTACAACAGAACAAGGCTCGGCAACATCCTTGCCAATTCGATGACGCATGCGTCATTTTTCTTGATGAGACGCATTCTCCGGGCTATTATCTGCAAATAAGAATTCGAACCAATCCAGAGAGGCCTGGCACATGGAGAACATCACCAAGGATCCCGCCTACAACGCCGTCGATCCGAGCGATTTTCCGGCGATGCTGGAAGTAGAGCGCTATGGCCAGCGTTCAAGTGCCTTCGACCGGATTATTTCGGCCACCCACGATCATTTCTGGGATCCGCTGGACAAGACCTATATCGATTTCTCCACGCCCTTCGACATCGAGAACGAATATCTCACCAATCCGGCCGCCAATCCGGACCTGAAAACCGCCATCGGCGACAAGCTGAACGAGAAGCAGAAGATCAAGCTGGTCAACCTGGGTGTGCTCTGGTCACTGTCCTCGATCCTGCACGGCGAGCAGGGCGCGCTGGCCCTTTCCGCCTCGCTTTGCCACATCCTGCGTGATCCGGGCGCACAGGAATACGCCGCCAATCAGACGCGCGAGGAAGCCCGCCACGTCACCGGCTTCTCGGCCTACATCAAGGCGCGCTGGGGCAAGCCGGCGAAAGTCGGCCCGGCGCTGGGCAACCTGCTCAACGAGCTGGTTTCCTCGCCGCTGGTGTGGAAGAAGCTGGTGGGCATGCAGCTCCTGGTCGAAGGGCTGGCGATGGGCGCCTTTGCCACTTTCTACAAGGAAGCACGCGATCCGTTGCTGCGCCACATCATGCAGCTCACCATGACGGACGAGGCCTTCCATCACAAATTCGGAAAGATCTGGGCCGACCGCACGATCCCCAAGCTCTCCAAATCCGAGCACGAGCTGATCGAGGACTGGGCCTGGGAGGTCTTCCAGATCCTGCTCTACAATCTCGCCTCGCCCGACCAGAAGGCGTGGATCTACGAATCTGTCGGCCTCGATCCGGCATGGTGCCAGCAGGCCTTCATGGAAGCGATGACCGACGCCGGCATCCGTGAAGAACTCCAGGAAGCGAGCAACATCTTCCGCGTGCTCATCAAGACGCTGCTCAAGGCCGGCATCATCACCGATCGCACACGCGGCAACTACGCCGCCTATATCGACATGGCCGAACTCTATGCCGAAGGCGATCGCATGATCGGCGACGACATCGCCGAGGAAGGCATCAAGTTCCTCATGAAGCTGAACGGCGGCAAGAGGCTGGTCTCGCCCTCGTCGATCGCGGCGGAGTAACCCCTCACCCTTGCCCTCTCCCCCAACTGGGGGAGAGGGAGTGCCTTTGTTTGCACTACGCTTCTTCGGCGTAGATCCGGTTCACGATTTCCGCAGCGGCGCCGCCGTCCAGGCCGGGCGCAGGATTCCCCCGAACGGCTCGCGCAGATCGCGCGCAGGCCGCGCCCGCCAGAGAAGCCTGGCGATCCCGCCGGAAGTCAGAAGCAGCGACAGCGCGATCGCGAACCAACCGAACACATCGCCGATGCGGTCGTAAAGCGTCGCGCCGGCGGCGGGTGCCAGCGCCACTTCGGCCGAGGCGATGCTGAAGCCCTGCGCTTCGGTCTGCCGCGCCACGCGCACGCGGCCCAGCGCATCGGCCAGCGTCAGTTCGCCGTCGCGCGCCGTGCGCGCCAGCGCCACGCCGCTTTCGACGCCACGCAGGATCGCCTTGCGCGCCTGAAGCCCGGCATCGGCACCGAAGTCCCACGCCAGAACGGCGAGCAGCAATGGCTGCTCGGCCGCCATCCGCAAGCGCAACCGGTCCTGAAAATCGAGATCGTGCGAGATCGCCACCGCATAGTCCGCTCCGGCCCGGCCCGGTTCTCCCTGCACTGCGACGAGCGGCGCCGCGCCACCGGGCGTGACGGTCCAGGCAATGTTGCGCGTCGTCTTGCCGCCCTTCGCCTCGAAGCCGGCGACAATGGTGGCGCCGGTAAAGCGCGAAGCCGCTTTCAGCAAAGCGAAGGCTTCGCCCTGCCATTCCGGGCGCAGCACGGCGAGCCTTTCGGGCAACACCACCAAGCCTGCACCTTTGGCGACCATGCGGATTTCCCCGGCATAGGCCAGCACCGCACCCAATGCCAGACCGGCATCGTCAGCGGTGCCGGATTGGGCGATGCTGTCCGCGCTCAGCAGCACCACGCGCTCGGCCGGCCCCTGCGGCGCCTGCAGATGGATGGCGCCGGCGGCCAGATCGGCCACCGCCAGCGCCGCCGCCGGGATCAGCCAGATGGCATGGCGGCGGCTATAGGCCAGCGCCACGAACCCTGCCACCAGCCCCAGCAGGAAGGTCAGCACAAAGGGGCCCAGATAGGCGGCGCTCCCGATGAACACCGGCACCCGGGCCAGCGCATAAGCCGGGGAGAGGATGGCGCCATTCGGCCCCAGCGAGGCGAGATAATCCATCGCCGTCCAGGCCGCGGCGAAGCCCAGCGGCCCGGCGGCAGGGATCAGGGCGCGCCCGGCGAAGCGGCCCAGCATCACCGAGGCGCCGAAGCCCAGCGCCCACAGCGCGATGGCCGCCGCCAGGGTTTCGGCCGGGATCACGCCCCCATAGGCCGGCAGCAGGTTGAGCCCGCCGAGCGCCGCCGCGGCGATGGCGCAATAAAGTGCCACCATCGGGTTGGTCCGCCCGAAGGCCAGCCACAGCACCGGCGCCGGCGCGAACCACGCCAGCAGCCAGATCCCGCCCAGGCCGGTGGCCAGGTAGAACCCGGCCGCGCTGAACAGCGTACAGAGCAGAGGCAGCCGTAAAGCCTTGATCGCCCGTGTCATGGGCCGATTCTGCCCCTCCGCCGGCCGCTTGGCGAGGCCAAGTTGCAGACATGCTTGCCGCAACGGACGCCTTTCAGAATGAATGAATGTTCATTCATTATGGAATATTATTGCCGACTACCGATAATAGCAACTATTGGTCTGTAAAAATGCTTGAATATTCGCTCATTTTACGATTACAGGTTGCACACACCCTTTCCGCAGACACACTTGCCGCAGACCGGTCGCTGGATTATGAATGAACGTTCATTCATTCGAGATTTTTTTGCGCACTCCCGACAAACACAACCGCCTATTAGGTGCGGCGCTCGAACTTTTCGAGTCCCGCGGCGTCGATTCCGTGACCGTGCCGCAGGTGGCGAAG
>JAGWZW010000017.1 GCA_018971835.1 Alphaproteobacteria bacterium
CACTTCGTCGAGCCGGATTACTATCTCGGCAATATCAAGGAGACGCCCTTGGGCGCGCTGGTCGCCTCCGAGAAGCAGCGCCGGTTCGGCGCGGCGAAATACGACACGCTGCCGAAATATTGCAAGGAATGCCCGGTGTTGTTCGCCTGCTACGGTGAATGTCCGCGCAACCGCTTCATCAAGACGCCGGACGGTGAAGAGGGACTGAACTATCTCTGCGCGGGCTACAAGGCGTTCCTCAGCCACATCGCCAAGCCGATGCGCACCATGGCCCAACTTCTGAAGCAGGGCCGCCACGCCGACGAGATCATGCAGCGTTCCTGACGCGGAACCGTGGCCGGCCGCGATGCCGATGCAGGCCAGAGTGCATCGCGTTTGCAGTGTCCCAATCAAGCAATCCATTGTCACGCCATATCAACAGCGTGCTCTGGCAAGGGGGCAGGGTAATCCAGTCCTGCGAGGCCGCAGGGCTTGCCTGTCGTCCGAGGGATTGCCATGCGCTTTCAAGACAAAGTCGTTCTGGTTACTGGCAGCACGCAGGGCCTCGGCCTTGGCATCGCCAGGCAGTTCGCCGGGGAAGGGGCGCGGGTTGTCGTCAACGGGCGGCATGGCGACGAGGTTGCGCAAGCCGTCGCCGCAATCCGCGACGACGGTGGCCAGGCTACCGGCATCCCGACGGATATCTCCGATAGCGCGCAGGTGCGCCGCATGTTCGAGGAGATCCAGGCGCGCTTCGGCACGGTGGACATTCTCGTCAACAATGCCGCGCTGACGCCGACCGACGCCGGCAGCAAACGCGCGCGTATCCAGGCGATGGCGATGATGACGACGCCCATTCCAAAGGTGTCGCTGAACGTCACCGCCGAAATGAGCGACGAAACGTGGCAAGCGATGATCGCCACCAATCTCAATGGCACCTTCTATTGCACGCGCGAGGCGCTCAAGCTGATGGAGCCGAAGCGCTATGGCAAGATCATCAACATCGCCTCGATCGCCGGGATTTCCGGCCTTTCGTCGCACAGCCCGCATTACTCGGCCTCCAAGGGCGCGATTGTCGCCTTCACGAAATCCGTGGCGTTGGAGGTGATCGGCGCGGGGATCAACGTCAACTGCATCGCCGCGGGCGGCATCGCCACCGAAGCCTGGGATCATCTCATCAAGGCCGCCGGCGACGCAGTGAAGGCGCAACTGCTGCAAGTCATTCCCGCCGGGCGCATGGGCACCATCGCGGAGTTCACCTCGCTGGCGCTCTATCTGGCGAGCGACGAGGCCGCCTACCTGGTCGGCCAGGTGATCAGCCCCAACGGTGGCCTCGTCACCTGAGTCACTCAAAAAACGAAAGCAACGGGAGGACGCCATGAACGCACCGGTTCGCATCGAAGCCCTGTCGGCACAGGAGGTCGCGCTGCTCGAAGGCCGGCGCGCGGTTCGCGACAACGTGTCGGAGCGCGTGCTCCGCCTGTTCGAGCGGGTGCGGACTTGCGGCCAGCCGCGGGTCTCTCTGGAGCGTGCGGTGCTGTTCACCGAAAGCATTCGTACCACCGAAGGCCAGCCCATGCCGCTGCGCTGGGCCAAGGCGCTCAGGCACATTGCCGAGAACATCACTGTCAGCATTTTCGAGGACGAGCTGATCGTCGGCCGGCCCAATGACTGGTTCGGCAAATACGGCATCATCTATCCCGAGCTTGACGGGAGCCTGATGCAGCCGGCGGTCGCCGCGTTCCGCGCCCATCAGGGCTTTCCCGATTCGGTGACGATCACCGAGGAAGACGAACGCATCATTAACGAAGTGCTTGCGCCCTACTGGAACGGCCGCGACTTCGCCACCAACTTCGCGCGCGCGTTGCCCGAGCCCTCGCGCTTCATTACGTTCGGCCCAGACCCGCGCAACGTTGCGCAGCAGACCGGCGTGGTGTTCGCCAGCCAGGGTTATCGTCACTCGCAGAACTGGACACCGGATCATGCCAAGCTGCTGCGCGGCGGGCTCAAGGCCATCCGCGAAGAGGCAAAGGCGCGCCTTGTCGCGCTCAAGCATCCGCTCGATACGGTCGAGAAGAAGCCGTTCCTCGAAGCGGTGATCGTCACCTGCGATGCGTTGGCGATCTGGGCACGCCGCTATGCCGAACTCGCAGGCAAGATGGCCGACAAGGAATCTGATGCCGCACGGCGAAGGGAGCTGGCGGAGATCGCCGAGATTTGCGCCTGGGTTCCGGAAAACCCGGCGCGCAGCTTCCGCGAGGCGCTGCAGGCGCAATGGTTCTCTCAATGTTTTTCGCGACTGGAGGAAATGATCGGCGGCGATGTTTGCCAGGGCCGCATGGACCAGTATCTCTATCCCTATTATCGCAAGGATGTGGACGAGGGCCGGCTGACGCGGGATGCGGCCGAGGAGTTGTTCCAGTGCCTGTGGCTCAACATGTCGCAGAATTTGCAGATCATGCTGTCGCCGACAGCGGCGGCCGGCCGCGAAGGTTTCTCGCACCACGAGACTGTGACCATCGGCGGACGGACGCCGGAGGGAGAGGACGCCACCAACGAACTATCCTATGTCCTGCTGGAATCGACGCGGCCGTTGCGGATGAGCTATCCGGAACTGGCGGCCCGCATCCATGCCGGCACGCCCGAGCGCTTCCTGCACGCCGTTGCCGAGGCCATCAAGGACGGCAAAGGCAGCCCCAAGATCATCAACGACGAATTCCTGGTGCCGTTCTACCTCAGCCACGGCGTCAGCCATCGCGAGGCGCTCGATTACGCGGTGTCGGGTTGCATCGAATCGCGCCTCATCAACCGCGAAACCCACAAGACCGGCGGCTCGGCGATCAATTATGGCTCGGTGCTGGAGATGGCGCTGCGCCAGGGGCGGGTGAAGATTCTCGGCGATCTGCGCTTCGGGCTCGAAACCGGCGATCCGCGCAGCTTTGCGAGCTACGATGAGTTGTGGGCCGCGTTCAAGTCCCAGCTCGAAAACGTCATTGCGCACATCATGGCCCAGGGCGCTGTGGCGCGCACGCTCAAGCCCCGGCATTTCGCGGCGCCCTATGCCTCGATGCTGCATGACCTGGCGATGGACGCCTGCATGGACCTGCAGCGTCATGGCGAAGGCATTCCGGGCGGCCTCGATCTCTGCACCGTGGACGGTGTGGGCGGCTTTGGCACGGCCATCGATTCGCTCGCGGCCATCAAGCACCTGATCTTCGACGAGAAGAAGCTGACCTGGGACCAACTGCTCGGCGCCATGGAGCACAACTGGGAAGGCGGCGAAATTGTCCGCCAGATGTGCCTCAACGCGCCGAAATACGGCAACGGCATCGAATGGGTGGACGCCATTGGTCATGCCATCCACAAGACCGCGCTCGACTATCTGCGCGCTCATCCGCGGCCGAACGGGCTCGGCACCATCCTGCGGATCATCCCGATCACCTTTCATGTCCCGGCAGGCCGGGTGACCTCCGCGACCCCGAACGGCCGCGTGGCCGGCGAATACCTCTCCGAGGGCATTTCGCCGTGTCATGGCATGGATGTCGAGGGGCCGACCGTCAGCCTGACGTCGATGGCGCGCGCCACCTCATCGGCCTGCAGGGAAAAGGGCCATAATCTGATCAACATGAAATTCAGCCCTGCCAATCTGGCGGGCGAAGCGGGTACGCGGCGGCTGATGCAGTTCATCCGCAGCTGGTGCCGCGAAAGGCTCTCGCATCTTCAGTTCAACATCATCAATCGCGAAACCCTGCTGGCCGCCCAGAAGGATCCGGAGAAATACCGCGATCTGGTGGTGCGCATCGCCGGCTATTGTGCCTATTTCGTGGAGCTGACGGCGATGCAGCAGGCCGAGATCATCGCCCGTACCGAAGAACAGTCCTGATGCGGCGTATCCGATGTGGGAGAGCGGTGAAGATAGCCCGGATAGGTTGACGGCGCTGGTCGTCAACATTCAGCATTTCTCGACCCACGACGGGCCGGGGATCCGCAGCACGGTGTTCCTGAAGGGCTGCTCGCTCTCCTGCAAATGGTGCTGCAATCCGGAAAGTCTCTCGCCCAAGCCGGAGCTGGCTTGCAACCAGGAGCGCTGCATCGGCGGCGAGCAATGCGGGTATTGCTCTGCGGCCTGCCCGGAAGGCGCGATTCTGGTGACATCGAATAACGTCGCGGTCGACCGGGAGCGGTGCAACGGTTGCGGCAAATGCGCCGAAGTGTGCCCTCCCCGGGCGCTGAAGATGTTTGGCCGCCGCATGACGGTGACCGAAGTGCTCGCGGCGGTGGAGCGCGATCAGACGTTCTATGGCGAGTCCGGCGGCGGCCTCACGCTTTCCGGCGGCGAATGCCTGCTGCAGCCGGGCTTTGCCCGCGCGCTGCTGGCCGAAGCGCGCAAGCGCGGTCTTCACACCGCGATCGAGACTGCGGGCAACGTGCCCTGGAACTTCATGGCGATGGTGCTGCCGCAGGTCGATGTCATGCTGCATGATTTCAAGCTGTCCGATCCGGGCGCGCACCGGGACTGGACCGGCGCGGACAATCGGCGCATCCTCGAAAATTACCGGCGTGCCTATGAAGGTTTTCCCGAGGTGCGCTTCGTCGCGCGCATTCCATTAATCCGCGGCGTCAACGATGACGTGGCGCATGTGCGTGCGGTGATGGATTTCATCAGACCTTATCCGAACGTGGCCGAGCTGGAACTACTGCCGTTCCACAATTTCGGCGCCGGCAAGTACGAACTCATCGGCCGCTGCTGGGATATGGGCGATGCCGGCACGCCGCACGGCGAAACGGTGGCGCGCCTGCGCGCGCTGGTGCAGACGGAACTCGGTTACCGCGCCGCAGCGTCCTGACGCGGACGCCTACGGGAGCGTCCGGCGGTAAGTGCGCGGCGAGCAGCCATGTGTTCTCTGAAACCAGTGCGAAAAGGCGCTGGCGCCGGAAAAGCCGAGATGTTCGGCCACCGCCGCCAGCGTCCGGACGCTGTTCGCCATCAGCGATTGTGCCAGCTGCCGGCGGATCTCATCCGTCAATTCGGAGAAGCTCGTGCCTTCGGCCGCCAGCCGGCGGTGAATCGTGCGGCGGTCCACGCCCAGATGCCTGGCCACCCGATCGGCATTGCACACGCCGGTCGGCAGCAGCAGGACGATCAGTTCGCCCACTTCGTCGCGCGCCGATTTCATCGGGCGCGCGGCGATCTGCTCCACATAGCGTTCGATCTGGCGCGCCATGGCCGGGTCCGCGCTGGTGATGGGCGCGTCAAAATCGGCGCGGGTGAAAACCACGCCGTCGAAATCCTGATCGAACAGCGGCGTCACCCCGAACAGGCGGCGGCTTGCGGCAAGATCGGAAGGCGCGGCGTGCGCAAAGCATACGGCCTCCGGCCGCCAGCGCTCGCCCATCAGCGCGCGCACGTTGCGGCACAGCGCACCGATCGCCAGATCGGTCGCCTGCCGCGTGCCGCGCTGGCCGGCGGCGACCACGTCGATGCGTACCACGCCGATCTCCGGCGTCTCTTCGATATGGACCAGGAGAGCGTCGTTTTGCATCCACTGGTATTGCACCATCACCTCGAGCGACTTGCGCAAGGAAGGCTGTTCGCGCGCGATCAGGCCTACTGCGCCCATGTTGGACAGGCGCCGCGTCTCGGCGAGGCGGATGGCGAAATCCTGCAAGCCGCTGCGCTCGGCCGCCGCTTCCAGCATCCAGGCCACTGCCGTGGCAGGGATTTTCAGATCGGGATCGGACAACGCCGCCACCGGCACCCCCGCTTCGGAGGCCAGGCGCAGGGGATCAAGCCCGTGCGCCCGCGCCAGATCGGCGTAGCCGGTCAGGGCCGCGGCGCGGCAGAGGTGAAAGCCGGGATTTCGCTTCGGCATGTCTCAATATATCAACTAATTTTCCCATTGAAACAACTTATCGGGTCACGTCTTTCCTAGTCTCAATTGCAGTGAGAGGCCATCAGGAGGAACCGCCGATGTCGTCGACACCGCTTTTGGACCGGATGCGGGCCAGTGGCGAATGGAACCCGGCCTGGGACCAGATGGCCGAGATGGATCCCGAATGGGTCGAGAGCTTCATGACCATGGGGCTTAAGCCGCGGCTGCGCGGCGTGCTGGAGCCCAAGGTATGGGAGCTGATCGCCATCGCCGTCGATGCCGCCTGCACGCATCTCTACGGCCCCGGCGTGCGCCGCCATATCGGCAAGGCGCTCGAACTGGGCGCGACCAGGGAAGAGATCATGGCGGTGCTCGAAGGTGTCGCCGTACTCGGCATTCATAGTTGCGCGCTCGGCTTTCCCATCCTTGCCGAGGAACTCGAGCTGCGCTCGGCGACCAAGACTGAAGCCTGAAACATAAGAAAGAGGAACCTATGCATTTTCTCGACGATTCGCTGTTTCCCGAAAACCAGCAGCCGCTGGTGATCCAGGCCGCGCCTTACGGGCCGGAGTTCTTGCCCGGCGATTCCGACGACATCCCGGTGACCATGAACGAACAGGTGCAGAAGGCCGTGGATTGCTGGAACGCCGGCGCCATCGTGCTGCATATCCATGTGCGCGAACTGGACGGCAGCGGCTCCAAGCGCCTTTCCATGTTCAACGAGATGCTGGCGCGGCTGCGCGATGCGGTACCGGAGATGCTGCTGCAAGTCGGCGGCTCGATCTCCTTCGCGCCGGAAGGCGAAGGCGAGAAGGCCAAATGGCTCTCCGACGACACGCGCCACATGCTGGCCGAACTTTCGCCCAAGCCCGACCAGGTGACCATCGCCATCAATACCGTCCAGATGAACGTGACGGAACTGATGAGCGCGAGCGATGTGACCGGAACCTCGCTGGCGCTTCCGGCCTATCAGGCCGCCTATCGCGAGATGACGGTGCCGGCCGGCCCCGCGTTCGTCGAGGAGCATCTGAAGCGCCTGGAGGCTGCACGCATCCAGCCGCATTTCATGCTAGCCTATGGCGGCCAGCTTGAGACGGTGGAGCGGCTGATCCGTCGCGGGCTCTATCGCGGACCGCTCAATCTCAACTGGGTGGCAATCGGCGGCGGCGCCGACGGCCCCAGCCCCTACACCATGATGGATTTCATCCGCCGGGTGCCCGATGGCGCGGTGCTCACGCTCGAAAGCGTGATGCGCAACGTGCTGCCCGTCAACACCCTGGCCATAGCCATGGGGCTCCACGTCCGCTGCGGTATCGAGGACAATCTGTGGGGCAGGAAGGGCGAGCGCATCAGTTCCGCCCGCCAGGTGGAGCAACTCACGCGCATCAGCCGCGAACTCTATCGTAAAGTGGCAAACGGCGAAGAGGCCAGGCGCATCTATCGCATCGGCGAATGGTATCAAAGCGCCGACGAAACGCTGGCCAGACTGAGCCTGCCGCCCAACCGCGAGCGCGGCGGGCAGGGTGTGCCGCTTCGGCTGGCTTCGTAAACGGCCGGCGCGGATGGGCCCCGACCTGACCAGCGCGATCGAGCCAGGCACTGCCGCGCGTGGCCGCGCTGGTTCCTATGCCTGGCTCGTCTTCGCGGTCACCACGGGCCTGCTGCTGTCCGATTACATGTCGCGGCAGGTGCTGAACGCGATCTTTCCGCTCCTGAAGGTCGACTGGCTCTTGAGCGACACGGCGCTCGGCTCGCTGGTCGGCATTGTCGCGGTGATGGTCGGCATCCTGACGGTGCCGCTCTCCTTGCTGGCCGATGCCGTCGGCCGGGTGAAGAGCATTGCGGCGATGGCACTGTTGTGGAATCTGGCCACACTGGGTTGCGGCCTCGCCACCGGGTACGGCCAGATGTTTGTGGCGCGCCTGATGGTGGGCGTGGGCGCTGCGGCCTTCGGCGGCGTCGGCGCCGCGGTGCTGATGGGGGTGTTCCCCGCCAGCATGCGCTCGACCATCAATGGCGCGTTCCTGGCCGGCAGCATTTTCGGCTCGGTGCTCGGCCTGGCGCTGGGCGGCATTATCGCTGCGCATTTCGGCTGGCGCACGGCCTTCATCGTTATGGCGACGTTCGGGATCATGCTGGCACTTTGTTATCCGCTTCTCGTTTCCGACGCCGCCGGCGCTGAGCCGGCGGCCGCCGAGGCAAAGCGCCAATTGCTGACCTGGACCGGCATCCGCGGCGTTGCCGCCGAACTCTTCGCCACGCCCTCTCTGGTTTGGGCGCTGATCGGCTCAGGTCTGCAACTGACCGTGATCGCCTCCTTCATTGCCTGGATGCCCAGCTTCCTGCACCGCGATTATGCGATGGCGACGCATACGGCCGATGCTGTCGGGTCTGTCTTCGTGCTGATCGCGGGGCTGGGGATGATCCTGTGCAGCCTCGTCGCCGACCGCAGCGCTAGGCTCAAGGCGACAAGGAAGGCCACCATGTCGGCGATCTACTGTTTTCTGACGACAGGCTTTCTGGCGATTGCGTTCCTGCTGCCGCACGGCCTGGCTCAGCTGGCGCTCATCGGTTTCGCCATGTTCTTTTCGGGCGGTGCCGCCGGTCCGGCAGGCGCCATCGCCGCGGACACCTCGCGCGAAGCCGTCCGCGCCACGGTGATGGCGCTGGGCACGCTGACCAACAACCTGCTTGGGCTGGCGCCCGGCCCCATTCTCGTCGGTCTCATCGCCGACCATTCGGACCTGACCACTGCATTGCGCACAATCCCTGTCATCGGCCTTGGTGCCGCCGTCGCCTTCCTGATCGTAACAAGGCACTACAGCCGGGATACCCGCCGGCTTCCGAGCCTATAGCGCCACGTGGAACATCGACTGGTTCGCGCCACACCGGCGAAGGAGGCGTCAAGGCGAGCTAAGCGGGCCGGGAACCATTTCCCGCGCTGCTGGCGCGGGCAAGCTGTGTGATCTCGTCCCAGCGGCCTTCGCGGATCAGCGGCGCGGGCGCCAGCCAGCTTCCCCCAACCGCCACTACATTCTTCAGCGCCAGGAACTCGGCCGCATTTGCCGCATCGATGCCGCCGGTGGGGCAGAAACAGACATCCGCGAACGGTCCGGAGAATGCCTTGAGCGTAGCGATGCCACCCACCGCCACCGCGGGAAAAAGCTTGAAGAGCGCATAGCCTTCGGCCAACCCTGCCATAACATCCGATGCCGTCGCCACGCCCGGTACCAGCGGCAGGATCTTCGATCTCAGCAACGCCGGCGTTGCACCCGGCGAGAAGGCAAAGCGTGCGCCATGCGTGGCGGCGCGTTCGGCGTCCTTCTGGTTCAGCACCGTTCCGGCCGCGACCACGGCGCCCTCCACCTCCGCGGTAATCGCCTTCATCGCGTCAAGTGCCGCAGCTGTGCGCAGCGTGATTTCAAGCACGTTGATCCCGCCCGCCACCAGCGCGCGGGCCAGCGGAACCGCATCCTTCACCTGCTCGATGGTCAGCACCGGCACCACGGCGGCTTCGCGCAAGGTCAAGGTCAGGTTCATTTCGTTTCCTCCGCGCGCAGGAATTTCGCCGCCACGCGCGCCAGGCCCAGATGCGCGGCATTGGTCCGGGTGATGAGCTTGGTTGGGATCGCCCGCAGGTAGGACGCGAACCGCCCCTTGTCCTCGAAGCGGGCGCGGAAGGCCGGCGCGCCAAGGAAATCCGTCATGCCCTGCGTCAGGCCACCGGCGAAGAAGACGCCGCCGCGCGCGCCGTAGCTGAGAGCAAAATCGCCCGCCACCGCGCCCAGAATCATGACGAAGCGCTCGACCGTCTTGCGCGCGCCGGCATGGCCAGACCGCGCGGCCTCAATGATTGCATGCGAATCCTTCAGGCTGTCATCCGGGCGCCGGTCGTCGATCGCGCACAAGGCTTCGCAGAGGTTGAAAAGGCCCGGGCCAGACAGAATGCGCTCCACCGAGACGCGGCCGAAGCGCGCCATCAGGATGCGCAGTATCTCGAGTTCGATTTCATCATTGGGCGCGAAGGCGATATGCCCGCCTTCGGTCACCAGCGGCCGCGCATGAGGTCCGTGACAATAGCCGCCCGAGACGCCAAAGCCGGTGCCTGCGCCCATGATGGCGATGGCGCCGTCCGCTAGGCCCTCTTGCGGCCCGCCGAGCGGCAGAAAATCGGCCGCCGAAAGTTGCGGTACGCCGAGCGCCAGCGCTTCGAAGTCGTTGAGCAGCTTGACGCGCTTGAACCCGCAGTTGCCCAGCACGCGTTCGCTCACTGTCCAGTTCAGATTGGTGAAGCGCACCTCGCCATTCGTCACCGGCCCCGCCACGCCGAGCACGGCGACGGAGGGGCGATGCTCGGGCGCCAGCGCACTCAAAAATTCCTTAACCACCGCCTCGAGCGAGGAAAATTCCGACGTGAGGAAATTCCGGGCGTCGCCGAACAGCGGTGCCCCGCCATCGGGCAGATGCGTGAGCACGAAGCGCACATTGGTGCCGCCCACATCGCCCAGCAGTGCGTAAGGATTGGCCGTGGTCATGCAAACGCCTTTCACGAAAACAGCACGGAGGCGCCGGCCTCGGCATCGTTGGCCAGTTCTCGGAAGCCCGCAAAATATTCGCGGCCGAAGCCGGGCGGCGCGGGCGGCGGCTTGGCGGCTTCGCGCGCGGCCAGCGCCTCGCTTGCCGCGGCGATCTCCAGCACCCCGGCATTGGCATCGACCAGGATCACGTCGCCGTTTCGCAGCCTCGCCAGCATGCCGCCTGCTTTCGCCTCAGGCGTGACGTGGATGGCGGAGAGCACCTTGCCAGAGGCGCCGGACATGCGGCCATCGGTGATGAGCGCGACCTTGTGGCCGCGGCCCTGCAGTACCGACAGCGCGGGAGTGAGGCTATGCAATTCCGGCATGCCGTTGGCAGCGGGGCCCTGGAAGCGCACCACCGCCACCACATCGCGATCGAGCTTGCCCGCCTTGAACGCGGCGAGGAATTCCTCCTGGCTTTCGAACACGGCGGCTGGCGCCTGCACGCGGCGCTGCTCGGGCGCCACCGCGGAAACCTTCACCACGGCGCGGCCGAGCCCGCCGGTCATCAGGCGCAAACCGCCGCTCGTATCGAAGGGATTGGCGATCGGGCGCAGGATCGACTCATCGAGGCTTTTTTCAGGCACAGGGCGCCAAACCAGCGTCCCGCCTTCCAGCACCGGCTCCTGCGCATAATGCTCAAGGCCTCTGCCCGCCACCGTCAGCACGTCGCCGTGCAGCAGCCCGGCGCTCAACAACTCGCGGATCACGAAGCCGACGCCGCCGGCGGCCTGGAAGGCGTTTACGTCCGCGCCGCCGTTCGGATAGACGCGCGCCAGAAGCGGCGTGATGGCGGAAATGTCGGAGAAATCAGACCAATCAATCAGCACGCCGGCCGCCCGCGCCATCGCGACCAGATGAATAGCGTGATTGGTCGAACCGCCTGTCGCCATCAGCCCGACGATGCCGTTGACGATGGTGCGTTCGTTCACCACCTCGGCCAACGGCGCCTCGCCGGAGTGCGCCAGGCTCACCGCGCGCTGGGTGGCGGCGCGCGTCAGGGCATGACGCAAAGGCGTGTTCGGATGGATGAAGGCGGTGCCCGGCATGTGCAAGCCCATCATCTCCATCAGCATCTGGTTGGAGTTGGCGGTGCCGTAGAAGGTGCAGGTACCCGGGCCGTGATAGGAGCGGGTTTCGGCTTCGAGCAGCGCGGCGCGATCGACCTTGCCTTCGGCATAGAGGGCGCGGATGCGCGCCTTCTCCGCATTCGGCATTCCCGAATCCATCGGTCCGGCCGGCACGAAGATCACCGGCAGATGGCCGAAGGCCAGCGCACCTATGAAGAGGCCAGGCACGATCTTGTCGCACACGCCCAGCATCAGCGCCGCATCGAAAGCGTCGTGGCAAAGCGCCACGGACGTTGCCAGCGCGATCACGTCGCGGCTGAAGAGCGACAGTTCCATGCCCGGGCGGCCTTGCGTGACGCCGTCGCACATGGCGGGCACGCCACCGGCCACCTGCGCGGTTGCGCCCAGTTCGCGCGCGGCGGCGCGGATGCGCTCGGGAAAATCCTCGAACGGCTTGTGGGCCGAGAGCATGTCGTTATAGGCGGTGACGATACCGATGTTGCAGGCATCGGGATTGCGCATGGCGAGCTTGTCTGTCCCGGCCTGGCCGGCAAAGGCATGCGCCCAGTTGGCGCAGGAGAGCTTGGCCCGGCCGGGCCCGGCGCCGCGGGCAGCCTCGATCTTGTCCAGATAGTTGCGGCGCGTGGCTTCGCTGCGGGCGCGGATGCGTCCGGTGATTTCCGCCAGGCGGGCGTCGAGCGTTGCGGTCATGATTACACCCATACGATCGTGATATCGGGCCGCGCATCGAAGAGCGCGCGGATCGGCAGCGGGCTGCTCGGGTTAGCCTGCGCGGCTTCCAGAACCTTACGCTTTTCTTCGCCCAGAAGCAGCACGAGCGTGCGCGTGCGCGCGATCTCGGCCAGGGTCAGCGTCAGGCGCGGCAGGCCGGGCGCGCGCCCATTTTCTCCTGCTGGAACGGCCATGCAGACGGTCTTGCTATCCAGCACCAGTCCAGCCTTGAGCACCGGCGAATGCGGAAACAGCGAGGCGAAATGGCCGTCCTCGCCCACGCCCAGCAGCATGAAATCGAACGGTCGCGGCAGCGCGCGCAACTGCGCATCGGCAGCGCGCGCGTCCTCGTCCGGCGTCGCGCCGACGCCTTTCAGCGGCACGAAGCGCGCAGCGGCGGCCGGGCCTTGCAGCAGCGTTTCGCGGACGAGGCGCGCGTTGCTTTCGGGGGATGAGTCATCCACCCAGCGCTCGTCCACCAGCGTAACGACGATCTTGTCCCACGGCAGATCGAGCGTCGCCATCGCGCGATAGGTTTCGCGCGGCGTGTTGCCGCCCGACAGCGCCACCAACCCCACGCCCCGCGCCGCGATCGCGGATCGCATCGCCTGGGCGAAGAGGGTGACGGCGTCAGTCATTCCAGGCGCGCCCGAAACGCTCGATCAGCGCAAAGGCACCGGCCGGGCCCCAGCTGCCGGCGGCGTAGGGTTTCGGCGGCTCGCCTGCCTCGCGCCAGGCGGCGGAGATCCGGTCCACCCAGGCCCAGGCGCGCTCGGCCTCCTCGCGGCCGACGGAGAGCGTGCGGTTGCCGCCCAGCGCATCGTGGAACAGCCGCTCGTAGGCGATGCGCCGTCGCATGTTCGGCTCGGCCAGCGAGAGGCTGAGCGGCATGGCACGCAGGGTCATGCCGTCGAGCTTACCGCCCTGCGTCTTGTTCATCAGCGTCAGCGAAATATCTTCCTCGGGCTGCAGGCGGATGAGCAGCCGGTTGGGCAAAAGCTGGTTGGGCCCGAAGATCGAATGGGGCACCTGCTTGAACTGGATGGCGATCTCGGTGCGGCGCGTGGGCATACGCTTGGCCGTGCGCAGGAAGAACGGCACGCCCGACCAGCGCCAGTTGTCGATATCCGCGCGCACGGCGACGAAGGTTTCGGTGCCCGTCGGCGCGCCGCGCTCCTCGACGTAAGACGGCACGGCCGCGCCGCCGACCACGCCGCCGGTATATTGCCCGCGCACGGTGACGCGCCCGGCTTCGGCCTGGGTGATGGGGCGCAGCGCACGCAGCACCTTGGCCTTTTCGGCGCCTACCGCCGCGGCATCGAGATCGGAGGGCGGTTCCATCGCCACCAGACAGAGCAGTTGCAGCACATGGTTCTGCACCATGTCCTTGAGCGCACCGTATTCGTCGTAATAGGGCCAGCGCTCACCCACGCCTTCGGTTTCGGCCACGGTGATCTGGACGTGATCGATGCCGCGGTTGTTCCAGAGCGGCTCGAACAGCGCATTGCCGAAGCGCAGTGCGATCAGATTTTGGACCGTGTCCTTGCCGAGATAGTGATCGACGCGGAAGACCTGCTCTTCGCGCACCACGGCGGCGACGGCTTCGTTGATGATCTTGCAGGAGGCGAGATCGCGCCCCAGCGGCTTCTCGATGGCGATGCGCGCATCGGCCGTGCCAAGGCCTGCGTCCTTCAGCGCCTGGAAAGTTGCCACGAATTGTGTGGGCGAGAGCGAGAGGTAGTAGAGTACCGGCGCGCAGCCCTCGACCGCCGCGCACAAGGGCGCGAGGCCGCCGGGCTTGGTGGCATCGGCCTGCACGTAAGAGAGCCGCGCCGCGAAGCCCGCGTAGCAGCCCTCGTCGTAGTGTTCGCCGGCACGGGCCTGAACGGCCTTCTTCACGCGCTCCTGATAGGTGGCTCCGGGCTGGGCGCTCCGCGCCACGCAGACGATGCGGCTTTCCGGCGCCAGATGCCCCTCGCAGTGCAGGAAATAGAGTGAGGGCAGCAGCATGCGCAGCGCCAGGTCGCCGGTCGCGCCCAGGATCACCACGGCTGCCCGCCGCGTTTCCATGTCGTTCGTTGCCACGCCCGTTGCCTCCGCCGGTCCGCGGCTACAGTCCAGATTTAGACAACGTTGTCAATAGACCTCCGCCGGCGGTCGCCTTGCAGCTGCGGGTGCCATCGATTTCCAACGCACGGGCGCGATACGCGGGGAAGCAGCCGTCAACCTGGGTTGGCCGTTGGCGCGAAGCGGACAGCCTCGCCGCCGCCGGGAGCCAGCGTCAGCGTCAGCTTGTCTCCGCGTTTGACCTTGCGCTTTTCGATGATGATGGCGAAGGGGTTGGTCTTCCAGTCGGCCTTGGCGCCGTCGCGATAGATCTCGGCCGTGTATGTGCGGCCAGGATCGAGGAAGTCCAGCGTCACCGGCAGCGCGCGCCGCGTATCGTCGGTAACGGCACCCAGATACCAGTTGTCGCTGTTCCGGTCCTTGCGGGCGAAGGTGACGTAGTGGCCAATCGCGCCGTTCAGCATCCTGGTTTGCGACCAGTCAGTCGGCACCTCTTTGATGAACCGGAAGGGCCCGGGATATTTGGCGTAGTTCTCCGGCAAATCCGCCGCCATCACGATCGGGCTATAGATCACCACGTAAAGGGCAAGTTGGCGCGCGAGCGTGGATTGGATGCGCTGGCCGTTCTTGCCCACGAGGCTGAGCACGCCGGGCGTGTAGTCGAACGGCCCGGCCAGCATCCGCGTGAAGACGATTGTGGGGATGTGGCTGGGCGGATTGGGCGGATCGCCCCAGGCGTTGTATTCCATGCCGCGCGCGCCTTCGCGAGAAATCCAATTGGGATAGGTGCGCCGCAGGCCCGTATCCTTGATCGGCTCGTGCGTGTCGATGGCGATATGACGCTTGGCTGCTTCTGTCACCGCCTTGAGATAGTGGCGCGACATGGCCTGGCCGTCATGCCAGGCGTAGTAGATTTTTCCGTCGTCACCACGCAACTGGATGCCGCCGCCGTCGGCGACATAGCCCGTCTTGACGCTGTCCATGCCCATCTTCTGGTAGAGGTCGAACGCGGCATCGATCTGCGCGTCGTAATTGGCGACATCGCCGCCCGTTTCATTGTGGGCGATGATCTTCACGCCCCTGGAGCGCGCATAATCCGTCACGGCCTTGAGGTCGAAATCGGGCGCGGCTTGCGTGAAGTTGAAGTCCTTGCCGTTGGCGAACCAGTCGCCGTCCCAACCCCTGTTCCAACCCTCGATCAGCACTTCGGGGAAGCCGTTCTTCGCCGCGAAGTCGATATAGTCCTTGGCGTGCTGGGTGGTGGCGCCGTGCTCGGGGCCGGTCGCCCAGGTCCATTTGCCGATATGCATGGCCCACCAGATGCCGACATATTTGTAGGGCTTGAACCAGGAGACGTCGCCTTCCTTGTTGGGCGCGTTGAGATTCAGTTCCAGCTTGGCGTCGGCGTAAAGCGCGGCCGCACTGGTGGCGATCTCGATCGTGCGCCACGGCGTGGCGAAGGGCGCGGTGCGCACGACCTTGGCGGCGTATTCCGAGGACGGCGCCAACATCGCCTTCAGCCGCTGCCCCTCCACGCGCCGCAGCCACATCGAGGAATAGTTGATCAGCGCTGCCTCATGAAACGCCAGGTAGAGGCCGCTGCTGGTACGGATAGTGAGCGGCGTATTGGCGAGGCTCACCTGATCGAGCGGTGTCTTGTTATAGAGATATTCGTAGCGATTCCATTCGTCGGCCGGTTCCCACCAGGCCGTGGACGGTTGGGCAACGTCGAATTCGGTCAGTTCGTCGGCAATATGGACGTCGTGGAGCTGCTTCTGGTCGGGGAATTCATAGCGGAAGCCAACGCCGTAGTCGTAAACGCGGAACACGATGTCGAGCTGTCGGCCGAGCGGCGTGGTTTCCTTCAGGTGCACGCGCAGCTCGTTATAGTGGTTGCGGACTGTGCTTTCCTCGCCCCATGGCTGTGTCCAGGTGTGGTCATGGTGGTTAATCTCCGCGCCGGCAAAGGCAAAGTTGCGCTCCAGCTTTGGGGCGTCGGTAAGCAGAATGCCCAGCCGCGAATCGCCGATCACCGGCTTGCCGTTGCGCGAAATGGCATAACTGGGCCGGCCATTGCCATCCAGGCTGATCGCCACTTGCAGCGTGTGATCCGGCGAAAAGATGTTGGCGACTGTCTCTGCCCGCGCAGCCGGCTGCATCAGCAGAAGCGCGGCCACGCAAAGCCCGGCCAGTCTCAAGATCGCCCTCATCGCTGTTCCTCCCGCGCGCTGGTTAGCTTTTCTTGTCTCGCAGAATCTAACGTGCATCAGATGATCCCGCGTGCGGGCACATACGTATTCATTAATGCCGCTGCGCGATGCTGCAGCGCAAAGACGGGCTTCCCGGCCGGAACGGCCGGGTTTATCCGGGTTCGTTCGAGCAAATCCAGCTGCCCCGCATTTTTCATGCGTTCTTTCGTGAATACGTATGCGGCAGGTTGGCAGCGACAGAACTCCGAACAATGATCGCAGCTGCATGCTGTCATACGCGACGGCGCGTCGATGGGATCCGGGGGATGCAGGTCATCTGCAAGCGGAGCCCCGCGTCGGCCGGATATTTGGGGAGGACGAGAAATGTGGACATTTGAAGCGGAGCGGGTTTCCGGGCGCGCGATAAGGCGGCGGGTGCTGGTGCTCGGTTCAACGGCAGTTGGCCTTGTGCTTGTGCTGGGCGCGAGCAGCGCCCTGGCGCAGGACAAACAGGCGACGCAAGGTCAGGCCACACAAGATCAGGCCTCGCCGGGCAAGGCCAAGGCGAGTAAGGCGAAGAAGAGCAAGCCGGCCGCCGAGCAGAGCGTTGAAGAGGTCACGGTTTACGGCTTCCGAAAGAGCATTGAGTTGTCCCTCGACGTGAAGCGCAATGCGGAAGACGTCGTGGAATCGCTGACCTCCGCAGACATCGGCAAGCTGCCGGATGAGTCGATTGCCGACTCGCTTGCCCGCCTGCCGGGTCTGGCTGCCCAGCGCGACAACAACGGCCGCTGGCAGGACATCTCGGTGAACGGTTTGCCCCCATCGATGAGCGTGACGCTGTTCGACGGGCGCCCGCAGGCTTCGACAGACAATAACCGCGTTATCCAGTTCGACCAGTATCCGGCCGAGCTGATGAGCGCCGTCAACGTCTATAAGACGGGCGATGCCACGATGGTAAACTCTGCGATCTCGACCGTCGATCTTCGGACCGTCAGGCCGCTTGATTATGGGCAGACGGCACTTCAGGTCGGCGCGATGGGCGAATACGACACGCGCGGCGATTTGCAGCCCGGCGCCCAGTCCCTGGGCGGACGCTTCAACGTCTCCTATATCGACCAGTTCGCAGGCGGCAAGCTCGGCGTGATGATCGGTTATGCCATCATGGCAGCGCCCAACCAGATCTACGCCCAGCATCCCTATGGGTTCAACCAGCCCAACGATGTTGTCACCGGGCTGCAGGACCAGGTGCGCAGCGATGTCTTGACCCGAAACGGCCTGATCAGCACTGTGCAGTACAAGCCGTCGAACCACTTCGAGCTTGTCGTCGACGGCTTTTATTCGACCTACGACGACAACGCGATCATCCGCGGCGTCGAAGTACAGACCGCCTGCTGCGGCAACGCGACGGCCGTTGGCACGCCGACGCAGGGTGTCTCGAGCTGGATCGTCACGCCGCAGTTGCTCAATTACGATTATGCTGACAAGTCCAAGCAATATTCGCTGGGCGGCACGATGACCTACCGGTTCGGCAACAACTGGACGCTGCGGGGCGATGTGGGCTTTTCCGAGGCCAATCGCAACAATAGCCGCATCGAGCTCTACAGCGGCTTCGGCACCAACGGCATGCAGAATACCAGCACGGCCACGTTGACCGCCGACGCTGGTGCCGGGGGCATGATCGGAATTTCCGGCTGGTCGCTGCCGCTCTACAACAATCCGGCCATTGCCATCGGTGAGAATCTGTCCTGGCAGCAGGGCTGGTGGCCCAGCTCGTGGCCGCAAGGGGGCAATGGGCCCACCTTCGGCGCCAGTTACGGCTCGGCCTATTTCCAGCGTATCCTGTCGACCGACATCATCCGCGATACCACGTGGTCAATGCGCCGGGACATGTCGGGCTTCATCGCCGACGTTGAAGTTGGCGTGGGATATTCCGACCGCTCGAAGAACTATGTCGATCACGAAGGCATCGGCGCGCTCACGGGTATGAACGAAGCCGCCCCCATCCCGTCGAGCTGGCTGCTCGGCCCGACCAATCTGAGCGCCTTCGGCCTGCCGAACATGTTCAGCATCAATGCGAATGAGGCCTGGGCCAGCGGCTTCTACACCTATCTGGAGCGGCCGGACGAGGTCGGCAACGACTGGAACGTGAAAGAGAAGGTCGTCACGCCATACATTGCCACCCGTATCGATACCACCTTGTTCGGCCGGTCGCTCAGCGGCAATCTCGGCGTGCAGTTCGTGCACACCGATCAGAATGTTTCCGACGTGGCGAAGGGCGGAGGGTGGCCGAACTACGTGTTTGTGCCGTACGCGGTCGACACGCAGTATTGGGACGTGCTGCCCAGTACCAACCTGACCTGGAAGCTGAATGACACCCAGCAGTTGCGCTTGGGCGTCGGCCGCTCCATCGCGCGCCCGCGTTTCGACTCCATGGGCGGTGGCCTGAACGTGAATTACAACACGGCCAATGCGAACTCGACCAGCCTGGCCAGTTCACCCTGGAGCGGCAGTCTCGGCAATCCGCGCCTGAAGCCGTGGGTGTCGGACGACGTCGACCTCACCTATGAAGATTATTTTGCTCCGGGCGAGGCGCTGTTCATCGAGGCTTTCTACAAAAACCTTGAATCGTTTATCTACGACTCTACGACCATTGCCGATTTCCATCCCTTCGCCGCACTCGGCGTGCCGCCGCCGAAGCTGTGGCAGGGGCCGGTGAGCGAGTACGTAAATGGCAATGGCGGTAGCCTCGAAGGTCTTGTCATCGGCGGCAATGTGTTGCTGAACCACATCTCACCGCTGCTCGATGGCTTCGGTATCCAGGCGCAGGGCACGATGATCAACAGCAGCGTGACCATTCCGGACACGAACACCTCCCCGAACCATCAGATCCCGGAGCTGTCGAAATACTCCTTCAACGTCAGCCTGTACTGGGAAAAGAATGGTTACTCCTTCCGCATCAACGACCGCTATCGCAGTTCCTACGTCCAGGAGGTGCCGAATTTCGACGGCACGCTGCAGGCGATCGAAGGCGCGGCGGAAAATACTGTCGACCTGCAGCTTGGCTACCGCTGGAACAACTTCAACTTTACCTTCTCGGCGGAGAACCTGACGGATACCCCGATGAACAGCTTCATAGCCGGCAATCCAAACCATCCCGAATATTTCAAATTGTTCGGGACCAACCTGCTCCTTGGTGTATCGTATAAATACTGATGGCGTGTGGCGGCCACCCTGCCTGGAGTGGCCGCCACTCTCTGCCTGTCCGCGGTGTCATGACCATTTTCCAGACCGCCCTTCGGCTCGGGATCGTTTTCGCCAGTTTCTTGCTGCCGCAGCTTGCTTTTGCCGCTCCTTCCGCTGCGCGGCCGGCAGAACTGGCGGCCTATCGCCTGCGTCCGCCCACCAACGATGTCGTCTATTTCCTGCTGCCCGATCGCTTCGAGAACGCCGATCCGTCCAACGACAAGGGCGGGCTTGCCGGTGGACGGCTCCAGACCGGATTCGATCCGACAGACAAGGGGTTTTATCACGGCGGCGATCTGAAGGGCGTCATCAGGCGTCTCGATTATATCCAGGCGCTGGGCGCCACCGCGATCTGGATCGCGCCCGTCTTCGTCAACAAGCCGGTGCAGGGGCCGCCCGGGCACGAATCCGCGGGCTATCACGGCTACTGGATCACCGATTTCACCCATGTCGATCCGCACCTGGGCAGCGACGCCGATTACAAGGCGCTGGTCGACGCGGCGCATGCGCGGGGCATGAAAGTCTATCAGGACATTGTGGTCAACCACACTGCAGACGTCATCCGTTACCGCGAGTGCCCCGACAGCAACAACTGCCCGTATCGTTCACGCGCGGACTATCCCTATGACACGATCGGTGGGCCACACGGCAAGCCGATCAATCGCGGCTTTCTGGGCGACGGGCCGCGCTTTCAAACCGCAGCCAATTTCGCGCACCTCACCAATCCCGATTACGCTTACACGCCCTATGTCCCCGAGGGCGAGGAACACATCAAGGTTCCGGATTGGCTCAACAACCCGATCTACTATCACAACCGCGGCAATTCCACCTTCACCGGCGAAAGTTCGACGATGGGCGATTTCAGCGGCCTCGACGACCTGATGACCGAGAACCCGCGTGTCGTGCAAGGCATGATCGCCATCTATGCCGCGTGGATCGACAAGTACCGGATCGACGGCTTCCGCATCGATACCGAAAAGCATGTGAACCCGGAATTCTGGCAAGCCTTCGTGCCGGCGATCAAGGCGCGGGCGAAAGCAGACGGTATCCCCAATTTCCTGATGTTCGGCGAAGCGGCGATGCCGCGCATGGATCCGGCCGTGCTGGCGATCCACACGCGGGTGGACGGTATGCCGTCGATGCTCGATTTCGGCTTCAACGCGGCGGTGCGCGAAACCGTGGCTGGTAGCGCGGGCACGAATGTGCTTGCCAGGCTCTTCCGCCTGGACGGCCTTTATGAGGGCGGCGCCACGGCGGCGATGGAACTGCCTACCTTCGTCAGCAATCACGATTTCGGTCGCTTCGCCTATTTCGTGCGCCAGGCTTTTCCGAAGGCCTCGGACGAGGAGGTGCTGAAGCGCGTGATCCTGGCCCATGCCATGATGTTCATGCTGCGTGGCATTCCGGTAGTGTATTATGGCGACGAGCAGGGCTTTGCCGGGCTCGGCGGCGACCAGGCTGCGCGCCAGGACATGTTCCCGAGCAAGGTTGCCTCCTATAACGACGATCCGCTGGTCGGCACCAAGGCGACGACGGCCGATAGCAATTTCGGCACCTCCCATCCCATCTTTCGCGCCATCGCGGCGCTGGCGCGTCTGCGCCTTACGCATCCGGCACTCGAGCGCGGCCAGCAGATCGTGCGAGATTATTCAGACAAACCCGGGCTCTTTGCTGTCTCTCGCCTCGATCCAGTAACGGGGCGCGAAATTCTGATCGCGTTCAACACCTCCGACAGGCCGCTCTCTGCGCAAGTAGAAGTGGACGCGACGTCTAGCCATTTCACGCCGCTGCAGGGCGACTGCGCGCCCGAGCCGACCGCACCGGCCAGCTATCCCGTAACGCTGCCGCCGTTGGGCTATATCGCCTGTTCCGCGGGGGACGGTAACAGATGAGCGCGCCGTCCCAATCGCACACCCTGCAGATGCAGGCCGCGGAGTGGTGGCGTGGCGCGGCGATCTATCAGATCTATCCACGCAGCTTCCAGGATACCGACGGTGACGGCGTGGGCGATCTTCCCGGCATCATCGCCCGGCTCGACTACGTGGCGAGCCTGGGTGTGGACGCGGTGTGGATTTCGCCCTTCTTCAAGTCACCGATGGCCGATTTCGGCTACGATGTTTCCGACTACCGCGACGTCGATCCGCTGTTTGGCACGCTCGAGGATTTCGACCGCCTGCTCGCCAAGGCCCATGCTCTCGGCCTCCGGGTGATGATCGACCAAGTGCTCAGCCACACCTCGGCCGAGCACGCCTGGTTCAAGGAAAGCCGGCGGGACCGCACCAATCCGAAGGCCGATTGGTATGTCTGGGCCGAGGCGCGCGAGGATGGCACGCCGCCCAACAACTGGCTTTCGATCTTTGGCGGCTCGGCCTGGAAATGGGAGCCGCGACGCCGTCAGTATTACCTGCACAATTTTCTAGCCGAACAGCCCGATCTCAATTTCCATAATTCCGATGTGCGCCGGGCCATGCTCGAAAACGTGCGCTTCTGGCTCGATCGCGGCGTGGACGGCATCCGGCTGGACGCCATCAATTTCTGCTTTCACGATGCGGCGCTGCGCAGCAACCCGGCCAAGCCGGCGGCCGAGCGCAAGGGCCGCGGTTACGCGCCGGACAATCCCTACGCCTATCAATATCATTATTACGATAATACGCAGCCCGAGATGCTGCCGTTCCTCGGCGAATTGCGTGCGCTGCTTGACCGCTATCCGGGCGCCGTGGCGCTGGGCGAAATCAGTTCGGAAGATTCGAACGCCACGATGGCCGAATATACCGGCCCCAGCCGCCTGCATATGGCTTACAGTTTCGAGTTGCTGAGCGACGACGGTTCGCCGGCCCATATTCGCGCCACGGTGGAAGAGTCGAAAGCCGCCATGCACGACGGCTGGCCATGCTGGGCCCTCTCCAATCACGATGTCGAGCGTGTAGCCAGCCGCTGGGGCAACGGCAAGATGTCGCCGGTGCGGGCCACCCAGCTTACGGCGCTGATCGCTTCGCTGCGCGGTACGGTGTGCGTGTTCCAGGGAGAGGAATTGGGCCTGGCCGAAGCCGTGGTGCCGTTCGAGGCCCTGCGCGATCCTTTCGGTATCGAATTCTGGCCTAGTTTCAAGGGGCGCGATGGTTGCCGCACGCCCATGCCGTGGACGCGTGCGCCGGGTGCGGGCTTCAGCGAGGCCCAGCCTTGGTTGCCCGTATCACCGGCGCAGCAGGCGCTGGCGGTTGAGGTGCAGGAGGCCGATCCCGGTTCTACCCTGAACCGCTTCCGCTGCTTCTTGCGCTGGCACAAAGAGCAGCCGGCGCTCAAATGGGGCGATATCGCTTTCGTTCACACGGATGAGCGGGTGCTTGCCTTCGTGCGCGATTTCGAGGGCACGCGGATTCTGGCGGCCTTCAATCTTTCGGACACACCTGCGGCTGCGCAGTTGAGCGCCGATTATCGTGGATCGGTCCTGAGCGATCACGGCCTGCCCGCGGGCACGCTTGCCGGCAAGGCGCTTTCTCTGCCGGCGGCCGGTGTGTTGTTTCTCCGGCTGGCGTGAGTATGATCGATGTTGCGCCTGCGCTATCTGGTGCTCATGCTCGCGCTGATCGCGGCAGCACCGCGCGCACCTGCGGCAGAAGGAGGGTGTGGCGCCATCGTCGAATATCCAGCGATGAAATCGCCATTCATGGCGCCGGTCGATGTCACGGTCTGGTTGCCCCTGGGCTATGCTGCAAGTAAAGCGCGCTATGCCGTCGTCTACCTGCAGGACGGCCAGAACCTGTTTGATACATCGCCCAAGCCTTCTGGTTCGCCAGACGGTGCCAAGTGGGGCGCCGACACCGTTGCCGCGGGGCTGATGGCAAAAGGCGAGATCCGGCCCGCGATCCTTGTCGGCGTCGCCAATCTTGGCATTGATCGTTCGCGCCAATATGTGCCTGAGGCGGTCTATGCGCGCCTGCCCGCCGCCGTGCGAAAGGCGCTCCACCGCCAATTTGGCGGTGCGCCGTTCTCCGACGCCTATCTGCGCTTTCTGGTTGAGACGTTGAAGCCCTTCATCGACGCCCACTACCGCACCGATCCGGGCCGCGCCTCGACTTTCGTGATGGGATCGAGCATGGGCGGGCTGATCGCGCTCTATGCCCTCGGTCAATATCCGGAGGTTTTCGGCGGCGCGGCCTGCCTGTCCACGCACTGGCCCGTGGTTCTGCCCGGGCCGGGCGGCACATCCTATGCGGGTGCCGATCCGCCCTTTGCCCCGGCCGTGACGCGGGCATTCGTCGCCTATCTGCGGGCGAAGCTGGGCGCTCCGCGCGGCCGCCGCCTCTGGTTCGACCACGGCACGCGCTCGCTGGATGCCTATTACGGCCCCTATCAGCAGCGGATCGACCGGGCAGTGGCCGGGCTGGGCTGGCGCCGCGGCGTCGATTTTGAGAGCCGGGTCTATCCAGGTGCGACGCACAACGAGCATGCCTGGCGTGCCCGCCTTGCCGAGCCGCTGGAATTCTTGCTGAAAGTTTATGAAGCCCCCTCCCATTGAGCAGCTTGAACGGCACGCGCGCCAGGCGGTATTTTCGACGCGGGAAAAAAAGCGCGGTGGCGCGTCGGGGGATGAACGCACCTATCCGCCTGAAGAGAGGGCGTGTCCGTGCGGGATGTTTAAGGGCCTCGCCGGGCATGTCAGGGGAGCGGACTTGAGGGAAAAAGGCGATGCCGGGCGTGCGAAGCTACGCGGACCGGCGTCGGATAGAGCAACGTCATTCGATATCGCCTATCACGCGGGCGTCTCCCAGCCCACGGTTTCGCGCGCGCTGCGCGGCGATCCCACCGTCAACGAGGAGACACGCAAGCGCATCGAGGCTATTGCGCGGCGCCTCAATTACAAGGTGGACAAGAACGCCTCGAATCTGCGTTGCCGGCAATCCAAGACGCTGGCGCTGCTGCTGTTCGAGGATCCCACGCCGGACGATTCGCTGATCAATCCCTTCTTCGTTTCCATGCTGGGCTCGATCACCCGCGCCTGCGGCCAGCAGGGTTACGATTTGCTGATCTCGTTCCAGCATCTCTCCGGCGACTGGCACACCGAGTATGAGGACAGCCGCAAGGCCGACGGCATCATCCTGCTCGGCTACGGTGATTACCTCGCCTATCGCGCGCGGCTGGAGCAGCTGGTGGAACAGGGCACGCATTTCGTGCGCTGGGGCGCGGTGCAGGAGGGCCAGCCGGGCATCTCCATCGGCAGCGACAACTTTCAGGGGGGCTACGATGCCACCTGTCATCTGATCGCCCAGGGCCGGCGCGAGATCGCTTTCCTCGGCAACGCCTCCAGCCACTATCCCGAATTCTTCGAGCGCTATCGCGGCTACGCGGCAGCGCTGAAAACTCTAGGCCGTGCGCCCTCGGCGGCGCTGCAGGCCGACGCGGTCAGCAGCGAAGAATCCGGTTATACGGCGGCCTGCGCATTGCTCTCACGTGCAGCGCCGTTCGACGCAATGCTTTGCGCCAGCGACCTGATCGCCATCGGCGCGCTGCGTGCGCTGCAAGAACGCGGGATCGAGGTGCCGCACGATGTTTCGGTCGCTGGCTTCGACGACATCCCAGCCGCCAGCCATGTCACGCCCGCGCTCACGACCGTGATGCAGGATACCCGCCGCGCTGGCGAGGTGCTGGTCGATACGCTCCTGAAGCTGGTGCAGGGCAAGAAGGCCGAGGGAACCGTGCTGCCGGCGCGCCTCGTCGTACGCCGCTCCTGCGGCGCCAACGGCGCCTGAAAAAGATCAGCCCTGCTGCGCTTCGGGTTCCTTCGGTAGCCGCAACACCAGAAGCCCCGCAGTGAAGAAGCATACGCTGCCAAGGCCCAGGGCATAGATGGCCGCACCACCGAGCAGCGTCTTCAGAAAAAAGCCCAGCACGCTCGCGGCCACCAGCTGCGGGATGACGATGAAGAAATTGAAGATGCCCATGTACACGCCCATCTTCTGGGCCGGCACGCTGTCCGAAAGCAGCGCATAGGGCAGCGAGAGGATCGAGGCCCAGGCTACGCCTACGCCCAGCATGGAGGCGAGCAACCACACCGGATCGTGGATCGCGAAGAACGACAGCAACCCCGCCGCGCCCAGCCAGACATTGACGAGATGAGCCCAGCGCATGCCGATGAGGCGCACGACCAGCGGAATGATGATGGCCGCCAGCGCGGCAAAGCCGTTATAGGCCGCGAACAGCACGCCCACCCAGTTGGCGCCGGCATTGTAGGCCGCGCTCGCCGGGTCGCTCGAACCGAAATAGACTGAGGTGACGGCCGATGTCGTGTAGATCCACATCGCGAACAGCGCCAGCCAGGAAAAGAACTGCACCGGCGCCAGTCGCCGCATCGCCTCCGGCATGGTTTCGATGTTGCGCATGATGTCGGCGAACGGTCCCTTGCGTTCGCCCGAACTCTGCCACAGCAGCGCCATGCCCCAAATCAGTGCACCCGCGCCGATGAGATAAAGCTGTTGGTCGAGCGCGAAATGAAAGACGCCGTATCCCCCCGCGGCTCCGACAGCACTCCACAGCAAACCCTGACGGCGCATGCGGCCCGGCTTGGTGGGCGCCGCCGGCAATGGCGGCGCCGCATCCGCGAAGGAAACGAGGGTTTCCGGCGAGTATTCCTGCGTGGAGAACACCGTCCATAGCACAGAGAGAAAGAGCACAGCCGCGCCGCAAAAGAAGGCGTAGCGCACCGTATCGGGCACTTCGCCCGGCGCCGGGGCGACATTGCTCACACCCGCTTGCTGAAAGAGCCAGGGCAGCATGCTCGCCACCACCGCGCCTAAGCCGATGAAGAAACTTTGTATGGCGTAACCGGCCGCGCGCTGTTCGGGGGGGAGCTGATCGCCGACCAGCGCACGAAAAGGCTGCATCGATGTGTTGATCGAGGCGTCGAGAATCCACAGCATCGTCGCCGCCAGCCACAGAACGGGCGACATCGGCATGACGAGCAGCGCTGCCGCCGACAGCAGCGCACCGGCGAGCAGATAAGGCCGCCGCCGGCCCATGCCCGACCAGGTGCGGTCAGAGAGATAACCCACCAAAGGTTGCACCAGAAGGCCGGTCAGCGGCGCGGCGATCCACAGCGCCGGAATCTGGTCGAGCCCGGCGCCGAGCGTCTGGAAAATGCGGCTGACATTGGCATTCTGCAGGCCCAGGCCGAACTGCAGGCCCAGAAAGCCGAAGCACATGTTCCAGATATGCCAGAAGCTGCGCCGTGGCTTGGCGTTGTAGGTTGTCACCTCACGCATGTCTTCCCCTTGGGGCGCCTGCCCTCCCTGCGCCGCCAGGACTTTAGGAGCGGAAGTGCGGCGCCGACAGGGTAGCGCATACGTATTCGTCGCGCCTGGGGCGCATGGGCGGGCCGGCCGGGCAGGTCTTCCCTCGACTGGGTGGCTGGCTGCGCGCATCCTGAATTCGTCCGCAGGGAGGGATATTGTTCATGACGCAACAACCGCAGTCCGCATCCGTCAGATCCGTGGCCGGCGACAGTACGCGCAGTTTTACGACCGTCGTCGCGATGACCGCGGCACTCGGCGGCCTGCTCTTCGGTTACGACACCGGGGTTATTTCCGGTGCGCTGTTGTTTCTCAAGGGCACGTTCGGTTTGTCGGCGGCGATGGAAGGAACGGTAACCAGCGCGGTTCTCGCCGGGGCCACTGTTGCAGCCATTTTCGGCGGCTGGCTCGCGGACCGTTTCGGCCGGCGTCCCGTGATGCTGGTGCTGGCATTTCTGTTTGTTGGCGGCGCACTCCTGTCGGCCGCTGCCCGGAGCGTTGAGGTTCTGATCGGCGCGCGCGTGCTGATCGGTGTGTGCATCGGCGTGGTGTCCTTCGTCGCTCCGCTGTACATTGCGGAACTGGCGCCCCCGGCGCGGCGCGGCGCTTTGGTTTCGCTGAACCAGCTTGCGATCACCATCGGAATCCTCGTCTCCTACATTGTCGATATGACATTCGCCGATAGTGGTGCCTGGCGGTGGATGCTGGGGCTGGGCGCGGTTCCCGGCCTGGTTTTGGCCTGCGGGATGCTGGTTCTTCCCGAGTCTCCGCGCTGGCTCGTCAAGCGCAGCCGGCTGGACGAGGCGCGCACCGTTCTTCTCAGGGCGCGGAGCGAAGACGCGGATATCGACTGCGAAATCGCAGACATCAGGGAGGATCTGGCACTCGAGCGGAATGCGCCGGGATGGCGCGCGTTTCGTGCGCCCGCCATGCGCTGGCCGCTCTTCATCGGGATCGGCCTTGCGATCCTGCAACAGGTCACCGGCATCAACACTGTGATCTATTATGCGCCGACCATCTTTCTGGCTGCGGGTTTTCACTCGGCATCGGCATCGATCCTGGCGACGGCGGGCGTGGGCGTCGTCAATGTGCTTCTTACCGTCGTGGCCTTGCGCATTATCGACCGGGCAGGGCGCCGGGTGCTGCTGCTGACCGGAACGGCAGGCATGGCCGTGTCGCTTCTCATCTTTGCGGTCGGGTTTGCCTATGGCGGCGCGCTGCCAGGCTTTCGCTGGATCGCCGTGCTGAGCGTGATGGCGTATGTCGGATTCTTTGCCATCGGCCTGGGCCCGATCTTCTGGTTGCTGATCTCGGAGATCTTCCCGCTGGGTGTCCGCGGCCGCGCTATGGGCGTGGCAACCGTTGCCAATTGGGGGTTCAATCTTCTGGTTGCGCTTACCTTCCTGCAAATGCTGCAGGCGCTCGGACCGGCAACGACCTTCCTGATCTATGCGGGGCTGAGCGTCGTCGGCTGGCTCTTTGCATTCCATTTCGTTCCAGAAACCCGCGGCCACAGCCTGGAGCAGATCGAACGGTTCTGGATCGAGCGCCGTCCGGTCCGGGAATGGGGATGACCGTTTGCTGTCCCGGCGAGGGCCGTTTGAGCCGCCCGGTCCCGCGCCCGTGGTCCTACAGGTAGGGGCATGGGTGGTGGCCCGGCGCGGCAGAGCGGGAACATTTCTGGGCACGCACTTGTTATAAGCTATTGTTCTAGAGGAATAATTTCTGGGGTTGCGAACACCGGGGATTCGCTTTTTTGGCGGAGCCGGAGTCCGCCCCATGCTCGAAATCGCCCTTGCGTTACAAACACCTAGCAGGCGGCACTTTCTGTACCCATCACCCTACCCAGAAAACCCGATTTCGAATTTCCGGCGAGCGAACATGGCGAACTTTAGCAAATTGCGAACGCATTATGAAGCCCTTGTGCACGCGTCCGATGATGCGCGAGGCGTACGGCATGGCGGGTGATCTGCATGATGCGCAAACGCTTATCAGCCAGTTGAAAGCCGGCTGCTGGCGGACAGGGTTAGCCAGATTGCGTGTTGCGCCCTGTCGCCGGGCGAAGGAGCGACACCAGCGAATCGACATTCACCAACCTACGGCGGCCAACGGTGGTTGTTTGTAGTAAGCCCGCATCGATCAGCTCGTACAGCTTGGTCCGGCCTAGGCCTGTTACCTCGCACGCCTCTAGAATTGTGCATGTCAGACGCTCGCGGAACGGGACTCCCCCAGCTGTCGAATTCTTGATCTCGTGCATACCGGACCTCCAAACGTACCGCCCAATCCAATGCGCATGCCGGCCCGCCTACAGGCGGTGTTGAATGCGCAAAGTGCGCCCTCATTCAGCTTTGACTTTTCAGTCCGTGTCTTGGCTAGATTTCGGTACGGTGTCTGCAGCGATCAATGGCGTCGGTCTGCATGAGGCAATCCGAGGATGAATAGGGGCATGCTAGGCCGGTCAGGGCCATCGCCGCGCTTCGACATCAGGTCTGAATGGGCAAAGAGGATGCGGTCAGCAGGCAGGAGGCAATCTTCGGGTAGGGCTGATCTCTCTTAATCAGCGGATCCCAGGCTCGAGTCCTGGTGCACCCACCAATAAAATCAAAGACCTATTGTCAAAATATGCAGCCCTTCTAAGGGCCAGAACTCGTCGGGTATACACTTGGGTATACAGCGCGACGGGGCTGGGGAGGGGCTGCATCACGACATCCGCGGCAGTCCTGCGGGCGGCATGCGAATCTGCGAGTTTCGTTCAGACCTTCGTGATGGCGATTGTCAGTGCCCCTTTGCCGGAATGTCATCACGTTCGGTCGACCCGCGCTTCAGAGTGAGAATGGAATCGCCGTACGGGCCAACAAGACGGCCATAGAGAATGAAGTCGCGCATCATAGCGAAATAGCCCGGTGCGTAGCGCGTCGAGGCGCGTTGTCCATCCGGCGTCTTGTCGAACAGTGTCATGCCATGTTCCGCATGTGGATAGAACGCAAGCGTGAACGGCTTTCCCTCGGCGATAAGCGACTTGATGCGCTTGCTAGTAACTGCGCTGGGGGCCTCGTAATCTTCGCCGCCTAATATCCACAGCTGTGACACCTTGTCGGCGCGCAAGGTCGGCATCGGATTATAATAGAATGGCGTGTTCCATCTATATTTCGGTGCCATCGCCCGTAGCTGCACCGTTGAGTAGGGCAGCAGCAACCATGTGTAATCCCCACGCACGTCCTTGTACCAAGGTTGTTTCTCGTAGCGTTTCCGCACGGCCGCGAACTGTGTAAACCCGCGAGTGAAGCCGCTGGCGATCACGGTCTCGGCGGCCCGAGCGACCTCTTTGGCCTGCGAAATCACTTTAGCGGAATAACCCTTTTCCCGCATTTGCAGTTCGACACCTTCCTGGTCTTCATCGATTACGTTAACCGCCAGCCCGAAGCAGACGATCACGAAATCGACGGGGGCACGGTTGGCCGCGATTGGTGCGACCCACCCACCTTCGCTGCCCGCTTGATAGCCGATGCGCCCCATGCGTTCTCCGGCTAATCGCTGCGCCTCGCGCATCGCCGCGACGGCATCGTCGGCCAGAAGGCTAAAGTCCTGCGTGTACGTGCCGCCGGAAAGTCCTGTGCCGCGCTTGTCATACACGAACACGCCGATGCCTTCGGCGGGCAACATGCGCTGAAGATCATAATAGACCAGCGCCGAATCCTGCTCTGACCCATGCACCAAGATGACAACCGGTACCTTTGCCGTTCCTTTAGGCAGAACGAGCCGGCCCGCGAGCGGCGTGTCATGGCTTTGAAAAGTCATATTAGTGATATCGAATGCGATCTCGCGGCCAGTTATTCCGTTGAAGTCGATCCGCCCCATTTTGCAACCAGAGAACGAGACAAGTTTGCCGTCATTGCGATTGGTCCAGCCCTCGGTGCTCAACCATTTCCCCTTGGATTGCCGACGCAGCTGACCGGTAGTTCCATCGAAGCGGCGCCAGCGCAAGGTGTCGCCATCTGATGGCGCGATATCGACAAGACCGCCGTCGGCCAGGCGGTAGCTGCCAACGTGACAATTCAGCGCCGGTTTTGCCGCCGCCATTGGTGGGATCGCCGCAAGCGCGGACGCAACAAGGAACAAGGCGGTCGGCTGCATGATCCGCCGCTGAGACGTTCGGAAAAACCTTGAAAGCAGCATGTCTTAAAGTCCGCTGTTTGGATTAACGCAATCCGTGGGCACGGCCGCAGCCCGACAAACCAAACATAGCTGCTGGGGCGCTGCCGTATTGGACGGATTCAAGGTTGTTGACGTCGCTGCGTCTGCCTCCATTGGCCAACGGCACTACAGCGCCTATATATGTGACAAGCATGCCAAGCGACCCCTGCCCAATGCAACAACGTTTCTCTGGCGTTACGGTAACAAGAATAATCGATCCGAGTGATGCCGAAGTGCCCGAGCACGCCCACGAGTGGCCTGTGCTTTCCTTGTTTGTTATGGGGGCTTACCTTAATCGCACTGACGCCGGCGAGCGTTTCATATCTGTACCGTCGGCAGTTCTCTACCGAGCTGGAGCCGCGCACCGCAACACAGTGGGGCCTGAAGGTTTCGAGCAAATCGAGATTGAATTTGACCCACGTTGGCTTGGCCAGGTCAGGCTCCCCGATGCTCCCGTTGTATCATGGGTAGGCGGAAGCGCGGGGGCGTCCGCACGCGCGCTCGCCCTCCAATGCGGGGGCGATATGAGCGAACAAGCGCTGTTGGACGCCGTCCGCCAGTTCGTCCAGCGAAACGCCCCGCCAACGCACAACCCCGGAGCTAGTTGGCAAGACCCGACCAGCCGGCGCCTCAGAGACGACACATCTCTAACTGTCGCTGAATTGGCGAAGGCTGCAGACCGCCATCCCTCATGGTTCGGAACGGCTTATCGGATGATCATTGGAGAAGGGGTGCGCGGGACGGCCGCTCGGTTGCGCGTCGAGCGTGCCTCCCGCCTGCTGCGGGAGACAGATACAAACTTTTGCCGGATCGCTTTGGCAGTTGGCTTCTGCGACCAAAGCCACATGAACCGAACCTTTCAACGCGTGCTTGGACGATCACCGTCAACCGTCAGGAGCGAGCGGACGAATATGCGCCGTCTCTAAACTCGCGCCTTGACGCTAAACTTCCACTTATGGCTCTACGCGGTCGGACATTACGCAGATGGAGAAGTCGGGAGTTTCTCCAAAATGGCCGTGCTTGGAATCGGTGCGTTGTAATGTTGACCGCCGCAGCGCAAACAATTTGCTGCGCGGCATTCTGTTCGCCAGGATGGCTAATCTGGCGTTCTATGCGCCGCCGAAATTGATGCTGGCCATGTGCGGCGGCGCTTCAGCGAGAGGATGATGACGGCGAAGGGGTGCGCAATTTGCGACCTGAGCTGTTCAACTATCGAGTTAAGCCTAGTTTTTGGCGCGCTTCCGATATTGCTGTTATTATGTTCCACATAATCTTCGATACAGGTCAATGCGAATCGCGCCTACTCCGAGGCTGACCTGACCTCCACGCGTACGCCGTTTCGCACCCGGTCGCTGGGATGGACTATCACCGGTTCGTCCTTTTTGAGCCCGGCGAGAACTTCCGCCGTCTCGTCATTGACATGACCGATCCGAACAGCGGTCAGCCGGGCGTGTCCGTTCCGGACAGCGAACGCCGCCCAGCCGGCCCCGTTCCGGAAAATTGCCGAGATAGGAACCTGCAGCGCGTTCTCGGACTGCCATATTACGATGTGCGCAACGACGCGGAATCCGTCGGCAACCGATGCCCATCTTGAATGTGGTTCGACAATGTCCAGCAAGACATTTACCCGTTGCTCTTCAACGCCCAGGGCCGAGATCTTGGTGAAGCCCGACGGCTCCACCAGGCGCACGCGCGCCTTTAACGGCGTGGTACCGCCCCAATCGGTCAGCGTTGCCGGCGCCCCCTGGCGGATGCTGACGGCGTCCTCGGAAATCAATTCGACCACAACCTCAAGATCTTTGGGATCGCCGATTTCGAAAAGCGGCGTTCCCGCCGCAACGGCGGCTTCGCTTTCGTGCAGCACCCGAAGGACTTGCCCGGAAACAGGCGCCAGCAAGGCTATGCTCGCCGCCTGCCGGGCCGATGCGGCAGTGCTGCCTGGGTTCATCAAGAGGGCTTTTGCAGTCTGAAGATCGAAGTCCTTGACCTTTAGCGCGGCTTCCGCGCTAGCGCCCTGGGCCGCCTTGGTCGCATACGCCAGTTCTGCGTGCTCTAGATCGGCCTTGGAAATCGCCCCACCGGCCACCAGCGCTCGTGCCCGTTTGAGATCGGAAACCGCGAATGCCTGTTCCGCCTTGGCCCGTCGCACCTCCGCGGCGGCCAGATCCTTCGCCGCCTCGGCAGATTTGACGGCCGCCTCGGCCTGCGCGCGGCTCCGCACGTCCAGAAAGCTCGGTGCAGTGGGCAACAAATCCCCGACAACCGTTTCACCGCCAACCACGTTATCTCCCGCGTGCTTGTCGATTCTGAGAAGCTGGCCGCTGACAGGTGCAGAAACCCGATAGACTTCGCGCACGCGTGTGCGCCCTTCGTCCGAGACACTTACCTGCATGGGGCCGCGCGTTACCCTTGCCATGTTGACTTGTACGGGCTCCGGCCAGAAGCTCCACACTAGGCCTGAAGCAACCAGCGCTCCCAGCGTCGACCAGATGAGTATACGCCGCCTCACTGGGGACATCGGCTACTCCCGCGTTTTCAGGACAGCGATGAGGTCGAGCCGGTTGATCCGCCAAGCGACTGCCGCAGCAGAGGCTGCCGCCGATGCCAGCGCAATCGCCATAGCCGTCCCATAAGTCGAATGCGCGACCACGAAGGGAACGCGAAAGAGCTTGGTTTCCATCGCTTGGCTCAGAAACGCCGCCAAGCCGTATCCCATGATGCAGCCTGCCGGCAATGCCGCGATTACCAGCAGAGCGAGTTCACCCAGAAGAATGTAAGTCACTTCGCCTTGCGTAAGCCCAAGGATCCGCAAGCTGGCGAGCTCGCGCCCTCGTTCCGAAAGGGCGATGCGCGCGGCATTGTAGATGACGCCGAAGGCGATGATCGCGCCCAGCGCGATGTAGAAATCGATGACGATCGTCATGCTCTTGGCCATCATGCTTCGTAGCGAACGAATGGCTTCCGTGCGTGTCGAGATCGAGCCAACTGCTGGAAACATCTTCAGCCGGTCCATCATCACTGTCTGCGCAGTGGCGTCGGTCAATACCTGCAGTGCTGTGACGCTGCCGCTTTGGCCGGCCAGGTAGCCAAGCGCCTTGCGGTCCATATAGGCGGACAGCCCGACATCCTCGGCCGCGACAGCAACGACCGGGAGCCGCGCCGAACGCCGGGCCCCTTCGAGGATGCTGACGTCGACCCGCTTGCCTGCCTGCAAATCGAGAAGATTTGCCAGCTTGTCGGACAGGACTATGCCATATGTCGGCAAGGTGAACGCTCGTCCATCTGCATCGCGGAAGGCACGGAACGCCGCGCCGGGTTGAAGACCGGTGATCGACAGGCGCTGGGACAGATGGCCATGTGTCAGGCGTGCCGGAACCTCCGACACCGGCTCGACCGCGCGGACTCCGGGCAGACGGGCAATCTCGAACCGGGCCCGTTCGCTGCGCTCTTCCAAAAGACCGATCACCGCGTCCTGCCGGTTTGTGAAGAAATAATAGCCGTCCACCATCTCATCGATGGCGTCGAAAAAGAAGAAGAGCCCGACCAGCAGCGTCACCGCCATCGCTACCCCGAAACTTGTGAAAAAGGCGCGCAGCGGCCACCGCTCAATGTGGCGAACGATCATCTGCGTCGGTATGGAAACGAAACGACCCAGATGCAGCCGCTCGATCAGAGTGCGGCGATAGACCGGCGGTGCGGGCGGCAACATGGCGGCAGCCGGCGCCAGCCGCACGGCCCGCGCCACGGCGGACCACGTCCCGACCAGCGCCGCCGCCAGCGACGTGGCGCTGGCGGTTACAAAAACGGCACGATCGAGGCGGTATTCGAGGAACGGAAAGCGGAAATAGTCTTGGTACATGCCGGTCATCCAGCGACCGAGCCACAGGCCAATGACGCATCCCAGAACGATACCGGCCGCCGCGATAAGGGCGGCAAACATCAGATAATGTCGGCCGACCTCCCAATTGGTGTAGCCGAACGATTTAAGCAATCCGATCGCTTCGCGTTCCGTCTCGATGAGCCGCGACATCACCAAATGAATCAGGAACGCCGCCACGCCGAGAAAGATCGGCGGGATTACGAACGCGATCGTCCGGAGTTGATCGAGTTCCTGGGCGATGAAGGCATCGCTTGTCTGATCCGCACGGCCATAGGCGGCGGTGCCGCCATAGGGTGCAAGAAGACGATCGAGCCGGTGGATGATGTCCGGTTCCGAGGCGCCGGAGGTCAGCAAGATGCTGACGTCGTTAAACGCCCCGTCCAGATCGTAGGCGGCCTCCAGGAGACGCCGGTCCATCCACAATATCCCGAAGGTTTTGTCGTCGGGAACGAGTTGGCCGGGGCCCAGCACATAGACGAACTCCGGTGACAGCGCGATCCCGCAGATCGTCACCATGCGTCGGCGCCCTCCCATCGTCACCGCAATGCGGCTTCCCGGCGCAAGTCCCAGCGCGTTGGCCATGTTCTCGCTGATCACCGCTTCGTAGCGCCCTTTCGCCGGAAGCCGGCCCTGCCGCAGGGCGATCCGGTTCAGTCTCGGCCGACCACTCTTCGGCAACGAGATCAGAAGCGCTGCCGCGGGCCGCGCTTGGGTGGAAACCTCGATCGGGGCATGGTGGGTGATGCGCGTCTCAACAGCGGCCACGCCGGGCCACCGGGAAATTTCCGTCGCGACTCGGAGCGGTGCCCGCTTCAGCTGCGAGAAGACATCGGCAAAGCGATATTCTTCATAATATGTATCACGGGTCTGCTCCAGCGATGTCATGGCGCCGAATGTCATGACGACGATCGCGACACCGCAGGCCATGACTGACACAATGGCGAGCGCCTGCCCCTTGATATGCCACAAATCGCGAAACAGCTTCCGTCCCAGCGCCCGCATGCTTCACCAGCTCAGTTCGCGCGCCGGGCGGCGCGCCGCGTTCTCCACAACGTTGGCAATGCTGCCGTTTGCGAAGTGCGCGACCCGCATGCCCATATCGCCGATGGCGACGTTGTGCGTGATGACGACCGAGGTCGTTCCCAATTCGCGATTGATATGTTCGATCGCCTCGAGAACGATCACGCCGGTCGGCGAATCGAGCGCGCCCGTCGGTTCATCGCAAAGAAGAATTTCGGGCCGCTTGGCAATCGCGCGGGCAATGGCGACCCGCTGCTGTTCACCGCCGGACAATTGGGCGGGAAAGTGGTCGAGACGATCGGAAAGGTTCACGAGAGCGAGTGCATCTTCCGGTTTCATGGGGTTCGCCGCAATTTCGGTAACCAGCGCCACGTTCTCGCGCGCGGTCAGGCTCGGGATCAGGTTGTAGAACTGGAACACGAAGCCGACATGATCGCGGCGATAGAGCGTCAGCGCGCGAGCACTCATGTGGGCCAGATCGTGGTCGCGGAAGAAAACCTCGCCCGACGTCGGGCTGTCCAGTCCGCCCAGGATGTTCAGAAACGTCGACTTTCCTGAACCGGACGGGCCGAGAAGGACCAAAATCTCGGATGCGAAGACGTCGAGGTCAATGCCTCGCAACGCCCGCACCTCTACGGCGCCGGAGCGGTAGGTCTTGGTCAACCCGTGTACGTGGAACGCGACCTTGCGCCCAGCGATTGGCGGTATTGTCATTAGGAATTGTTACAATACGATTCTGCGCGCGACTTTGATCGGACGCAACAGCCCGGCCCGCAAAACCGACCTGCCGCGGTCAGCCGGCCGGCGGCGCGCGTCCGGCTTCGCGCGGCCCCGCGAGGGTCACCTGCCTGCGGCGGCTATGGCCTTGTCGGCTTGTTCCATCGCACCGTCGTCGGCCTTCTTGGCGCACACCCGGTCCTTCGGCTCCATGGGATACAGCTTGTCGAGTTCCTTGCAGAGGTCTTTGGCCGTATCGTCAATGCGGTTCCTTAGTTTCGCCGCACCGGACGGCTTGGCAAGGTCTAGGTCCGCATAACTGACAGCGCGCGAGATGGTCGTCACCTCGATCGGCGCGCCCGTCGTCGGCGAGCGGCCGACCACGTAGGTCTGGTGCACCTGGCGCGGCGCCGTCACCGTGATTTCTTCGATCTGCTGGCACCACGCCGAACCCGAGCCGGCAAGAAACAGCGCCAGGGCTGTCGCGCCTGCAGCGATCGTGGTCATCTTTGCGGCGAAGCTGCTCCGCCGCGCACGCCGCCGCATTCTCCGGCTTCCCGTGCTCGGCGTCATCCTCGGCCTGGTGGGCCCAGTTAAGGCTTCAGGTTTTACCCGGCTTGGCCGTCAGGCGGCCCAGGTTTTCGATAACCCCTTGCAATAAATCTGCAATCTTCTGGGGCGCGTCCTTCTTAGCGGCCACAAGTGCTAGCCACCTGTCAGGCGCAATCGGATCTCCGATCACGACGCGAATGCGACGAAGCCTCGGCAGGCTCCGCTCACGGGGCAATGCCTCGAATGTTCCTGCAATATGTACCGGTACGATCGTCGTCGGAACGCGCGCCAGCAGATGACCGATGCCCGGTAGAAACGACTGCAGTTTTCCGTCCGGCGAACGCCAACCTTCAGGAAACCAGACGAGATTGTTTCCCCATTCAAGGATGGCCGCGCTGACTGCGAGAGAATGCGCCGGCTCGCGTTCAAAGATGGGGTAGCACTGCATGGCTCGCAGGAAGGGCCAGTGCCACCGCTTGGAAAACAGGACGACGGGATCACTGGCCCAATAACACCTGCGCACAGTCCTGTATCCGAGCGCCGCGCCCAGGGCGGGAGCATCGAGGTAGCTGGAATGGTTCGCGATCAGAACGAAATTGCCCTGCCTCGGAAGATTTTCCCTGCCCCGGACCACAAGGCGGAAAAGTGCCCGCATGACACACCAATCCAGCGCGTAAAGAACCGCACCGAACAGCATCGTCGCCGGTCCGATGGGGGCCGTCCAGTCGCGGGACTCGGCCGGATGCGGGGCAGGTGCCGGGACGGCGTTGAGCGCCGCGAGCAGAAGATCGCGCACGGTCGTGACGTTTCCGATTGCATTTTCCGTCAGACGCAAGTGCAGAGTCTCTTGAAGCTCGAGACCGAAGGAGATCCATTCCAGGGAATCGATGCCGAGATCGAGAAGCGGGCTCGCATCCAGAGACAGGTTCTTGTCCGGATATCGGCTTTTCATGATTTCGTAGACTTGGCGCGCAAGCGGTTGGTTGAGAAGCCTTTTGTCTTCGCTTGAGGGCTGTGCCGGCGCTGCCTGCCGCAAAGGATGCTCGGCCGTCTCGTATATCTGCGGCAGCAGAAACCGCCGATATTTGCCGAGTCTTGTGCGCGGCAAGGGCTCCCGAACGATCACAAACCCTGCGAGTCTCTGATAGGGCGGCAATGCCTGGGCCCGGCTTGTCAGCGCGACGCGGATCGCCGTATCGATGTGGGCGGCGCCGCCGGCGCGCGCCGTGTCCAGGGATGGCACCACCAGCGCCACCAGCGCGCCTTTGCGCTCGAGAATCGCGATCTCGCGGATATAGGGGCTCGCGCCATAGACGCGCTCGAGATCGTCCGGGTTGACTTTCTTTCCGCCGCCGAGCACGAGCGTTTCCTTCACGCGCCCGGTCACGAAGAGATAGCCGTCACGGTCGATATACCCGAGGTCGCCTGTCCGGAACCACCCATCGGCGGTGAAAGCAGCGCGTGTCGCCTCGGGGTTGTCGTGATAATGCGAGAATAGCTGTGGCCCCCTGAGCTCGATTTCGCCCGTGCCCGTTTTGTCCGGAGCGCCTATCCGAATCTCACCGGCGATCGGCTTGCCTTCGCTGCCCCAGCGCGTATGCATCGGCAGGTTGGCGGTGTACATGGAGGCCGTTTCGGCGAGGCCGTAGCCGGATCTGACATTAAAACCGAGGCCTACGAGCGTCTCGAGGATATCCGCGTCCAGCCGTGCCCCTCCAGATACAAGCAGCCGCAGATGTTCGCCGAAGCGCTTGCGCAAACCGGAAAACAGAAGGCGGCCGGGGTTCAATGCTGTTGTACGCCGGAGTGCAGCCGAAGCCCGGACAGTCAGGTGGAACAGGGTGCGGGGCGCACGCCCGGCAGCGTTGACGCGGGCGAGCAAGCCGGAACAGATCGCGCCATAGAGACGCGGCACGCCGACGATCATGGTGACGCCGGCGAGCCGTACCGCCGCCAGAATGTCCGGCCCGGTGACGGATTCGGGAAACACGACCGTTGCGCCGGCCGCGAGTGCCGTCAGAAGCCCGATAACGAGAGGATATACGTGGTGCAATGGCAAGGGCAGGAGAACGTAATCGCGCACTCCGACGAGGTTTGCGGCAATTAATGCTTCGATATTCGTCGCAACATTGCGACCGGTGAGGGCGATAGCCTTGGGTGTCCCGGTAGTACCCGAGGTATAGGCAAGCATGATTGGCGCACCAGGATCGATTTGCGGCAACGCTTCGACAGTCGCCGAAATCAATGAGGCGAAGTCCTTCACGCCGGGTGGTATCGTTTGGCGTCCAAAAGCGATGATCTCCAACGTGGAGCTAAAACTTTGCAGGGCTCTGACATGTTCGATGCTGCAGATAACGCGCTGGACTTGCGATTTCGCAAGAATGGAACGAATCTCGGTTTCTGTCGCCTGTTCGTCGATAGCAACCGCGACGGCACCTGCGGCGCCGATCCCCAATCGGGCGATGACCCATTCAAATCCGTTGGGTCCGATCAGTGCGACAGGATCGCCCGGTGCGACCCCCATGCGCAGAAGGGAGCTCGCAAGAGAACGGGCGCGGCTTGCGAGGTCGTCGCCGGAGAGCTCTCGGATCAGGCCGTTTTGGATCGCCATCAACGCGGGCTTGTTGCCGCGGCGCGCCAAGTCGTCCAGGAGAACGCGGATGTTCCAGTGGGCCGTCATCCGGAGGGCCGGGATGAGCCGTCGCGCGAGGTTCCGCGGCAGCTTTCATTGCGAAACAAGCTTAAGCGTCCGGGCCATCGGCAGAGTTGATGCCGATCAGTCTATATTCCGGGCGATCTCCGCGCTTATCGCATTTTGGAGGGGAGATTGATCGTCTCGCCATCGACGGCAAAAGCCCCATAGCCGCGGTGATGGATCGTCTGGGGATCCTTCTGCGCAGGGTCGCGCCAGGCCTGGACAACCTTCAGGATGAAGAGATTGTATTTGTTCACCATGCGCGTATCGACGGCGCGGCATTCGAGATTTGCGAAACATTCGGCAATGAGCGGCGCGGCCACGCGCGCCGCCGGTCTTGGGGTTATGCCGAATGCTGCAAATTTATTCAGGTCGCGGCCGGATGCGTTGCCGACTTTCACAACCTTGTCGGCCAGACCGACCGCCGGGATGGCAATGACGCATTCGCCGGTCCGTCGCAGGGCTGCGAAGCTGTAATTGTTGCTGCTGATGACGCAGGCGATGAGGGGTGGCTCAAAGTCCACCATCATGTGCCAGGACATGGTCATGACATTGGCGCGGCCCGCGCGCGCCGTCGTCAGCAGAACGACCGGGCCCGGCTCCAGCAGCTGGTAGACCTCGGAAAGTGCAAGCTTTCTCATGATGGACAAACCCGGCGTAACCGCATGAACCTCTTTGTCCAGCGTTCGCCGGATGCAGGCGGACATATCCTTGCGCAAGATTGCGCGCGCGCAAGGCAAGCGATTTGACTTAGCTCAAGATGCGGGCTCGACCTCGCAAGCAAAATGATTTCGTATCTATCGAATTTCGGAATGAAGGCGGAACATTCCGATCGGGAGCCCCTATGCGTAGCGACACTTTTCGAGCATGGCTTGCCGAGCAGGGTTGTCACATCGAATCCCACGACCGGGGGCGATCCGGGGGGCATCCCGACCTGATCGTCCGGCGCGAAGGGCGCGTGTCGCGTCTGCCGCTTGGCGGCACGCATGAGGATTTGGACGCGCACACCGCGCAGCAGGTCTGCAGCGAGTTGGGCCTTGACTGGTCGAAATTACCCGGTCCCGCAGGCCGCGTCTGATCGCTTGCGCTTGGTGTCGCGGCCCACTGCGGCTGGTTGACCGCACAGTCAAAGCCGTGCCCGCCGGGCCGCGATCCGGTCATGGATCAAGTAGGGCGCGTAAAGCAACACAATGATGGCTCCGCCGAGTAGGATTTCTTCGACGATATAGATAGGCCAGGGTGAAAGGTAGTCGAGAAGAGAGGGTTCGGGCGGTTTGGCGCTCAGAAAGCCGAAATTCGTTCCGAAGCGCGCGTTTATCGTCAGCGTGGTTGCCAGATAGACGAGCGACCAGAAAGCGACCCGCGGAATCGAAGACGGCCAGGGGCGCATCTCCACGCCAATGGTGAGAAACAGTATCGACACCATGACGCCGCCGTGCAGGGCGAAGAAGATCACAAAGGCAGGACTGGGAAAATCGAGCGCGAGCGCCGGGGTGACCAGCGCCTGCAGCGTCCCGCCGAGAACCCAGAAATAGCCGAGTTCGTAACTTCGCTGGTTGGGGAACAGAAGCGTGATCTCCACGACGATGGTTGCCCAGTCGCAAAGGTTCATGGGCAGGAGAGTTCCGACCGAACTCCAACCCTGCGCATAGACGAAGATCACCCAGGCCATCCAACTCCCCGCCAGCAGCGCCGCCAGTGCGGCCCGTACGGCGCGAACCAGCCTGGGAACATTCCGCCGCCGTACGGCCGCGATGAAACCGGCCGCAGCGGTCATGACGAGCGCGAGAGCGACAAGGTGACTGGTTCCAAGCGGCACGAACAAGGCGGTCCTCACAGATCTGTCAGTGCAGCAAGAATGAACGAGTTTCATGCAGGTTGCACGCCAGGAACGGGATTTTGATCAGGATCAGCACGCGTTCGGCCCGCCGACGGCATAAAGCAGCATCTGGAGGACGCTGCCATGCCGACCTTCATCATGCTCACCCGTCTTAGTCCGGAAGCCGTCCGTTCACCGAGAAAGCTGGAGCAGCTTGAACGGGAGGTGATGGAACGAATCCGAAAGGAGTGCTCGGGCGTCGAATGGAGCAGCAGCTTTGCAACGCTGGGGCCTTACGACTATCTTGACGTCTTTCAAGCTCCCGATATCGACGCCGCCGCCCGCGTCTCCACCATCATCCGAACCTTCGGCCATGCGCATACCGAAATCTGGGCGGCCACGGAATGGGACCGCTTCAAGGATCTTGTGCGCGACCTTTCCTGAGGTGAAGCGCTGTCCCGGGTGCCGGGAAGACCGCGGTTCCGGGCCTGTACGCAGATTGATATCGCGTCTGTCGCCGCCGCCAGAGCGCTCAGCCCTGGGCCTCTGCCGGCAGACGGGTTTCGGACCAACAGGGGAACGATGATGAACCCTCGCCGAGCCAAGGCTGGAATTGCCGCTGCGACGCTCGCGAAGAGCGCGCCCGGACGAATGAAGCAGGAAGTCATAAAATTGCCCGCGCCGCGGCAGGAGGGCGGCATGCCGCTGATGTCCGCGCTGAAATCGCGCCGCTCCACGCGCGAATATTCGGACCGGCCCTTGCCGCAGCAGACGCTGTCGGACCTTCTCTGGGCCGCTTTCGGCATCAACCGGCCCGGCGGAGATCGCACCGCACCCTATTGGCGGCACATCATGGTAATCGACGTCTATGCCGCCATGGCAGACGGTGTGTGGCTTTACGATCCCCTGTCGCACACGTTGCTGCCCCACCTGGCCGCGGACGTTCGCGCCGATACAGGCCAGCAGGACTTCGTCGGCACGGCGCCGCTGGACTTGGTTTACGTCGCCCATGGCGAGCGCATGATGGACGTCTCATCGGAGGACAGCCGCGTCTATGCCTGCGTCGATACGGGCTTCATCGGCCAGAATGTCTATCTCTTCTGTGCCTCTGAAGGTCTTGCCACGGTTTTTCGCGGCGCGGTCGATTATCCAAGGCTCGACAAGCTCCTGAAACTGCCGGCGCAGCAATTCGTCACCTTTGCGCAGACCGTAGGATTCCCGCGCGCATGATCCATGCGACGGGTGCGGATGATGCAGTCCGCGGCTTTCAGGACAGCGTTCAGCCGCTCGAAGCGCGTGCGGTCGGCGGAGTCGTGGACACCGCGATCAGGATATCAGCGAATAGCCAAGCAGAACCCGTTCACGGCGACAGCAGGCTCAGCGCTGCCGCCATTAGCAGATAGAGGGTGCGTGGCTGCTGGATCAAGGGCGTGAAGCCGAAGGTCGCATAGAAGACGGCCGCCTTGTCATCGATAGCATCGGCGAAGATGGCGTGTGCGCCGATCGGTGCGGTCGCCACCGTTTGGCGGCGTCGAACACCAAAGCTTCTCCAAGTCCCTGTCCGGCATAGTCGCTGTGCCGCCCAAGCCAGCCGATCAGCACCGCCGGAATGGTCGGATAGCGCGGCAGCTTCTTCGCCAGCTTCTCGGGAACCTCGGTCAAGGGCACATTGCTGGACGACAGGGTGTAGAAGCCCACCACTCGCTCTGTCGCGATCTCCCTGGCGACGAGGCAGGTCATCGCGAACAGCATGGGACATGAAGGCTTCTGGCCAACGGTCGGCAGGGAGAAACCGGGAGAAAAGAAGGTCGTCATTATCCGGACCACGGATGCGGTGGCTCGCGAATTCGGAGGGAGATGCTCGCCCGGCGAGATGAGCCGAGAGGCGCGGCGCATCCTGGTCCGGGTCATCCGGGAGCACAATCGCGGCCGGATGACGGTTCTCGCCGGGGAAACGAAGGCTGCGGCTGTGTGGGTGAGCGAAATTTTCTTCGGCTGCGCCGAGGTGAGGTAGTGGGAGGTGGCACACCGGACCGGCGCCCTGCCGTCGCGGCGCGGGTGCATCTGATCATGATTCAGTATGCAGAGGTGCGGTGAGCGCGTTTGTGTCGGCAGTTGCCAGCAACCGCGTAATGAAGGCAGTGGCCAGCTTTTTGTCGCTCACCGAGTGTATCAGCGAGGTAGCGGGTTTTTCCGCCGCAGGAGACCGCTTCTCGACCTTCTCTGTCATAGCGATAATGCGAGGCAAGTGTATCGAAGCTCGCCGTCGATCTTCTTCTTGCCTGAGCATCATCGTGGGAGGATATTTCGGCCACTTCCCCTGGGGGTACCAAGTGGCAGAAGACAAAGCGCATAAGCAAGAAAGCGGCAATGCCGGATTCGCAGAAGCACCTAAGCAGCCGCCCGTACTGGATGCACAGTCACGGTCGGCCCTTGAATCGTTCGTCGAATTTTGTCCGCCATCCTTAGTCGAAATGGCCCAGATCGTCACAAAATGTCCTAACAAGCAGACCTACAGCCCTGACTGCGGCAGACATCGCGATCCCCAGCTTCTATTGCCTAAACTTTGAAAGCCACTGTTCTGAATGTTTCCTACATCATGAAACGGCGGAACGGTTCTCGTCAGCGCAAACACGCTTCGACGTAGAGCCGTCTCAGAAAGGCGAGCTTGGAATCTGACAAGTCAGCGAGCGAAAACGTATTTCGGATGGTTACGCCCGTCTGGGTCGCATTGCGCCATACGATTTCGCAGTCGTAGCCAGCGGCCTGTCGCAGATCGATCAAATGGAAGCGTTTTGGGAGCACGACCGCGCCAGGGATTCCGATCCTGGCTCCGGAAGCGGAAAGATCGCGGATCGAGCAATCATAGGTGAATGCGCCGTCGCCATATACGATCTTGCCGCCGAGGAGAACTCGCCTGCGCTTGGCACTACGAGCTTCAGATCCCTCCGGCGTGCTGCCGCCAGTCATTTGTTGTCTTTGCCCGGTCTCACGACGAAAATATAGCGCCGTTCGAAGGACCAAAGGTTAATAGGTTGCGGCGTCGAACACCGGTGGCACGCCTCTGCGGCGCATAGCTGACATCCTGTCGGTTTGGCATATGCGTCATCGGCCGATTTCGGCGGCACCACGCCTTCAGATTTCGGCGTGCAGCCGAAGGCCGAAGATCGACACCGGGCCCCGGTCGCGGTTGTACGCCGGATGGGCAACGAACTGGTAATCGACGCTGGCCGAAATCTGCTCAGTCACCTGCGCCCTGTAATAGACTTCCGCAATGTCCTCGGTCCCGTAACGGGGAAGACGACCATCGCCGATGAGAATGCCCATTCCGCCCGCCGCAAAATAGCGCTGCGCCGCAACGGGCAGTGCGTTGATAACGCCGGAAACACCCACCACGTCGTCCGGTCTGCCCCAACCGACGCCATCGAGCGAGACGCCGGCCGAAAGCGAGCGATTGACTTCGGTGAACTCATAGGCCTCCTTGCTACCGTCATTGAGGCTGGCGCGGAAAAATAGTCCGAGATTGTTCGCGATCTGCTGCTCCAGAATGATGGCTAGCCCCGGCCGCGATCCGTAACGGCGAACGAGGCCGGTGTCGGGCGGCCGCGCGGAGCGCTGCGCCAGGCGCACCGCATCGGCATAGGATCCCATCCGGCCACGGTTCAGGAAGCCAAGCAGCTTCAGCTTGCCGGGCTCTCCCCAGAGCGTCTGGCGCTCCTCGACTTCGGCGACCAGTTCGAACTGCCCGAAGCCGCGCTCCAGCGCGGTGGTGTTGGGCACGCGGGAGAGATCGAACAGCCCCGCCCGCAACGTCCACCAGCTTTGCGTCCACTCGGCGGCGACGCCGTAGCTGTAGCCCCAGGCGTCCGCGGCGTAATCGAAGGCGCCGGCATCGATCACCGACCAGTTCAGGAAATCGCCTCTCGGGTCATGGGCGTAGCGATTGGTATCGAAAATGTCCGTGACCGAGAACTTGCCCAGCGTGATGACGAGGTTGTCCGCGCTGCGCGTGGCGCCAAGCTGGTTGGCGCCGGGCGTGACCGCTTCGGCGGCCCCGCCAAGATCGAAGGTCTGCCGGAAGAACAGGCGCTGCAGCCGGAAATAGGGCTCGGAACTCCCGACCTTGTAGGCTTCGCCGCTCGGATATCCCGCCACGCCGAGGGTATTGCTGAGGCCAAAGCCCTGATCGATCTCCGGGTTGGCGTACAGTTCTCCGCCCGGCCACAGGCGCACGCCGGCGTAGGCCGTCATATCGAAGGTCTCGTTGCCTCGGCTGCCGGGGTCGAGGCTGTTCGCACCGCGATAGGGCGAGCGAAATGCCGGGTGGTATTGTTCTACGAGCGTCATCTGACCATACAGCGACCAGCTTTCGCCGCTGTCCGCCGCCGCGGCGGGCGCGCACATGACAACGGCCACGCCGACCGCGCCGAAAAAGACATGGGTCGAGCGTGCACGACTGTGAATCGCCATTGGCGCTACTCCCGAACCGGCAGGATTAGGGCGAGCCGACAGCCAATTGGACGATACGGATCAGCACCAGCCCGCCCGCGACGACCAGGTAGCCGCGCAAGACGATCATCCAGACGCGGCCAAGCGTGGTGAGCCGGCCAGGCGGCAATTGATCAAACGGCTGCATGCGCCAGGTCTGACGCTCGATCCGAGTATTGACGTCCTCCCGGCCGTCTGCCTTGCCAGAAACGACATACAGGCCCCCCGCCGTTGCCACAGCGACGAGCGTTCCGCCGGCCAGGATGCCGATGATCTGTGACGAACCCATGTCTGGAAACAGCACCGAGGCTGTCAGGATGACCGACAGCATCACCAGCACGGCGATCACCGCGCCGGTGAAGAGGTTCAGCTTCCAGCCATTGACCCACGGACCCAGGACGGCCTTGTCGTTGCACAGCAGCAGAAGAAACACGGTGGCACTCGGCAGCAGAACGCCGGCCAGCGTCTGCACGGCATTGGTCAGCAGCCCCAACGGCGTGCCGGGCGTGAGGACCAGGGCAGCGGCCACAACGATCAGGCCGAAGAACATCGCGTAGAACGCCTTAGCCTCGCCGGGCTTGCGATGGAGCGAGTGTTTCAGCGATAGCACGTCGCCGATGGCGTAGGCGGTGGAGAGCGACACGGCCGAGGCACCGATGAGGCAGGCATCGATCAAGGCAATAGCAAACATCACGCCTGCGGCATGGCCGGCGTATTTCCCCAGGCCGGCGGCGACCGCACCGGCGTCGACAAAGTGCCCAAACTCCGGCTTTCCGGCGAAGGCTGCTGCCGCGAAGGCCATCATCGCCATGGCGCCGACGATCACCAGCACGATGCCAATCCACAGATCGGCACGCTCGTAGCGGATGAAGCGCGGGGTGATGCGCTTGTCGATCACATAGCTTTGCTGAAAGAACAGCTGCCAGGGCGCGACCGTGGTGCCGACGATGGCGATGACGAGGAGCATTACGTCGCTCAGCTCGGCCCCACGCGGCATCTGTGGCGTAACGAAATCTTTTGCCACCTGCAGAATTGGCGGATGTACGATGAGGAATACCGGGATCAGCAGCAGGCTGCCGAACACCAGCGCCAGCGAAAAGCGTTCAAAGCGGCGGAAATCGCCCGTCGAAGCCGCCGCCATCACCAGCACGGCGGACGCGATCACGCCCCACACCTCGGACAGGCCGAGATACTTGAGCGCCAGGGTGATACCGATGAACTCGGTGACGATGGTCAAGGCATTGAGCAGGAACAGGTCGATGACGCTGAAGGCGCCCCAGAACTTGCCGAAGCGCTCAAGGATCAGGCGGGCGTGGCCGACACCGGTCACTGCGCCCAGGCGCAACACCATCTCCTGGTTGACGTAAAGCACCGGGATCAAAAGGCACAGCGTCCACATCAAGCCGGTGCCGTAGTTCTGCCCGGCCTGGGTATAAGTGCCGAAGGCGCCGGCGTCATTGTCGCCGACCATGACGATGAGGCCCGGCCCCAGGATCGCCAGCAGCGTCATCAGCCGGGCGCGCCAGGTCGGGCGCGGTCCGGTATCGGTTTTGAGAATAGTGCCGAAGGCGCCCCTGATATCGCCGAGATGGGCGGAATCCAGGACGGCTTCGGCCACTGGGGTTTCGAGTTCGCAAATCGTCATGACGGCAGTTCCAATAAGCAGGTGACGTGAACGACAAGGCGCGGCTACCGCAAGGCGCGGGTGGCGGTGTTGTCCGCCCGCGCGCGTTGAGGCAGGTCGGGAGTTAATTGGTGGTCAGGGTTGGCGCGCCGGAAGGGTTCGCCGGGCGGCCATGCCGGGTGAATAACCGGCTGAGGTACAGCCGAGCAGTTGACCGCGTGGCTGTTCCGAAAGCGGGCGAGCTAATGGCGAACTCGGAAAAAGCCCGATTGGGCCTCATAAGGGTCAGAAACATTCTTGCCTCCTGTGCACTTGAGCGATCGGCCCAAGCCCGGGAGGCAAGCTTCCGTTAGATCAATGCCCTTGGCGTGGGCAGCTCCACGGTCGCAGCGCATCCCGAGCAATGTGACGGTCCGGCGGGTGAAACACTCGACGCTAAGCGTCTACTGTCGCAATCGTCGGACTGACTGCTAGGTCGCGGGTTCATCAGTTCCTCTTGTGTTGACCACGGCATGCGGCATGCCGCAGGTTCGAAGACAGGGTTGCCTGCACGGCTTTCGCCCCGTCTTCTGTCGCGCTATATATACTCCCCTGGGTATATCGCCAAGCCCCTCCGAGGGGATAATATGAAAAAAGGATCGTCGTGACCCACGTGATCGCCGACAGGCAGAAACTCCTCAACCGGGTCCGCCGTCTTAGGGGGCAGGTCGACGCCATCGAACGCGCCCTGGATGCCGAAGCCGCGTGCTCCGAAGTCATGCGCCTTCTGACCGCCGCCCGCGGCGCCATCAATGGGATCATGGCCGAGGTCGTGGAGGATCACATCCACATGCACATGATCGACGAGGGCAGGAAGCCATCGCGGGCTGAAGCCGAAGCGGCAGATGAACTGGTCGAGGTGCTGCGGTCCTATATCCGCTAGGACCAATCAGGCTGCAAGCGGGCCCTCAGAATGCGCTCGTCCATCCAAGCATGACGACAGTGAGCCCCATCAACAGGCAGCCGAGCCAACCCAAAATCCTAAGCCAGCCCGGCAGCGCGACGATGCTCTGCCCGCGTCGGCCGGAGACGACCAGCATCATGGCGATCATGATGGGGACCGCGACGATGCCGTTTATGACGGCTGTCCAGAATAGCATCGCAATGGGATCGACTTTGGTTGCTGCCAGCAGCGCGCCTGCCGTCGTTGCCGAACCGATGATGCCGTAAAAGCCGAGTGCCCGGCTTGCCGGCAGCTCCAGGCTGCCGCGCAATCCGAAGGCCTCGGCAGCAGCATAGGCGGCTGAACCGGCCAGCACCGGCACGGCGAGAAGCCCTGTCCCGATGATGCCGGCGGCAAAGAGCGCGAAGGTCAGCTGGCCGGCGATCGGCCGCAGGGCTTCAGCAGCCTGAGCCGCCGTGTTGACCTCGGTGACGCCGTGGGCATGAAGCGTCGCCGCCGTGGTCACGATGATGAAGAAGGCGATTACGTTCGATATCGTCATGCCCGTCCACGTATCGAGCGAAACATGACCGAACGCGGCGCGTGACAGGCCGACCTTGGCCTGATGCGTCCGGCGGTAGCTGAGCCAGGATTCCTCGGCTTCCTGGGAGGCTTGCCAGAAGAACAAGTAGGGGCTGATTGTCGTACCGAAGACTGCGACCACGGTTAGCAGCAGGTCGCGATCAAACGATATCGATGGAAATATCGTCGCCAGGGCAACCTGGCCCCAAGGAACCTGCGTGCTGAACGCGGCAGCGACGTAGACGAACAACACCAGCGTCAGGAATTTCAAATAGCCGGCATAACGGTGATATGGTACGAATATCTCCGCAACCAGGCACGCAGCACCGAACGCTACCGCATAAAAAATCGCTGGTCCGCCAACCACCAGCCGCAACGAGTCGCCCATGGCCGCGAGGTCGGCGGCGATGTTGATCGTATTCGCCATGATTAGCAGGCCAACCAAAGAATATACGACGGGCTTGGAAAACTGCTGTGCAATGTTGCGGGTCAGACCCGCCTGCGTCCCCCAGCCTATGCAGGCGCTGATGATCTGAATCGCAGCCATGAACGGCAGCGTCAGAAACATCGTCCAGGTCAGCCCATAACCGAATTGGGCGCCAGCCTGCGAATAGGTTGCGATACCACTGGGATCATCGTCCGCGGCGCCGGTAATCAGCCCCGGACCAAGTATGCGCCAAATGCGAAGCCAGGAGCGCTTTGCGATCACGGTTGCGATATTCCGCGTATCACATCGAGATAGTCGTTAAGGCTACCCAGGACGGCGCTTACCTGGTCAAGTGTGCGGCTGACTTGAATGAGCGTGTCGCCGGAGGCTTTGATCGTGCCCATGCCATGATCGCGCACGACGGCGGCACATTCTTGGAGTGCCTGCTGCAAGCCCGTCAATACTTCGTCCGTCGAAGTTCCACGGGGCGAGGAAATATTGCCGGCTTTGCGTAATTCCTCGGCGGCAACAGCAAGATCATGCTGCAACGCTTCCAGCTTGGCCTGGATCGTGCGATCGAATTGGCGTTCAGCTTTTGACACCGGGCCCTCGATGATGATGGGACGGCAACTCGCCACCCCTTTTGCCCTTGCGGATTTCCGATCACATTCTTGCGGGAACCGATGCTGGCACGCTTGATCCAGGACAATAGATGCAAATCAATTATGTGCTGACCGGAAATGGGGTCAAGTGACGGCGAATAATGCGGTGATTTGGTACTTTTGTCTACGCTACGGAGAGGTCGAAGAAAATCACCGACGTACGGCAGGTACCAAAACGATGTGTCCCGCCGATGGGGGCGTGGCACCGGATGACAAGAGCCCGAGGCCGGTAATGGCATCCTCAGCGTGCGTCAGGACAAACTGTCCAACTGTAGCGGCCTCCAAATCGACAACGCTACCTCCTGTCGTCGCGTCCCGTACGGCCGATTGGCGCAGGCGGTTAGCCGGCCACGCTCATTCGGACACAGTTGTATTCCGCCGAGGCCCGTCAACCATGTCCGTGACGATGGTGCAGATCCGGAAAGTGCGTGTGACAGTGGGCTAACGGGGCATGACGGTGGCGGTGGGTGTGTGGCTCGCCAGGCGTATCGTTCGGCGCGTGCACGTGGTGGTGATGCTCGTCGTGTATGTGCTGGTGCTCGTGTTCCATCGCTTCGTGACTGTGCTCATGCGCGTGTCGTTCGCCGAGGTGCAGATAGAGACCGATGCCCATGAGAACGGCCGCCGCGGCAAGCTGCGGACTGACGGGCTCCGAGAATATGACAACGGCCAGCGCGGCGCCGATGAAAGGCGCTATCGAAAAATAAGCGCCGGTGCGCGCGCTTCCGAGATAGCGCAAGGCAAAGACAAACAGCACCAGCGAGACGCCGTAAGCGAAGAAGCCCAAAACGGCGGCGCCCGCAAGCGCCCGTGGGGCCGGCAAGTCGGCGCCCGCGGCGAATGCCAAGGCGAGACTGACGCTGCCAGCGACAAGGCCCTTCACGGTCGTGATCTGAATGGGGTCGGCGGCGGACAGTTTGCGCGTGAGATTGTTGTCAATGCCCCAGGCAAGACAGGCGCCTGCGATCAGCAGTGAACCCCAGCCGAAACCCGATGGCCCGTGCTGCCAGGACAAAACAATGGCGCCTGCCAGGATCGCAGACGCGCCGATAAGGATGCGACGGTCAACATTCTCCCGGAATACGGTCCAGGCAATGACCATCGTGGCGAGACCTTCCAGATTGAGCAGCAAGGAAGCGGACGATGCCGGAGTCGATGCGAGGCCCAGCATCAGCAACACCGGTCCCACAACGCCGCCGCTCAGGACAACAAGCCCGAGCCAGGGCAGATCTGCGCGCCGCAGGGGTGCTTCCGAGGGCGGCAAGGAGGCGAGCCGGCGAACGAGTTGCATCCCGGCGAGACCGATGCCTGAGCCCAAATAAAGCAGGCCGGCGAGCAACCAGGGATTAACACCGTTGCCGAGCAGAAGCTTAGCGAAAGGCGTGCTGGCACCAAAGAGTGCGGCCGAGACGAGCGCCATCGGCACGCCCCGCCCGTACATTCTTCGCTTGGATAACGTCTCGGATATCATTGCCATGTTCAGATGTTAGCCGATCGGATTGCGCCTGCTGAGGGCAAAATGGCGCTGTGCAACGAGTGTCCAGATCGGTTCGACACCCCTATCAACAAAAAAGCAAGGCACTTCAAGATATTTGCCAACGCCCTTGCACCAGCACACTTTCGGTTCCCGATGTAATAGCATGGATCAGCCGGTGACTCCCGTCCCCTAGAACCAACCGGCGTAGACGCCGCCAATCAGCAACACACCGAATAGCGCCCGGTAGATGACGAGCGGCCAGGTGGAGAAGCGTTCGAGGAAACGCATCAGTCCCCAGATTGCCAGGAACGAGGACAGGCTCGAAACGACCAAGCCGACGCCGAGGGTGGTCCAGCCGTTCAAGGGCAGTCCGGCCCGCGCGAGTTCCCAGATTTCATGCAGGCCCGCCGCGGCGATGGCCGGTACGCCCAGCAGAAACGACACGCACACGGCAACCGCGCAGCAAGGTACGCGCCGAAGCGGTCGCGACTGGCTCCGCCTGGTAGGGCTCCTGCCATCAGCAACGACCTTTGCGGTTACTTGGCTCGTCGCGGCCATCCAACGCGGCCTCACGGCTGCAGGAGCACGGGAATGGTGCGTCGCGCCGCTTTCATGCTACAAATGCGCCTTCCCCCTGGTTGTGGATCGACATGGAAATCTACCTCCCCATAGCTCAGGTTGCCGTCAATTGGGTCATGCTGCTGGGTTTGGGAACGGCGGTCGGCTTTCTGTCGGGCATGTTGGGGGTCAGCGGCGGGTTCGTCACCACGCCGCTGCTGATTTTTTATGGAATTCCGTCGGGCGTCGCCGTGTCGAGCCAGGCCAGCCCGATCGCTGCAGCCTCGCTGGTCGGCGCTCTGCGTCAGGGCGGCAAGAAATCGGTCGATTACAAGATGGGACTGTGGCTGCTGCTGGGCGGGCTCGCTGGCTCGGGCGCAGGCGTC